>CAZKRC010000133.1:0-5683 GCA_964555105.1 uncultured Bifidobacterium sp. | reverse complement strand
TTTCCCATCGGCAGTTTTCAAGACTGCAGCCTTAAACCGCTCGGCCACCCTTCCGAAGCGGGTAAAGGTAAAACCTCAGCCGTGAAATGAAAGATCAAAGGAGGATTGCGGGCTCGTCGGGAGGTATCGCAGCGGGGGCGAGGCGGGCGGTCCGGGGTTTTGAAACACCCGGAGGTCGACAGGTGAAACCCGACCGGCGTTGCCGCCAGGGCGCCGGTCGTTCACCCCCCCGAACGTGTCCTGCATGTGGGGTCCGCTCGTCAGGGCGCTCACGGAAACGCTTTAGCGTCCCGCGAGATAGCGGCCGTCTTCGTTCGGATAAGGCGGGGAATAGCGCGACCAGTCGCGGATGATCAGGCCGGCGAGCTCCGTGGCGTGGACCGCGAGATAGGTCCGGTTGATCATCATGACCGCGACCGCGATGCCCTGATCCGGATGGTCCTTGCGACGGGCATAACCGATATACCACTCGTAGCGTCCCGGAGGATTGTGGCCCGTCAGGGATCCCGTTTTGCCGCCCATGTCCAGGCGTGCGAAGTCGTCCGCGTTCATGTTGCGCCGGAAGCCGCGGCGCGCGGTGCCCGACGTCACGGTCGCCTGCATGAGCGTGCGCAGATGCTGCAAGGTCGCCGGCGAGGCGAAGGGGTCGGGCTCTTCCCGGGGCAGCGTGAGCATCCGCCCGTTGTCGAGGGATTGCAGTTCGCGCGTGAATGTGACCGGCAGCAAGCGGCCGTCGGTGCCGATGGCGCGCGCGATGCGCAACGCGTGCAGCGGTGAGATCGTGGTGGCGGTGGTGAATCCGCTGGCGACTTCCGCGAGGGCGAAGTCCCCCGTGTCGGGCGGCGTGAGGCGGGCCTGCGCGTGAAGGAGCGTGGGGTCCAGTTCCGGCGGTAAGGCTTCCTCCGGCGCGCCCGGAAGCGCCGTCAGGTTGCGTTCGCTGACGAAACCCAGGCGTTGCGCCATCTCGCCCAGCGATTCCGGCCCGGCGCGCAACCCCAGGATGCCAAAGGTCGGATTGATGGAGCGCGCGAAGGCTTCACGCAGGGTGACGGTATGATAACGCCCGTGCGCGGGCACGCGCAATTGCGCGCGGTAGAGCGTGTGCGCGCCGCCGAGCAGGGGGAGATCATCCTGGGGGCGCGCGATTCCATCTTCCAGCACCGCCGCCGCCGTCACGATTTTGGCCAGCGACGCGGCGGGGAAGGTCGTGCCGCGCGCGAGGCGCGGGCGCGAGGTGGTGTGGTTGGAATCGCGTTCCACGAGCGCGCGGATCTGTCCGGTGCGCAAGTCGCAGACCACCACCACGGCGCCTTCGGGGCGATACCGGTTCACGTAGCGTTCGGCCCGTTCCTGCAACAGTTCGTCGGCGGCATAGCGCGTGAGCCAGCGTCCCTCGCGTGTGCGGACCGTGTCCTGTCCGGGGAAATCCTGCGGCGGCGGCAGGTCCACGGGCCCGGCTTTACGCACCGTGGGCAGCGTGGTGCCGGCGTCGGCGCCGATCTGCCGGAGCGCGAGCACCGTGAGCATGACGATCACGGCGAGCACCGTCAACCGCAAGCGCCATCCGGGCTTCCCGCGGAAGCGACGGCGCGGGGACCGTGTGGGGTTTCGGGGAGGGTTTCGTGAAGGGGGGAAGGGGCCGCCGCGCGCATCGGCGTCGCGTACGACGCGCGGCGCCGGTTTATGGGGGGTGATCAGGGGATCGGGCCGTCGGCGGTGCGAATCGAAAGCCGTCATCGATCGTCAGGAAGCGGGGGGCGTGGAGGGGACGTCGACCGAGCCGGCAGCGAACATGTGTTGGCGGTAGTGTCTCAGTTCCTCTACCGACTCAAGAATGTCGGCGAGCGCGAGATGCGCTTCCTTTTTCTTGAACACCGGCATGCCGGGATACCAGCGCCGCGCGACCTCCTTGAAGGAACTGATGTCCACGATCCGGTAATGGAAGAACTTCTCCAGCGCGGGCATGTGCCGTGCCAGAAAGCGGCGGTCCTGCCAGATGGAGTTTCCGCACAGCGGGATCTTGCCGGGAGGAAGATGTTCCGCCAGGAAGTCCAGGGTCTGACGTTCCGCGGAAGCCATGGTCTCCCGGGATGCGAGTACGCGATCCAGCAAGCCGGACTTGCGGTGTTGCTTCTGGTTCCAGTCGTCCATGCCGGCCAAGAGCTCCGGAGGAGCGCTGATCGCGAGCACGGGACCCTCGGCGATCACGTTCAGCTCCGCGTCCGTCACCACGGTCGCGATTTCAAGAATGACATCCGTATCCGGGTTCAACCCCGTCATTTCGAGGTCGATCCAGGCGAGATGGTTTTGGCGGTCTTGCGGGTGCTGCATGCGGATGAGGTTTCCTAAATTGGCGGCACGCCCTGGGGCTTCGGAGTCGAGATGTGACCGCACGGAGACGAAACGGGGTAAACACGGGTCAAACTAGAAATTTGGCCATTCACAGGGTACTTCATTATGGTCTTTCGTGCCGTGGCGCGGGAGCCGGAATCACCTGAAAATTCGCGTCCGCCGACCCGGGAAACCCGGTCGATGGCGGCCATGCCGGACGTCCCGGCGAAGAAACACCAAAGGAGTTTGACATGACGGCGAACGGATCGAAAAATCGCGAGGTGGTCGTTACGGGGATGGGCGTGGTTTCTCCTCTCGGGCACGACGTCGAAACCTTTTTCGCGAATCTGGTGGCGGGGAAAAGCGGCATCGCCCCGATCGAGCGTTTCGACGCGTCGGCCTACGTCACCACGTTCGCGGGCGAGGTCCGGGGTTTCGACCCGACGCTTCACTTCGATCCCAAGGAAGCGCAACGCACCAGCCGTTACATCCAGTACCTCATGCACGCTTCACTGGACGCCGTGAAGCAGGCGGGCCTGGATCAGGCTCCGCCCTCCGACTTCAACCGCGCCGGCGTGATCCTCGGTTCGGGCATGGGCGGCATGGAGGTGTTCACGGACAACGCCGTGGCGCTGGTCAACAAAGGGCACAAGCGCGTCTCACCCTTCTTCGTGCCCATGTCCATCACCAACATGGGCAGCGGCATGGTGTCCATCCGCTTGGGATGGCGCGGCCCGAACTGGACGGTGACGTCCGCGTGCACCACGGCGAACCACGCGTTCCTCACCGCCGCCGACCAGATTCGTCTGGGCCGCGCCGACGTGATGCTGGCGGGCGGCGCGGAGGAATCCGTGTGTCCCGTCTCGCTGGCGGGCTTCTCCAACATGAAGGCCCTGTCGCGCCGCAACGACGAGCCCACGAAGGCCTCGCGTCCCTTCGACAGGAACCGTGACGGTTTCGTGCTCGGTGAAGGCGGCGGCGTGCTCGTGCTCGAGGCGCGTGAACACGCCGAGGCGCGCGGCGCGAAAATCCTGGCGGTGTTGCGCGGCGGCGGTGTGAGCAGCGATGCCCACCACATGTCCGCGCCCCTGGAAACGGGGGATGCCGTGGCGCTGGCCATGCGCAATGCGCTGGCCGATGCCGGCGTTCGTCCCGACGAGATCGGCATCGTGAATCCGCATGCCACCTCGACGCCTCTGGGCGACGCCGCCGAATGCAAGGCCCTGGGGCTTGTCTTCGGAGATCACCTCAAGAACCTCAAGGTCACCGCCACCAAATCCATGACGGGCCACCTGCTGGGCGGCACATCCGCGACCGAGGCCATCGACCTGATCATGACCCTGAACACCGGCAAGGTTCACCCGACCATCAACGTCGAGGACCAGGATCCCGATTGTCCGGTGGATTGCGTCCCCAACGTCGCCACCACCACGACCGCACGGTTCGGCATCAGCAACAGCTTCGGCTTCGGCGGCCACAACAGCTGTCTGGTGTTCGAAAAAGGGGAGTAGGCGGCCCCAACGAGGAGGGGTGCGCCGGGCCCGGGCGGTTGATGGAGAGACCCGAAGACCAGGGCCAGGATAGGTCGCGTATCGTCGCCGCCCATCCCCATGGGTCGGGACACTCCACCTCATTCTATGTCCCTTCGTCCGGATGGTTCCCTGAAGTAACAAAAAGCCCGCCTCTCTTGAGACGGGCTTTTTGTTACTTCAGGGAACGTTTGGCGAGAGCGGCTCCGGCTTTTCTGGAACCGCCTCGCCCCGTTTCGGGCCATCCAGTTCCACGCGCGTGCGGGGAAGAGCGCCGGGATACTCGCGTTGCAGGAAGTCAACCAGTTTTTCCCGGATGTAGCAGCGTAACTCCCACCCGTCGGAAGAGTTGCGCGTACTGAGCAGAAAGCGTGTCTCCAGTGTTGCGAACCGGCTGTCGCTGACGTGAACCACGCAGACTTTGCCGTCCCAGAGCGGGTGAGGCTTGAGCAGACGTTCGAACTCCACGCGCATGACGTCTATGGGCACGGTGTAATCGGTGTGCAGGTATACTGTACCCAGCAAATCGGCCGACACACGCGTCCAGTTCTGGAAAGGCTGCTCGAGGAAATAGGTGACAGGCAGCACCAGACGGCGGAGATCCCAGATCCGGACGACCACATAGGTCAGCGTGATTTCCTCCACGCGTCCCCATTCGCCTTCCACGATGACGACGTCGTCGATTCGAATGGGTTGCGTGATGGCGAGCTGAATGCCTGCGAGCAGGTTCCCGATGCTTTTCTGTGCGGCCAGACCGATGACGATGCCCGCGATACCCGCCGACGCCAACAGGCTCACGCCCACCTGGCGCACACCCGGAATCGTCATCAAGAGGAACGCGAAGGTCAGGATGGCGATGATGGTGAGCGCGGCCTTTTCCAGCACGCCGATCTGCGTGTGCATCTTGCGCGCGAGCAGGTTGTCGCTGGCGGTCACGTCGTAGCGAAGCAGAAACAGCGAGCGCAGGAAGCGCACGGTGCTGACCAGCCCATAGGCGACCGCAAGGATGAAGAGGATGCTCATGCCGTGCGTCACGAAACGCAGGCCGCCCGGCGGCAAACGCAGCAGGGGCAGGGCCAGGTGCAGATAAACCAGCGTGATCAACAAACCCGCGGGCCGGTGGCCGTGCTGCAGGGCGAGGTTGTCCCACCCGAAGCGGGTCCGCTTGGCGATGCGGGTGAGCACGGCCATCAGAATCCGCGTGGTCAGGGAGCCGAACAGGAGTGTGACGGCCAATATCAACACGGAAATCGCGGTCTCACGCCAGAGGCCTTGTGAAAACAGTTGCTCGAAATAGTGCATGACACCTCCTGGGGACGAAACACGCGTCATGTCCTGAACAGTTTAACAAGAGCCCCGCCCACGCGGGTTACAAAGCGTAAACGGTCCGAAGTCCGGTTGGGCCACGATCCTCGTATGAGACCCCATGCACCGGATCGTTTTCCCGTAAAAAGGCCCGTAAAAAGGCCCACAAAAAAGTCCGCCCCTTGCGGGACGGACTTTGGGGAGCGCGTGTGACCGGCGAACCCGGGGCGGATCTCCACCCCTACGGTTACGCCTTGTGCAGCGTCTTGCCGGTTGAACGGAGGTTGTCGCAGGCTTCCTTGATGCGGTTCGCCATCCCACGCTCGCCGGCCTTCAGGTAGGCGCGCGGGTCGTAGGCCTTCTTGACGCCCACTTCGCCGTCCACCTTCAGGATGCCGTCGTAGTTCCTGAATACGTGGTCGGCCACCGGACGCGAGAACGCGTACTGGGTGTCGGTGTCCACGTTCATCTTGACCACGCCGTAGTCCAGCGTCTCGTGGATCTCTTCCAGCGAAGAA
>CAZKRC010000132.1:0-5724 GCA_964555105.1 uncultured Bifidobacterium sp. | reverse complement strand
TGATGGCCGAGCTTACAGTCCCCAAAGAACACGAAGTCCCTCACCACTTTGACGATCTCGAGCAGGAGTTCGAGTCGCACAAAATGGGCATGTGGTTGTTCCTCGCGTCCGAAATCATGATGTTCGGTGCGCTGCTGGTCGGTGGGTTCATCCTGCTGTACCGTTTCCCCGGCGCCTTCGCCGAGGGGCGCGCCCATCTCGATTTGGGCATGGGAGCCCTGAACACCTTCTTCCTGCTGACCAGCGGTTTCACCATGGCATTGGCGGCCCTGCATGGTCAGCGTAGCGACCAGGGCAAGGTGCGCCGCTACCTGTGGCTGAGCCTTCTGTTCGGTGCCAGCTTCCTCGTCGTCAAGGCCTTTGAGTACAGCGCGAAATTCCATCACGGAACCCTGCCGGGCCCGTTCTGGTCCGCGGAAGGTTTCAGCGACCCGCACGCCCACCTCTTCTTCGGCTTCTATTTCGCGGCGACGGGGCTGCACGTGGTTCACGTCCTGATCGGCATGGGCCTGATGGTCTGGTGCCTGCTGGTCTCGCGCAAGGTGAAGTTCACGCGCGCATACACCACTCCGCTCGAACTCAGCGGCCTGTACTGGGCGCTTGTCGACCTGGTGTGGCTCGTTCTCTTCCCCCTTCTTTACCTGGTGGGCTAAGTCATGGAAAAGCAACTCCCCGGACATACCTACAACTTCAAGGTTCTCCTGCGCGTTTACATCTCGTTGCTGGTGCTGGCCGCCGGCATGATCGTCGTTTCGCTGCTCCCGCTTGAAAGCCTGCCGATCGACTGGATCGATCTTCATGTCCTCAAGGGCTTGATCATCCTCGGAATTTCGGTGGTCATGATCGCCATCACGGCGGGCTTCCTGATGGGCCTGAAGTACGAAAAGTCCCACCTCAACGCCGTCGTGTTCATGGGGAACTTCGCGTTCCTCGCCCTGTTCATGATGTTCGTGTGGGCGGACGTGACCTTCCGCGGCCTGCTTGATCCTTCTTTCGAGAAGCAGATCAACTGGGAGTCACCGGTCCAGAAGGTCAATGACAGCGCTTCGGATGATTATGATTCCGAAGAGTACGATGAAGAGGAAGAAGAGGAAGAAGAGGAAGACGGGTACGAGGAGTAACTTCCTCCCCGGCTCACTCCTTCCCCCGCCCCGTTCCGTATAATCCTGGAGTGCCGTCCGCACCAATGCGTGAAATTCCCCCTCCCGTCTTTTCGCGGCGCTCGTTCCTTTTCTTCATCGTACTGGCACCGGCCTGCCTTCTGGCGGTCGTCGCCATCGTGATGACGCTGCAGTACAGGCAGTTCCGCAGCCTGGTGTCGCCGGTTTCCACGGTCTCCCCCATGACCGCCTCCCCCGAAACCCGTGTCGCCGCCCACGCGATGTTGCGCGCGCTCGATGCCTTCACCGCGGGTGAGGGCTCCGATTCGCTCGCGCTCGCTCCCGACGACCTGAACGCCTTGGTGGCCCTCAGCCCCGTGCTGGAGCGCGAGGCGATGCGCTTCCGGTTCTCCATTGCACCCGCCTCCTCCCCGAGGGATGAGACCGGCCCCTTGCTGGCGGTCGAAAGCTCGCGGCCCCTGAACGCCCTCAACGGACGCCTCGCCTGGATTTTTCAGCGGATCACACCGGTGCAGGAAGGGTGGCTGAACGCCCGCCTTGAAGGATTGCCCGAACTGAAGTCACGCCAGATCGGCTTCGCTCCCGAGCGAGGCTTCATGAACGGAGCCCGGGTCCCCCGGGCCGCGATCACCAAGCGTGGCGGCATGTCACCGAAGGATTTCCTGGAACCCGGCGCCATGCCGCGGTATGAGGCCATGCTCGCGGTTCTCGACACGGTGTACTGGGATGGACGCGCCGCGATCCTGGTTCGCAAGGCGAAAGCGGAAAACTGACATTCGGGGATGACCGCCATCACCCGGCGTGAGCGGTAAATCGCTACTTTTGCCGGGAATGCCCCCTACCTCCCTTCCCCGCCTTTCCTTCGACCTCTGGATTTTCGACCTCGACGGCACACTGATCGACAGCCGCTTCGACCTCGTCACGGCCGTCAACGCCACGCTGGCCTGGCGTGGCCTCGCCGCGCTCCCCGAGGAAACCATCGTGTCCTACATCGGCGACGGCGCTGAAGACCTGATCCGCCGGTCGCTGGCGGCGGCCGGGGCCTCATCGTCGGCGATCGACGACGACTTCCCCGGGACGATGCGCTGGTTCCTCGATTACTACGGTGAACACTGTCTGGACCGCACCACGCTTTACCCTGGCGCGCGCGTACTGCTCGAAGTCGTGGCCGCGCGCGGCCTCCCCCTGGCATTGCTGACCAACAAACCCGAAAAGCCCACCCTCAAGATCCTGGCTCATCTGGACATCCTCCGGCATTTCAGCCAGGTGGTTCCCGGCGACGGGCCCTTGGGCAAAAAACCCGATCCCACCGGCCTGACTGCTATTTTGCAAGCCATGAACACGGCTCCCGAACGCGCCGTCCTGATCGGTGACAGCCTGCAGGACCTGGAAGCGGCGCAGGCCGCCGGAACGGCCATCGTGGCCTTCCGCGGCGGGTTGGGCGATGCCGCCGCGATCGCGGCGCGGAACCCCACGGCCCTGGTCGACACCCTGGACGAACTACACGCCTTCCTGCCCGCGCCGGAGGCGCACTCGTGAACGACTTCACCACGGCCCCCGCCCCCCCCCCGCCTTCCCCGACCGCGGCTCCCGGGGGCGCGGCCTCCCCCCCCCAACCGGGCTCGCGCTACCTGCTGGCCACCTACGGGTGCCAGATGAACGAATACGATTCGAACCTCGTCGGCGCGATGCTCGAGAAGCGCGGCATGAGCATCACGGAAAATCCGGACGAGGCCGATCTTTTCGTGGTGAACACCTGCAGCATCCGCGGCGGCGCCGAGGACAAGGCCTACGCGCGCGTGGCCGCCCTGCGCCACCACAAGCGCCATCGCCCCGGCGTGCGCATCGCGGTGATCGGCTGCATGGCACAGAACCACGGCGAGAAAATCCCCGTCGCGCTCGAACACGTCGACTACGTCGTCGGGCCCGATGGTTACGGCGCGCTCGAGGGCCTGCTCTTCGAGGGTGCGGACACCGCCCCGGCCCGTGCGGACCGCAGCGCCGGCGCCGTCGTGTGGACCGAGCAGAACGACTTCGAGAATTACGAAGGGATGGTGGCCCGCCTCGACGGCTCCGTGTCCGCGCACGTGACCATCATGCGCGGCTGCAACAAGCGCTGCACCTACTGCATCGTCCCCAACGTGCGCGGCGTCGAGCGCAGCCGCTCCGCCGACGAAGTGATCGCCGAAGTGAGGCACATCGTGTCGCAGGGCGTGCGGGAAGTCTGCCTGCTGGGCCAGACGGTGAACTCCTACCGCGACACAAGCGCACGCACGCCCGACGGCGCGGGCGTCGTCACCTTCGCGGGCCTGCTCCGCCGCCTGCAGGAGGTCGAAGGCCTGCGCCGCATCCGCTTCACGTCGCCGCACCCGCGCCACTTCGACAGCGACACCATCCGCGCCATCGCGGAGTGCGACAAGGTCTGCAAGCACGTCCACATGCCCCTGCAGTCGGGCTCGACGTCGCTGCTGAAAAAAATGCGGCGCCAGTACACGCGCGAGCGCTATCTCGAAATCGTGGAGGAGCTGCGCGCCGCCATTCCCGACGTCGCCATCACCACCGACATCATCACCGGTTTCGTGGGCGAAACCGAAGCCGATTTCGCCGATACGCTCTCGCTGATGGAAGCCGTGCGCTTCGACCACGCCTTCATGTTCTCCTACTCCCCGCGCGAAGGCACGCCCGCCTTCGACGAAACCGAAACGCTCACGCCGGAAGAAAAGCAGTCGCGTCTGGAGCAGGTCATCGAGCTGCAAATGCGTCACACCGAAGAGCGCCTCGACGCCCTCGTCGGCCGTACCGAAGAGATCCTGCTCGAATCGCCCTCCAGCCGCAACGACGCGGAATGGATGGGCAAGACCGACGGCTTCAAGAAGGTGATCGTGCCCGCCGTGCCGGGCCGCGAACTCCGGAAGGGCGACTTCGTCAACGCCCGGATCCTCGAACGCCGCGGCCTCATCCTGCGGGGAGAAGTGGTCGGGGAATGAGGGAGCCGCAAGGAACGGTACAGCAGTACAACAGCACAGCAGTACAGCAGTACAGCAGTACAGCAGTAAAACAGTAAAACAGTAAAACAGTAAAACGGCAAAGCCGCGTTTAACCCCACTGAGTTTATTGTTGTACTGTTGTACAGTTATACAGTTGTACTGTCCTAGCCCCTTTTCACCGGGAGATTCCCATGAAGCTGATCCGCCGCATTCTCTTCATCGCCCTCATCGCGGTGATCGCCGTCGTCCTGTTCCAGAACCAGCAAAGCCTGGGCATGCCGATGGAGTTCTCCTTCCTACAGTGGAGCTTCTCGCTGGTGCTGGGCTTCTGGATCCTGCTCGCGTTCCTCACCGGCGTCGTCCTGTTCGCGCTGGTCGATGCCTGGCGCGGCATGATGCTCCGCATGGAAATCCGTCGCAAGGATCACGAGATCGCGCGCCTGCAGTCCGAGCTGGAGGCACGGCCTCTCCCCGATCTTCCGCCGGCCCGCGCCGGAGACGCGTTCCCGGAATGACGTTCACGGCCACGACAACGGCAAAGGCAAGGCGGGACAAGGACGCAAGGTCCGGTGGCGTCAGGCTGGAAACCTCCGGGAGTGCGCGTACGCGCCCGGCCGCGGGGGTGCGGGGGCTTACGATGACCATGCGGGTGGGGTTTCCCCCGCTGTCCGCGGCTGTGGCCCCCCTGCTGCTTGCGTGCGGCCTGATCCTGTCCGCGCACGCGCCCGCACGCGCCCAATCGTCGGCCTCACCCGCCGAGGCACACGCTGCGGCCTTGGCCGACTCCCTCCGCCGCGAGGCGGGCCGCCTGGCGGCGGAGGGCCGTCTCGACGAAGCGCAAGCGCTCGTCGCGCGTCACGCCGGCGACATGCCCGCGGTCTGGCGCTCCATGTTCGCCGGCAAACTCGAGGCCGACGGAGACGCTTCGGCCCGCGGCTATACGGGCGCGGCGGCGGACACGGCGCCCGAACAGATGCGGGGTGAGGCCCTCTTCCGGCTGGGGCAATACCACTATGCCGCGGGCCGTCATCATCTCGCCATTCCCCAGTTCCGGACCTACCTCTCCCAGTATCCGGACGGCATGTGGTCACAGGAGTCCGCCTACTGGATGGCGCATGCCTGCCTGCAGCTCGTGAAGCAGCAACCCGGACGCGTCGCGTATCTCGACACCGCGCTGGCCTACCTCCAGCGCATCGAAGCCAAGGGCCCCAAGGCCTATTACTGGCCGCTGGCGCGCGCGGCGCAGGCCCGCGTTTATCTCGCCCGCAGCGGGGGCGGCGACACCGTCGCGGCCACCCGCGCGCTGCAGGGCGCGCGCGGCCGCATGCCCCCCGAGGAAACCCCGGGCCTGCTGCTGCTGTCGCTGCAGACCGAACCCTCAAGCCCGCGCGCGGCCGCGTGGGAGGACTCGCTGCGGTGGACCTACCCGCTTTCCCCGGAAACCCGGACGTTGCCGCAGCCCGCCCCGCGGAAGTCCGCAGCGCCGTCGACCCCGCGCTCACCCCCCCCATCCCCTGCCCCGGTTTACCCGCCCCCAGGCACGCAGATTGGGGCGTTTGGAGCCATCGCGGACCCGGGAAACGCCGCACCCCCGCGCGCCGCCCACCCGGGGCCAG
>CAZKRC010000131.1:0-5760 GCA_964555105.1 uncultured Bifidobacterium sp. | reverse complement strand
GTGGTAAAAGAAAATCGGGTCGCCGGTTTTCATGCCGTCGCGCATGTAGTTGCGGGCCTGATAGTTGCGGACGCCCGTCCACGGTTCGGTCCGGTTTTTACGCGCGCGCAGGTCATCGATGGAAAAGTCTTCGGGCTCCGATTTCATCAGCCAATGATTCACGAGGCGGTTCTCCAGATAGGGGCGAGGGCGGGCTTGGGGGCGGACAGGACCGAAGACGCGTGAGGCGGACGGGGAGGGGGGCGGTCGGGTCCTCCGCAGGACCCAAGGGCCGGCTCCGGAATGCCGGACGCGGTCAAAGTCCGATCCCCCTAAAAATAATCGTTCGCGCCCCTGACCCCGTTTTCCCGCGGATTTTCCACGGGATTTCCGGGTGCGTTCGCCCGGGTTTACGCCGTATTGACCGCGCATGACCGCGTGTTTTCCGGGCGCCCCGGCGTGGCGGCTTCCAGCCGACCGCAAACCCCGTCCCCAAACCTTCTCCAAACCCTCCCTTGCCGCTCAAAGCTATCTTTCCCGTCCCGTGTCCCGCCCCGACTTTCCCCCTCCCACACCTCCCGCACCTTCCCCACGGCGCGTGGCCGGCGCATACGACGTCGTCGTCATCGGCGGCGGTCACGCCGGCATCGAAGCCGCGCACGCCGCAGCCCGCATGGGCTGCTCAACCGCCATGATCACCATGGACCTCAAGGCCATCGGCCGCATGTCCTGCAACCCGTCCATCGGAGGGTTGGCCAAAGGTCAGCTCGTCCGCGACATCGACGCGCTCGGCGGCCTCATGGGGGTCGTGGCCGACAAGGCGGGCATCCACTTCCGCATGCTCAACCATACGAAGGGACCCGCCGTCTGGGGCCCGCGCGCGCAGATGGACATGGACGAATACGCGGCGTACATGCAGGAGATCCTCGCGCGGACGCCGAACCTCACGTTGATCGCGGGGGAACTCACCGACTTCACCCGCGCGGCGGATGGCCGCTTCCGGCTTTTCGTTGATCCCGGTGTCGCGCCGGATGGGGGCGCGGATGTCGTAGCGGACGTCGCAGCGGACGTCGAAGGGGAGCGGGCCGACGAAGAGCGCAAGGGGATGGGGGGGGACGAGGGCGAAGCCCTCGGGTGCCGCGCCCTGATCATCACTTCGGGAACCTTCCTCGGCGCGGTGATGCACACCGGGTTGGCGGCGGAAGTCGGAGGGCGTGCGGGCGAACCCGCCGCCCTGGAACTCGCGCAAACCCTCAAGGATCTGGGGCTGAAAACGCGACGTCTCAAGACCGGCACTCCCGCGCGTCTCGCGGCCGATTCGATCGACTACGACGCCGTCACGATCCAGCCCGGTGATGACGAGCCTTTCCCGTTTTCCTTCCGCACGGAAACGCCTCCCGCGAACCGTGCCGTCTGCTGGATCTCGCGCACGCGCGGCGAGACGCACGAGATCCTCAAGACCGGTTTTGACCGCAGCCCCATGTTCACCGGCCTCATTTCCGGCATCGGTCCGCGCTATTGCCCTTCCATCGAAGACAAGATCGCGCGCTTCGCCGATCGCGACTCCCACCAGATCTTTCTCGAACCCGAAGGGTTGCAACAGGGAGGCGGACGGGCGGGAGACCGCATCTATGTCAACGGTTTTTCCTCAAGCCTCCCCGCGGAGGTGCAGGACGCGGCCATCCGCACGGTGCCCGGGCTCGAGCGATGCCGCGTCCTCCGCTATGGCTATGCGGTGGAGTACGACTCCGTGGACGCGACCCAGCTGCATGCGACCTTCGAATGCCGCAGCGGCGCGGACGGCGCGCTGGCGGGACTTTACTTCGCCGGCCAGGTGAACGGCACCTCCGGCTACGAGGAGGCCGCCGCCCAGGGCCTGATTGCGGGCATCAACGCGGTGCTGAAGATCCGCGGCCGCGAACCCTTCATCCTCTCGCGTGCGGAATCCTACATCGGGGTGATGGCCGACGACCTCGTCAACCTCGAGCTGGACGAGCCCTACCGCATGTTCACCTCGCGCGCGGAATACCGCCTGCACCTGCGCCAGGACAACGCGGAGGAACGCCTGCTGGAGAAGGGCCACGCCCTGGGCATGGTGGAGGACGCGGTCCTGGCGAAGTACCGCGACCGCACCGCGCGCATCGCCGCCGTGCGCGAGCGGCTCGCGGGGACGAAGGTGACGCCTGCGACCATCAACCCCTTCCTCACCGCGCACGGCGGCGCTCCCGTATCCGAATCGGTGCAGGCGCTGTCCTTGCTGCGCCGCCCGGAGGTGACCGTGCGCACGCTGGCGGACCACCTGGGCGTTCCGCTCACGTCGCTTTCCACGCCGGAAATCGTGGCATTGGAAGCGGGCGAGAAGTATCAGGGGTTCCTCGAGCGCCAGCGGCGCGAGATCGACCGCACCCTCAAGCTGTCCTCCTTGCGCATTCCCGACGACTTCGATTACAACGCGGCCAAGGGCCTTTCCGGGGAAGCGCTGCAGAAGCTCGTGCAGCGTCGGCCGCTTACCGTCGGCGATGCGCAACGCATCGCGGGTGTGACCCCCGCCGACGTGTCGACGCTGATCTATCATCTGAACCGCTGACCCGCGCGGGGGTGTGTTTTCCTTGTCGCCCGTCCTTGCTATTTTGCTCCCATGCAGACCAGCCCCTCTTCCCCTTCTTCGCGCAGTTCCCGTCCTCTCCGGGAAAAAGTGGGCTGGGCGTGCATGTTGACCGGCTTCGTCCTCATCCTTGTGGCGGGGATCCTGTATTATGCGGGACCCCGCGGCGACAACGCGGTGGTTTACGCGACCCTCGGCAACTACATGATGGCCGCGGGTTTCGTGGTGTACATCGTGGGCCGCGTGGTGCGCGGGCGTGCGCGTCGCATACCGCGCTGATCACTCCGGACATTCGTTTTACCTAACCTCCGCCCCAACTCTCGGTGGAAACCCATGTTGCCTTCAGAAGCCTCCCGTTCCGCTTTTCGCTCCACGATCCCCCTTCGGATCCTTCCCATGCTGGCGCTGATCCTGGCCGCCGGCTTCGGTCACGCGCAGACGGATCCCCGCGCCGAAATCGACTCCCTGCTGGCGTTCGTGGGCCGGCAACAAGGCATCGAGTTCCTCCGCAACGGATCGGCCCACACGGCGCAGGAGGCGGAAAGCCACTTGCGGTACAAGCTGGAACGCGGCGGGAACCGCATCAAGACCGCGGAGGACTTCATCCGGTATTGCGCCACGCGTTCGTTCTTCACGCGCATTCCGTACCGCGTGCGGTACCGGAACGGCACCACGCGCCCTGCGGCCGATGTGTTGAACGAAGAACTGCGCCGTCTGCGGGCGCGCTGATGACCGATACGGGGCCGATGCGGGAAAGCCCCGCCTTCGCGCCCCGTGTCAGTGCGCGTGGTGGGCGGGGTGCGCGGGCGCTGGCACTGCGTTCCGCTTCGTGAACAACGACGCCGGCCTGACCTTCAGGAACACCTGGGCCGACAGCGGAAAGCGCCCGTAGTAGGGTTCCAGATCAGGGTCGTGCAGGTTGACCGTCCCTTGGGCTCCCAGGAAAAACTCCGTGCCCGCGACGGTCAACGCCCGTCCTCCCGCCCCGATGGTCAGGGCATAGACCCAATACTGGCGGTCGACATCGGCATCCCCCACCAAATCCAGTTCCCCGCCTCCGCGCTGCAAAATTTCCCAACGGCTCCAGAGCTGGCCGCGCCGCCCCGTCAGGCTGCTTTCGCGCAGCAGCGAATGCGCCACCGTGCCGTGATGCCCCGCGTTCATGCCCCACACGAAGGTGTTCTCATGCCGCAGGGGATCGGCGGGCCGGTACGTGCGCGCCTTCGACACCGAGGCCGTGGTGCGATGGACGTTGCCGTGATCACCGGGTTCGGGTGCGTGAATGCGCGCGTAGGAGGCCTGCAACGACCAGTCGCCCACGTTCTGCGTGGCACGGACGCTCCAGGAGTCGAGCGGGCCGACGTCGATGCCGTAACGTGCGGCATCCGGTTCGCGACCGCGGAAGAACGAGGCATCGAGCTTGGTGCGATGCAGGATGTACCCGGCCGTGAGCACCCCGTGGGTGATGTGGGTGGCGTCCTGGAAGTGGTGCCCCAGGGGCGCGTCGGGGTTGCCGCCGATGGAGCCGCGGTGCATGAAGGCTACGGGACCGAGCGCCGGCTCCCCGGGGAGGCCGGCATAGGCGAACACGCGTTGCGCGTCGCCGAGCGGATGGGAGTACAACACGCCCAGTTCCATGAACAGATCGTGGGGATGCTGCCGGTCGGTGAGGCCCTCACCGGTCTGGTACACCAGGGGATAACCCTTGCGGCCGACGGTGACGGGATCGAGCGAGAGCATGCCGCGCAGCATCAGGTGTCCGCCGCCCGCGGTCGCGCGTTCCGCCGACAGCATCGCCCAGTTGGGCATGTCGAGGATGCGACCGCCGCGTTCCAGCCGTGGATAATCGCTTTGTCCGCCCGATCGGGGAGGGCGCGTCTCCCAGCGGCTTTTGTTGTTGAAGTTCACCGTGTTGTAGCGCAGCACGGCCTCACCGTGCGTCATCAGGATCCAGTCGCCGGCGTTGATGTGCACGGCATGCTCATGCGGGTTCGCGCCCCCGGGCAACCAGCCGGTGCCGGAGCCCAGCGGCTCCGACAGGATGGCGGGCATGTCGTGCTGCCCTCCGTGTTGAGCGGGCGCGCCGTGGCCATCATGCCCCGCGTGATCGTCATGTGCAGTCGGGGGGCTTTGATTCTGGGACCGGTTTTGAGGTTGGGGGCGGAGCTGCCCCTCGTGCGCAGCGGGGGCCGCCCCTGTTTTGAAGGGGATGGCGAGGGGCAGGGCGAAGGACAGGGTGACAAACAGGGCCGGGATCAGACGCATGGGGTTCCTGGAGCGGGGAGCGTGGCGATTCCCATAATGTAGAAGCCCTGCGGAAGCCGGGCCGCCTGCGGCATGCGTGAAATTCCCGGGGACGTGGGGTGGAAATGCCCCGGTCTGTTCAAGTCTGTTCAGGTCTGTTCAGACTTTTCTGGAGATGTTGGCGGAGGCGTTGCCGGAGGTGTGGCCCGTGCCGGCGTTGTCCGCCTTCGCGGACTCCCAGCGCGCCACCAGTTCGGCCTTCCAGCCCTCGAAGGTACCCGCGAGAATGCGGATGCGCGCTTCCTTCATCAAATCCTGATAAAACGTGAGTGTATGGAGACTTGCGAGCTCAAACGCCAGGAATTCTCCGGCCACGAAGAGGTGGCGAAGATAGGCCCGGGAGAAGTTGCGGCAGGTGTAGCACCCGCAGCGTTCGTCCAGCGGCTTGTCCAGTTCCCGGGCGTGACGCGCGGCCTTGTAGTGCAAGGTCCCGTCCCACGTGTACACCGTTCCGTTGCGCGCGTTGCGTGTGGGCAAGACGCAGTCGAACATGTCGGCGCCGCGCGCGATCAGTTCGAGCAGGTTGGTGGGGGTGCCCACGCCCATCACGTAACGGGGCTTGTGCACGGGCATCAGGGGCGTGCAATACTCGGTGATCTCGTACATCACCTCCGCGGGCTCGCCGACGCTGAGGCCGCCGAGCGCATACCCCGGGAGGTCGAGGGGCGCAAGGTGCTCGATCGCGGCCTGCCGCGACTCCTTGTGCATGCCGCCCTGCACGATGCCGAAGAAGTGCTGGTCGTAGCCGTGCAGCGGAGGATTCTTCGCCAGCCACTCCACCGCCCGCTCGGTCCAGCGCTGGGTGTAACCCAGCGACTTCTGCACCTCGGCGGGCGTGGCGGGGTAGGGGGTGCACTCGTCGAACGCCATGA
>CAZKRC010000130.1:0-5927 GCA_964555105.1 uncultured Bifidobacterium sp. | reverse complement strand
AATGAGGCCGATATCCGCTTGCGCCATGATTTTTCCTTTAAAAGTTGAACTTAAGGACCAAAAACCTAGCAATTACAGGCTAGTTGATTGTATGGTGGCGAGGGGCTTCGGCCTCCGGGCGATGCCGGCCGGGAGGCCCTTCCGATGCGTTTTCGGCCGGCTCCCTCCGCCAACCGTCGGGGGTTTCGGGGCCGGAAGACCCGACACGCCCCCCACTTTGTAACATATCGCGGTCTTGGAGAAAGGAGCCCCATGTTTTTCTTGAAGTCATACGCATCCGCAGGCGCAACCGCCTCCGCAGCCGTTACTACAACCACCTCCGCAATCACAAGTGCTCGCGGCTTCGCCTTCCATACCCTCGTGCTGGCGACGGCGTTCACGCTGGGCCTCGCGTCCCAGGCGTCGGCACAAAGCGGCGGGGATTCACCCCGCCCCCAGCGCGGGAGCATCGAGTTGGGCAAGGGCGCCGCTGCCAAAACCGACCGCAAGCTGGTCGATGAAATCAACGAGATTTACGTGAAGGTGGTGGAGGCGGTGACGCCGGGCGTGGTCTCGATCACCACCGAGAAGATCTGGAGCGCGCAGGCGCAGCAGTTCAACAATCCGCTGTACGAATTCTTCGGCATCCCGCAGCCGCGCGTGCCCGACGAGCGCGGTCCGCGCCGCAACATCCCGCTGGGGGGCGGCTCCGGCTTCGTCGCTGCGGCGGACGGTTACATCTTCACCAACGCGCACGTGCTTGAAGGCGCGGACGTGGTGAAGGTCGGTTTCTCCAACCGCAAGACGTACGTGGCCACCGTGGTGGGCGTGGACAAGAAGGCCGACGTGGCCGTGCTGAAGATCGACGCGCCCAAGGGCGAGCTCGTGCCGCTCGCGTTCGGCGATGCCGACGGATTGCGCATCGGCGAACGCGTGCTCGCGGTGGGCACGCCCTTCGCGCTGCAGAACACCGTGACCGCGGGCATCGTGTCGGCCAAGGGCCGCCGCGACCGCGTGGGCATGGGCGATTCGTACCAGGACTACATCCAGACCGACGCGGCGGTGAATCCGGGCAACTCCGGCGGCCCGCTGGTGAACATGCGCGGCGAGGTGGTGGGCATCAACGCCGCCATCTACACGCGCACCGGCGGCTACATGGGCGTGAGCTTCGCCATCCCCATCAACATGGCGATGAAGATCGCGGAAGACCTGATCTACGACGGCAAGGTGACGCGCGGTTATCTCGGCGTGCAGATCGACGACCTCGACGAGAACCTCGCGGGCGCGCTCGGCCTGACGGGCCTGCAGGGCGCGCTGGTGCGCGACGTGGTGCCCAACTCGCCCGCGGCGCGCGGCGGTATGGTCAACGGCGACATCGTTCTGAGCATCGCCGGCGGAGAGATTTACGATGCTTCGCACTTGCGAAACCGCGTCGCGGATCTCGCGCCGGGCAAGGCCTATCCCTTCGAGATCTGGCGCGGTGGCAAGAAGATCACGCTGAACGTGACCGTCGGGGCTCGTCCCGGTGAAGGGGGCGGCGAGTCGGGCGACACGGGTGCGCCCGACGGCGAGGACACGCGCGGCGGCTACAGTTCCGGCAAACTGGGCTTCCGGTTCGAAGGCATGAACGACGCCCTGCGTCAGCGTTACAGCGTGCCGCGCGACGTGAGCGGCGCGGTGCTCGTCGAGGTGTTCGACGGATCCGCCGCCGCCAACGCGGGCTTCGCGCCGGGCATGGTGATCACGCATTTCAAGCGCCGCCAGGATCCCGGGTTCATCCCCGTGAAGGACGCGAAGCAGTTGTCGGATGCGGCGAAGGCGATGCGCGCGGGCGACCAGGTGGCCTTCATGGTGCACGCCAACGGCCGCACGGATCTGCGCGCGTTGCGGGCGCGATGACCGCCCGTTTTTGTTGTTACCATTCCAAACGCTCACAGGGAGCCCGCCGAACGGTTCGGCGGGCATAACGAGGAATCCCGTTAGAATCGGGAGCGAGCTCGTCGCTGTAAGCGGTTGATCTTCCCGGCGGTTTCGGACCATGGTCCGAAGGCCGCCAGCCACTGCTCCGCGCACGCGGGGCGGGAAGGCGGAAGATGTCGGAACGACCAGGTCATCCTCGCCGTTCCCGCCGCAAGCCAGAAGACTCACCTGCGGGTTCACGTCCCCGGCCCCCGGCATTCCATTGCCGGACCGGGGTAGGCTGCGTCCCGAGACGGAGGCGGCTGGCGGGCGCACATCGGTGCGCCCCGACCGCCGCCCCCTATCCATTCGCAGCCTTTTCCGCCCGCGGCCCCAGCCCGGTGTTTCCCCGCGCAGGCGGGGGAGGAAGGTGTCATGTCGCGCGTTTCCGCGAATAGGGGGTGCGTTCGTTCCGCGAATCCGGGCCCGGATTCCTCCGGCTCACCGGCCGCGTCGCGCTCCGCGCCCGTCTCGTGGGCTTTCGCTCTCGCGCTAGCCGGGGGACTCGCTTTCGTCCCGCATGCTGCGGCCGGGCCACAGCCCGGTGACACCCTCGACCTTCCGTCCGCCGCGACGCGCGGTACGCGCGTCGCCTCCCCCGCCGCCGGCGCTCACCACCTCGACGCCGCATCCCTCCGTCGCTTCGCCACGTTGGAGGATGCGCTGGCCTCCCTGCCCGGGTTCCGCGTCCGCCGCGCCGGCGGCCTGGGCGGCTATTCCGAGTTGAGCTTCCGGGGCGCGCGCGCCTCGGTGGTCGAAGTCTACGTCGACGGCGTGCGTCTCAACCAGGACGGCGATGGCGCGCCCGACCTCGCGAAATGGCCCGCGTTGTGGTTCTCTTCGCTCACCGCGCGCACGGGATTCGACGCCGCGGGCGCGTCTCCCGGCGCGCTCGCGCGCATCGACCTGTCCACGAAGTCGGCCCACCGCGTCGAGGCGCATGCGCGCGGCGCGAGCTTCGGAACCGGCGAGGCGGCGGTGCAGGCGACGCACGCGCCCGCCTTCGCGCAAGGCTGGAGCCTGACCGCCTCGGTGCAGGGGCAGGCCGCGCGCAACGACTATACGGTCGACAGCGACAACGGCACGCTGTACAATCCGGCCGACGACCGTACGTGGAAGATGGACAACAACGCGTACGCCAGTCGCGGCGCCCGTGCCGCGGCCCGTCGCGATCACGCGCGCGGGTCCCAGGAACTCTCCGTGCTGTGGCTGGATTCGCGCAAGGAATACCCCGGCCGCTTTCCCTCCACGGCGCGCGCGCATACCCTGCGGACCGACTGGATGGCCGCGTGGCGGATGATGCGCGTTCTGGGGAATTCGCACGGGACGTTCGCGTCGTCTTCCCTCGATGCCGCGCGCGGCTCGTGGGGGTTGAGTGCGCAGGCGCGCCGCCTTGAGGACGCGTACCGCGATCCGGCGCAAACGTTGGGCCCGTTTTCCTTCGAGCAGGCGCGCGTCGCGACCTCGGCCGAAATCGCGGCGACGCTCGCCGCGCCGCTGCCGGTACCGCCGCGCGGCGGCGCATGGCGTGCGTATTTCGACGCGCGCCTGCGCGGCGAGGATGTCGACCCGACGCGCACGCCGTTCACGCAACAGCTGGAATCGCCCGCGGCCGAACGTGCCGAAGCCGGCGCCGTCGTGCGCGCCACGGCCCGCGCCCTCCCCGCACTGCCGCCCGCGCTGATATTCACCGCGGAGGCGCGTCCCGCGCTGATCCGCTTCCGCGCCGACGGCGTGCGCTCGTTCCCTTCGGAGCCCCTGAGCGCGCCGGTCTCGGAGACCTTCACGCCCGTGGCCCTGCGCGCCGCGGCCGAGTGGCCGACGCGCGCCGGCACGTGGGGCGTGGTGGCGCGGCACGAGCCGCGCGTTCCTGCGTCGGGAGAGTTCCTCGGCGACAACAACGGCATCCAGCACAACCCGACGCTCAAGCCCGAGGAGGCGCGCTCGGTGTCCGCCCTGCACGCGTTCTCCTTCGGTGCGGCGGAGGGCCCGTACGTCGCGTCGAACGCGGCAGCAGGGCGGAGCCGCGAAGGGGGCCCCGCGCGCCCCGCACACGTTTGGACCGCGCGCGTGCAGACCACCGTGTACGCCAACCGGTACGACGACCCCATCCGGTTGGCGGCGCGCGGCACCTCGCCGTTCCTCCGCCATGAGAACGCGGACGGCTACCGCACTCTGGGCGTGGAGTGGTCGGGTCACGCGGCCACGCGCCTTGTCGAAGCCGCCGTGGCGCTCACGGCGCAGGACGCCGCGATCCGTGAAGGCGCGTATGAGGGCAAGCGTCCCGCGTATGTCAGCGAGGTGGAAGCGCATGCGGAAGCCTTTCTCAAACCGGTCGCGGGCGCCCGTCTCGGAACCCTGCTGGATTTCCGCAGCCCCTATCATCCCGGAGACGCGAACGTTCCCGTCTCGCGGCGCGGCGCGGAGTGGGAGTGGGGCGCGCATGCCGGGTATGCGCGCGGCCCGGTCCGTCTCGCGCTCGACGCCCGCAACCTGCTCGACCGCCGCCATCAGGACTTCGCGTACAGTCCGCGCAGCGGACGCGCCTGGTCGCTCACGGTTTCCCTCGTCCTCTAACCATATCCCCATCAACCAACAGGAGATCCCATGACATTCCGCTTTCGTTCCCTTCCCGCCTTCGTGCTCTGTGGCGCGACGCTTTTCGCCTTGACAGGATGTGACCTTTTCGACGGCAAGGATTCGTCCTCTTCCGATCCCGAAGGCGTTTCGGGACTGACGTCCGCGTGGGTCGGCACGCATCGCGACAGCCTGACGTTCGTGCAGTCGCTCGGGTTTCACGACGGCGAGCTTTACGTGACGCACCGGCATACGACCGAGCCCGGCACCGCGGTTGTGGATACCGCCACCGGCAACATCGTCGCCTACTACCCCCACGTACTGCAACCCTCCGGAATCGCGTTCACGACTTCGGGCAAGGCGATCGTCGGTGAAGGCACCTGGAACCAGCCGGGCGGCTTCAGCGTCATTGATCCGGCCGCGCAGCGCATGCGTCAAACCGTGATCGGCTTCGACCAGGACAACGGCGTGGCGGTGGTGGACGGTCGCGCCTACCTGTTCGACCGCACGTTGGGTACGGTCACGGGTTTCACCGGTGACGAGCCCGGCAAGAACGTGACGCTCAACGTCCAGACGGGTGCGAACAGCAATCCCTATGGCATCGCCATCAGCGGCGGCAAGGCGTACATCCTGCGGTACAACCAGTCCTCGCTGCTGATCCTCGGCGACGTGAATGCGCTGGACGGCGGGGCGCGTGATTCGATCGATCTCTCGGCCTATGCGCACGCGGGCGGCAACAACGTGCCCTTCATGGCGCTGGTCGCGGCGCACGACGGTTCCGTGTTTGTCGCCCTGCAACGCTACAAGGCGGATTACTCCGAACAGGATTCGGGACTCGTGGTCGTGATCAATGCCGCGACCAAGACCGTCGAAAAAACCATCGGCCTGAGCTTCAAGAACCCGTCCTCGGGTTTCGTGAAGGAGGGGGTGTGGTACATCGCCGGCCTGGGGGACTACATGGCGCTTGACGGCGGCGTGGAGAAAATCGATCTCGCCGCGCGCACGCATGCGGGCACCGTCGTGACCGAGACCGATCTTGGCGGCGATGTGGGCGACGTGGTGGTCACCGGGGCCGACGCGGGGTACGTGACGGTCAGCGACGACTTCTTCGTGACGACCCGCGTAAAGAAATTCAACGGATCACGATAATTCCGTTTCCGGATGGGCGCGGTTAAAAAGAAAGCCCATCCGTTTCCGGATGGGCGCGGTCAAAAAGAAAGCCCATCCGTTTCCGGATGGGCTTTGTGCTTTTGAGTGCTTTTTGCGTGCGAGGCTGGGTGATTACCAGCGACGCGGGCCGCGATCGCCGCCGCCGAAGCCACCGCCGAAACCGCCGGTGCGGGGACGCTCTTCGCGCGGACGGGCTTCGTTCACGTTGATGGCGCGACCCTTGAGGTCCTTGCCATTCAGTT
>CAZKRC010000129.1:0-5983 GCA_964555105.1 uncultured Bifidobacterium sp. | reverse complement strand
CACCAACAAGGTGCTTGCGATCGGGCAGGAAGCCAAGTTGATGCTGGGACGCACGCCCGGGGAAATCATGGCGGTGCGCCCGATGAAGGACGGCGTGATCGCCGACTTCCAGCTTGTCGAAAGCCTGCTCACGCGCCTGATCAAAACCGCGCAGAAGTATCCGCTGTTCTTCCTGCGCCCGCGCATCGTCGTGGGCGTGCCCTCGGGCATCACCGAAGTGGAAAAGCGCGCGGTGCTCGATGCGGCCCGCAAGGCCGGCGCGCGTGAAGTGCACCTGGTGGCCGAGCCGATGGCCGCGGCCATCGGCATGGGAATTCCGGTGGAGGATCCGAGCGGCAACATGATCATCGACATCGGCGGCGGCACGGCGGAGATCGCCGTCATCGCGTTGTACGGCATCGTGTGCGACACGTCGGTGCGCGTGGGCGGCGACGAGATGGACCAGGCCATCATCAACTACCTGAAGAAGAATTACAACCTGCTGGTGGGTGAAGGGATGGCGGAGAAGATCAAGATGACGATCGGTTCCGCCTACCCTCTGGAGCCCGAACTGGACATGGAGGTCAAGGGCCGTGACCTTGTCGCGGGCGTGCCTCACACGCTCAAGCTGACGTCCGCGGAAATCCGCGAGGCGCTGGCCGAACCGGTGAACGCGATCGTGGAGGCCGTGCGCCGCTCCCTGGAGCAGACGCCGCCCGAACTTTCGGCCGACCTGATGGACAAGGGCATCGTCATGACCGGCGGCGGCGCGCAGTTGAAGGGGCTCGACGAACTCCTGCGGCGCGAAACGGGTCTTCCCGTCAACGTGATTGACGACCCGCTGGTGTGCGTGTGCAAAGGCACGGCGCGCATTCTCGAGAACATGGACAAGTACTACAAGGTGCTGATGGACTCGCAGCGCTGACGATTCCGGTGATGCCGGTGAAGCCGGTGTCAGGGAATGACGCGGCGGTCCTCTCCGCGACAGCGGAAGGCCGCAGGAGCCGGAGCGGGGCTTCTGTGACGCTTGCGGTCCGGGTCCGGAATCTCTTGTGCGGTCGCACCGCACACTCCGGCAAGTGAAACATGATCACGCCCCTTCGACCTTGAGCGTGGGAGCGGGCAATACGCAGGAACGGGAGCGACGTCACGGTGAATATCCTGGGGTGGTTGCGCAAGGCGTTGACGGTCTGGAACGGAGTGTTTTCCTTCCTGCTTGCGCTCGTCTTCGCGGGTGTGCTGTTGTCGCTCGACGGGCCGGGTCGCCTGGTGTTTCACCGCGTGCTCACGGGCACGCTGCTGTATCCGGTGCAAACGACGTTGTCCCGCCTGGACGGTACGGTGGCCCTGTCGCGGGAGAACGCGCGCCTGCGTCGCGAGAACGCCGCCCTGCGGGCGGAGAACGACTGGCTGCACGACGCCTTCCGCCAACGGCCCCGCCTGGAAGCGATGGCGCACTTCCAGCAGTCCGTCTCCCTGCGGCTCAAACCGGCGCGTGTGATCGCACAGGATCCGGGACGCTTCCAGTCCGCATGGGTCATCGATCTCGGCACGGCGGACTCGGTCGCTCCCAACATGCCCGTGCTGACCTCGCGCGGCGTGGTGGGCAAAACCGTCCGCGTTTACCGGAACCATAGCCTGGTGCAGCTGATGTCGGACCACGCCTTCAAGGTCTCCGTACAATCCAGCCGCAGCCGGGCGCGCGGCATTCTCGAAGCGGACGGTCCCGAACGGCTGGTGGCGCGTTTCCCGGCGGGTTCAGAGGTGGCGCGGGGGGACAGCCTGACCACCACCGGGCTGGGAGGCGTGTTTCCCAAAGGGCTACGGCTCGGAACGACCGGCCGTGAGGTCACGCGCCAGGAGAAGGAGCATCAGGACGTGATTCGGTCATTTCGCGTGGAGCCGTTTCAGGAGCTCAATACCGTCGAGGAAGTGTTTGTCCTGATCAAGGCGGACAGCTGGGTACTTGCCGATGCGTCGGTCGACTCGTTGGAGGCGCAATCCTCCTCCGGTGGGGCGAACGCCGGTGACTCCGGGAGCCGGCCATGAACGCCCGCGGTTTCATTCTCGACTTTTTGATCCTGACGGGGGCGCTGGTCCTGCAGCAAACCGTTGTGTCCTGGTTGTCGACGGGGGGGATACGCCCCGACCTGTTGTTGATCGCCCTCACCGCGGTCGCGTTGCGCCGCGGTCCCGTGGCGGGGTTGTATGCCGGCGTGTATCTCGGCCTTATCCAGGACGTGTATGCCGTCGAGGCGATGGGCGCAAACGTGCTGGCCAAGGCGGTAGCGGGTTATGCCCTGGGGTTCTTTGAGGAAAAGGTGATGAAGGTCATGGCCGCGACGCGCGTCTTCCTGCTTGCCTCCGCGCTCATCCTCCACGACCTGATTTTTTATCTGGCGGCGGGTTACCGGGGGCTTTTCTTCCGCGATGCCGTATTGTTCCAGTCCCTGCCTTCCGCGGTGTATACGCTGGTGTTGGGCGCCTTGGTGTTCTATTTCGCGGTGGGCTTCAAGGCCCGGGAGAACTGAAGCCTTGCGTTCATCGCACAACAATCCGCTGGATGACTCGCATTATCGCGGCGCCGCGGCGCGCGGCCTCATGTTTTTCGTGCTCGCCGCGATGGTGCTTCTCACTTTTCGCCTCGTGCATCTTCAGGTCATTCGCGGAAGCTACCACAAATCCCTCTCGGAACAGAACAGCATCCGACTTCAGGTGGTGAAGGCGCCGCGGGGGCAGATCTACGACCGCAACGGCGTTGTGATCGCGCGCAACCGTCCTTCATACCAGATCGCCATCCAACCCACCGAGTTGCGCGCGGATGAGCCGTTGCTGGAACGCCTGCTCCGGTTCCGGGACGCCCGCGGTGAACGCTTGTTCGACTCGGCGCATGTCGCCTGGAGCCTCGAGCGGGCGCGCTGGCGCCGCTTTCAGCCCTTGACCATTTATGAGGACGCTCCCCTCGAGGTGGTGGCCTTGATCGAAGAACACCAAACCGACCTGCCCGGCGTCGTGACGGTGGTGGAGTCGCGCCGCGACTATCCGTTCGGGTCGGCGGCGGGCCATGTGCTGGGCTACATGGATGAGGTGAAGGAGGAAGAGGTCGGGGGCGACGCACCGGGCGTCTCCACCGGCGTGGCGGATAGCCTGCTCCCGTACAACCGGGGCGACCGCATCGGACGCAAGGGGCTGGAACGCCAGTATGAACGGCATTTCCGCGGGCGCGACGGAATCCGTTACGTCAAGGTCAACGCTTTCGGCAGGCAGGTCGAAGTGCTGGAAAACATGCCCCGCCGCGAACCGCAGCCGGGACGCAACATCTATACGACGCTCGACATGAACCTGCAGGTTTTGGCCGAATCGTTGTTGACCGACACCCTGCGCGGTGCCGTGGTGGTGCTCGATCCGCGCAACGGCGAAGTGCTGGCGATGGCGTCCTCACCGCGCCTGGACGGAAACGTGTTTTCGCTGAGCCGGGAACTGCGGGCGCGGGAATGGGCCAAACTCGCGCTGGACCCCGCCCGCCCGCTGCATAACCGCGCCTTGAACGGCGGTTACGAGCCGGCTTCGACATTCAAGGCCGTGGTGTCCCTGGCGGGTTATGAAGCGGGCGTTGACCCCCAGGCCTACATGCATCGAGGCTGTAACGGCGGGTTCCAGTTCGGAAACCGGCGCTGGCGGTGCTGGGATGAAAAGGGACATGGACGCACCAACGCGATCACGGCCTTCATGGTGTCGTGCGACGTGTACTACTACCAGCTGGGCCTGATGATCGGCATGGATCGGATCAATGCGGTGGCGCGCCGGTTCGGGTTCGGACAAAAGTCGGGAATCGACCTCGAGGATGACCGCAGCGGTTTGTTGATGGATTCGACGACGTACGAGCGCATGTACGGCAAGCGCGGTTGGCGATGGTCGCGGGGGCTCATCCTGAACCTTTCCATCGGACAAGGGCAGATCGCGACGCCCTTGCAGTTGGCGAACTACATGGCCGGCATGGCGGACGGTGAACACATCTACAAGCCCCGCTTCCTGCGCGAAGTGCGCGATCCACGCGGGCATCTGGTGCATGCGGCGCGCACCGAAGTGCTGCATGAACTCAACCTTTCCCCGGGAGAGCATGAACAGGTCATCACCTCGCTTTCCGAAGTGGTGAACGGCGTGCGCGGCACGGGAAAGCGGGCCCAGGTGCCGGGCGTATGGGTGGGCGGCAAGTCCGGCTCGGCGGAAAACCCCCATGGGGACAAGACGCATGCGCTGTTCGTGGCGGCGGCGCCGCTCGACAACCCGCAGATCGCGGTCGCCGTCGTGCTGGAGAACGCCGGCGGCGGCGGTTCCATGGCCGCTCCCATCGCCGGCGCGTTGATGAAGCGCCACCTCACGCCTCCCCAGTCCCCGGAAGGGAACACGCCATGATTCGCAAGGAAGCCGCGCCCCGAGCCCTTGACCGTGTGCTGCTCGCCGCGATGGGCGCCTTGCTGGTGATCGGCATCCTGGCGGTGTATTCCGCCACGGTGGGCGAGGCGGGCAACCTGTGGCAAAAACAGATGGTGTACGCGGCCATCGGGCTGGTATTCGTGGCGGGACTTTACGTGGTTCCCCCGCGCTGGCTGTATGCGGCGGCCTATCCGCTTTACGGTCTGTCCCTGTTGCCGCTGCTGTACATCATCATCTTCAAGGGAAATTCGGTCGAGCGTTGGATCGCGCTGCCGGGCGGCTTCAATCTGCAGCCCAGTGAACTCACCAAGATCGCGGTGCTGCTCGCCATGGCGCGCTACCTTTCGTTCCAGCCGGTGTCGTTGGCGTCCCCGCGCACCCTCGTGATGCCGTTCCTCCTGTTCTTCGTGCCCTTCGTGCTGGTGTTGCTGCAGCCCAACCTGAGCACGGCGCTCAGCTTCGTGGCGATGACGGCCATGATGATGTTCTTCGCGGGTCTTTCCGTGCGCGACGTTTTCTTCCTGGCCTCACCGCTGCTTTCCGTCATCCTCACCTTCAACAACTTCGCGTGGGCGGCGTTGTTCATCGTGCTGGTGGCGGTGATGTGGCGGACCCGCGCCACGCTGCGTTCGATCGTGTTCTGGCTGACCGCGAACATCGCCTCGGGGTACGCCTCCATTTTCGTCTGGAACAGGATCCTGTACGCGCATCAACGCGACCGCATCATGACCTTCGTGGACCCGCAAATGGACCCGCAGGGCTCGGGCTACCAGGTGCTTCAGAGCAAGGTGGCCATCGGGTCGGGCGGCCTGTTCGGCAAGGGTTATCTCAACGGGACGCAGACCAATCTCAGCTTCCTGCCGGAGGAACACACCGACTTCATTTTTTCGGTGATCGGCGAGCAGTTCGGCTTCCTGGGGTGCATGGTGGTGCTGGGCCTGTTCTTCCTGCTGCTGCAGCGCGTGTTGCGCGTGGCCGTGGACACCCGCAGCCGGTTCACCTCACTGGTGGCGGTGGGCATCGCGGGCATTTTTTCGTTTCACGTCATCGTGAACGTGTCGATGACGATGGGCATGATGCCGGTGACGGGACTACCGCTGCCGTTCCTGTCCTACGGAGGGTCGTTCCTCATCTCATGCCTGATCATGGTCGGTCTTTTGATCAACCTGAGGGCGCATGGGGAGTACTTGTGAAAATCAGAAATCTGAAATCAGAAATCTGGAATCTGAAATCTGAAATCTGAAATCAGAGATCCGTGCGAAGTCATGAGTTCGCGATGCGGACGAATCAATCGGAAACCGGAAAGTGGGGGAACACCGGAAGGTGGGGGAACACCGGAAGCCGGAAGTCGCGGGAAACCGGTGAGCAGAGGAGACGGAAGCCGCAGGGAAACCGGGCACAGCAACAAAAAAGCCGCCTTCCGAAACACTGACCCGCTCATGGCGAATCCCGGCATCGGTAAAGCGGCTTTTTCTTTTTTCCGGCCTCGGACTTTGACGTGTCCGGCACTGAAATGGTGGTCGCTACAAGACTCGAACTTGTGACCCCTTCCATGTCAAGGAAGTAC
>CAZKRC010000128.1:0-6069 GCA_964555105.1 uncultured Bifidobacterium sp. | reverse complement strand
CGTGACGCAGACTTTTTCCAGGGAGAACGAAAGTGTGCCTCCCCGTACCTCCATGGCCTGAACCGCATTGGACGCCAGGTTGAGGATGACTTGACGGATTTGCGTGGTGTCGGCCGACACGGGGGGAGTGTCCGGTGCCAGCGTGGTCTTCAGACGGATGTGCGGGGGGAGCGAAAGACGCAAAAACCGCAACGATTCATCCACGGTATGCCGCAGATCGACGGTTCGCAGCCGGGGCTTTTCCTGTCGTCCGAAGGCCATGATGCGACGGACGAGGGTGGCGGCGTGCGTACCGGCCTGGGAAATCTCCTCGAGGTTCCGGTACGCGGGGTGGGACTGTGGCAAATGGGTACGGGCGCGCTCCGCGTTCAGGGACACCGCCGTCAGGATGTTGTTGAAGTCGTGGGCGATTCCCCCCGCCAGCGTTCCCAGGGATTCGATCTTTCGGGCCTGATGCAGGTGCTGTTGCGTCAGCCGGCGGGTTCTTTCCGTGAGGCGGTGTTCCGCGACCTCCTGCAGCAACCGCTCATTGGCCAGCCTGAGGTCTTTCGCGTCCCTGATCAACGCGT
Organism: uncultured Bifidobacterium sp.; assembly: GCA_964555105.1. GTDB lineage: Bacteria > Fibrobacterota > Fibrobacteria > UBA11236 > UBA11236 > UBA11236. The sequence continues at coordinate 5,500 of CAZKRC010000128.1, read as the reverse complement.
CATGCGCCTTGCGTCTCCCGGCGTCAAGACGGTCGAGGCGGCGATGGCTGAGCCGGATCAGGACGACGAACGTGATGACGTTCATGGCGGCAAAAAGAGCCCCTGCGAACCGGAGGCTGTACCAGCCGGCGCTCTCCCCCTGGAGGCGCAGCCAATCCGCCAGCACGCCTCCTCCCCCCACGACCGCACACCAGGCCAGAATGCGACGGGCAAGAAGGCGATAACGTCGAATCCAGTAATCACGCCCGTTCACGGAGGACTTTCAAAAACCCGGATGTTTCGGTTTTGGTTCGGACGGGGCGACATCAAGGGCGGCCCACACGGTTTCGCGGATGTTTTTCATGCCCAACTCATGATCTTGTAATGAATACGACGATTGAATATATAATTTTGTTACGAGTGTGACTAATAATTATGACATGCTTGGTCGGCCTGGCCACGGGGGCGCGCGGGCACAAGCAGGGCACAAGCAGGGCACAAGTCACCCGTCTCGCGGTGAGCCCGTCCGTCGCTTGTGAAGAAGGTGTGGGAGGCCGGGGGCCGTGCTCAGGCTGCGTTCCGGTGAGCCGGCGTCCGGCTTGCCGCCATGACGGGGAAGTACAGACGGAACGTGGTTCCGTGCCCCGGCAGGCTGTGAACGAGCACGCACCCTTGGTGCAGCTGCATGATGCCATGGACGATGGACAGGCCCAACCCCGTCCCTTTGCCGGGAGGCTTGGTCGTGAAAAACGGATCGAAGATCCGTTTCAAGGTGCCGTCATTCATGCCGCACCCCTCGTCCCGTACGCGCAGGCACACGTATTCGCGATGCCGGAGGTCGGGGTGGGGGAGCGGGAATCCGGGAAGGAAGGAGATGCGGTCCGCACTGAACTCCAGGGTCCCGCCGCGCTCGGACATGGCCTGCGCGGCGTTCGTCCCCAGGTTGATCAACACCTGCTGAATCTGGGTCGGGTCCCCTTCGATGGGGGGCAGGTCCTCAAGAGTGGAGAGGGCGAGGGAGACATCGTGGGGAAGGCCGCGGCGCAGCATGTCCGCCGCCTCGGTCATCATGGACCGCAAATCGACGGGGCGGCGTCCTCCGGGGCTTTTCCGCCCGAACGTCATGATCTGGCGAACGACTTCGGCGGCACGCAGACCCGACTTCCGGATTTCCGTCAAAGGGACGCGTAGCGGCGAATCCGGAGGTGCCGCTTCCAGCGCATCGTCCGTGTTCAGAAGCATGACGGTCAGCAGGTTGTTGAAGTCATGCGCGATGCCTGCGGCGAGCGTGCCCATGGCCTCCATTTTCTGGGACTGGAAAAGCTGGAGCTCCGTCCTTTTCCGTGCGTCTTCCGTTCGCACCTGTTCTTCGATTTTGGCTTCGAGCGCGGCGTTTACGCGTTGCAGTTCATCGTTGGCACGCGTCAGCGCCTCGTTCGCGCGCCGCAGGGAGTGCATGGTCGCTTGGCGGCGCGCGTCGATGCGGTTCAGCGTGTACGCACAAAACCAGACCAGGGCCCCGAAGATGAGGATGTTCGTGGTGGCGAACTGTGACATCGCGGCCGCGATGTCGTAGTCTCCGGTTCGCAGGGCGCGGATGCGGACCCAGCCGACCGTGAATGGCGTCAAGAGCATCACGGGGAGGGCGATGCTGGCCAGCATGCCGCCGATGTAGCGCAGGTTGAACGCTCCCATGAATCCACGGCGGGGTTGGGTCGCGAGAAAACCCGTGATCGTGACCGCGAGCAACGCGGCGGCGGGGAGGGGCAGCAACGTATGCGCGAAGTATTCGTTGAGGGACTCGACGCGGTAAAAGTGCGCCGTCAAGGACAGGTATGCCGTCCAGAATGCCGGGAGCAAGGGCAGGATCATCCAGCCGCGGAGGCGGGGGGAGGCGGCGTGGCGCAGGAGCATCGCGCAGGCGATGAAGATGAATGTCAGCGTCAGCGCGATGTTCGTCGACCCCGTATCGGCTTGGGAAAAACCCGAACGGGATGCTTCGGGCGACGTGAAAGGCAACGTTCCGCCGAGCAGTTGGGCGATCAGGGCCGTCACGCCGATGAACAGCAGCGCCACTCCGAAGCCATGCAGGGCCCGCCGGGGCGGGGAGGAACGCACCGCCGCGTACAGGGAACATCCGGTCAGAATGAACAGGGCCGCGGAGAACGGATGCAGGGGATGATCCCCCAGACCCAGCGTGGAGAAGGCACGCGTATCCGTCGCATGTCCGACCAATGCCGAAACTCCACTCAGGATGCAGGTCGCCGCGGCCACCTGCGCGACCACTGCCGCGAATGAATGCTCCAGACCGGTGGGGACAAGCCGCCACACACCCTCCGTTTTCGGGGACGGATTCGGCACCTTGTTTTTCCCGGTCTGCATGGCTCGTGGTTGTGTTCGCGGCGGGACGGGTGCGGGCGGGGGTGCGGGCTATTTCGAAAAGATCAGGCTGCGCATGCGCCACAACAGCATCGGCGAATGCCACAGGGTCGTCAACACGATGCGGGACATGGTTTGTTTATGGCGGGGAAGGCGCGCAAGCGCGCGGGCCGCGCGATCGAAATCCCGGTCGGGAATGCGTGAGAAAGCCTTCTTGATTTTCGAGATCGCGCGGTGCGACTTCCCGTAGGCGTCGTCCCAGGTTTTCCGATACGTTTGGTAGTGGGGACGACGGGCGGTTTCTTCCGGAAGATCGATGGTTTGCAGGGCGGCGAGGGCGGCATGTTTTCCGCCGGTCATGGCTTCCAGGATTCCCGCGCGGCTCAGCGGATGCACCATGTTGGCCGCATCGCCGGCCTTGTAAAGATTGTCCACGGCCAGGGGGGCGTCCGGATAACCGCAGGGGATGGCTCCTCCCTGGAACGTCAGGATCTCGGCACCCGGGTAGGTTTTTTCCAGAAAATTCTTGAGGGCTTGTCGGGCAGGGGCCTCCTGCGCGAACTCACGCCCCACGACCAGCCCCACGTTCGAGATCTCCTCATCGCGCGGAAACAGCCAGGCGTATCCCCCCGGGGCGTAGTTGGTGCCGAAAAACATCTGGATGTAGTTCAACGGGTATTTGGGACCCTTGACGAGGGCGAACACGGCGGGCTCCACGTCGAAGTTTCCCTGCGTGACGGCTTCGCCGTTGCCGAAGCCGGTGCCGGGACCGCTGCAGTCGATCACCACTTTGGCCGTGAGGGTGCGGGGCGTTTCATCCCCCGGGATCTGGTAGGTCGCCGTCCGGCGCCCGTTCTCCAGCCGGGACACGGCTGTCACGCGGGCGCGGAAGTTGCAGTGCACGCCCTGCTCCTGGTTCATTTCCGCGAGGCGGCGGTGCATGAGGGCCCGGTCGATGAGGTACCCGCTGTCCGCCTTCTCCAGGGACACCACGGTACCATCGGGGCTGATGAACAGGGCGCCGTCCACGGGCCCGCGGATCCATTCCGGCTCCACGACGGGTACGAGCGCTTCCAGGCGCTTGCGGTGCACGGCTTCGGCGCAGGACACGGGCTCCCGCCACGGATCGCGCTTGTCCACCAAAGCCACGGTGCGTGAACCCGGGGGATCCTGGGTGCGTGCAAGGGTCAAGGCGGCGAGCAGGCCCGCCGGGCCCGCGCCGATCACCAGAAAGTCGTATTCAGGAAGAAGCGTATCGGTCATGGGGCAGGAAGTTAGGAATGAGTGGCGGAAGAATGTGGGGGGATCCGGTGATCAGGAGGAGGGGCTCCTGGCGGGCCGGGGGCGGCCGGGCGGCTACCCGATGTGGGCATATGCCTTGCGTGCGTTGATGTGGTGAAAGCGCTTTTCCTCGGGGCACCAGGCCGTGAGCTCGCGTCCGTAAACGCAGCCGGTGTCCAGCCCTTTGAAACGGGGCAGGTCGACCAGCCCGCGCTCGGCCCAGTGGCCGAAGACGATGGTCTTGTCCGGTGTCACGCATTCGAACCAGGGCGGATCTTCGCCCTGCCGATCGAGATCCTCTCCCTGTCCATCCCATGTCCGGATGGTTTGCAACACCTTGGGGCGCATGTCCGCGAGTCGCTCCACGCCGGGCTCAAGGCCCGCGTGCACGATGATGAGGTCGGGCTCCTCGATGTACAGGGGCCATGCGGAAATCCGGTCTATCCAGTCATCGCGCTGGTCGCCCAGTGATGCGAGGTAGAGGGCATGCCGTTCGGTTCGTTGCGAAGGGGGCAGGCTTGCACCCTTCAGCAGATGCTGTTCATGATTTCCCCGCACGATACGGGCTCCGAACTGCTGGAGCAACTCCAGGGCTTCGCGGGCCTTGGGACCCTTGCCGATCACATCGCCTACGGAAAAGAGCCGGTCGTATCCGGGCATGAATTTGAAACGGAAGAGGAGCTCCGCCAATTCGTCGGCGCAGCCGTGGATATCGCCCACTATCAGTCGGCGTGGCTTTTTCAAAACAACGGCTCCGTTACCAGTATTCTTCGATGTGGAGCGAACCGGGTACCGACGTCGTATGCTTTGTGAAGCCTTTCGGTTCGAGAATACGCTTCACGTCTTCGATCATGGCGGGATTGCCGCACAGGAACACCGAGGTTTTGTCCGGGTGGATTTCCAGTCCGATTTTTTCCTTGAGCATTTCCGTTTCGAAATACCGGGTGATGCGTCCGATGTCGCCTTGCCATTCCGGGTCGAGGTGGGGGCGCGTAATGGAAGGAATGTAGGTCAGGTTGGGAAGTGCGGCCGCATGGGCGCGCATCTCCTCGATGTAGCCGTGGTCCTTGCCGGTGGCGGCTCCTTGCAGGATCACGTATTTGCGGTGTGAAGGCGCAAGGCGTTCGGCGCGCATCATGGAGATGTAAGGGGCGAGCCCGGTACCCGTGGCGGCCAGAATCACCCATTCGCGATCCGCAGGAACCTGTTCCAGGGTGAAGTGGCCGCGAATCTTTTCCCCGAGGGTCAACCTGTCTCCGGCTTTCAGCTGGACGAGGCGGGGTGTCAGGGAACCATTGGCGACCACGGAGATGTAGAACTCGAGCACTTCGGTTTCGTGGCCGGCGCTGGCGATGCTGTAGGCGCGCAGTACCAGGCGGTCGGGTTTCTGCTCCTTGAATTCGGGAGCACTGCCCTCGCGCCGCGGGAAGTTTGTGGACAGTCCCAGAAGCACATACTGACCGGAAGCAAAGGGTGCGACGGGGTTGTCAGGACGAACCTTCAAAATGAACAAGTCCCGTGTGAAAAATTCGATGGAATCTACGGTGGCGTTGTATTTTGATGCGATTGGATCCATACCCACAATCTACTACCAGACCCGGTGAAATTCGCCCGGTTTCGCATAAGACACGCGAAAAACGCAAGGAAACGCTAAACATTCGCCCTTTGGGATGGGGCGCGCGTCTTCTATATTTTCCAGCCCGTTTAACGTGTGTTGAACCGGTTTTTCATTTCTCGGAGGAGGTTTACCGTGGCCATCAAAATTGGAATCAACGGCTTTGGTCGCATCGGCCGCATGGTGTTTCAGGCGATCTGCGACCAAGGGCTTCTGGGCAAGGAGCTTGATGTCGTCGCCGTCGTC
>CAZKRC010000127.1:0-6123 GCA_964555105.1 uncultured Bifidobacterium sp. | reverse complement strand
CCTTGGTGGCGGCCATGACGAACGCGAGCAGACGCTGAACCAGCTGCTGGTGGAGATGGACGGGTTCACGTCCAATGAAGGCGTGATCCTCATCGCCGCCACCAACCGGCCCGACGTGCTTGATCCCGCCCTGCTCCGTCCCGGGCGTTTCGATCGCCAGGTGGTCGTCGACCTGCCCGATGCACGCGGACGCGAGGGCATCCTGCGCGTGCATCTCGACAAACGGAAGGTCCCGCTGGAGGCCGATGTGGACCCCATGCAGATCGCCAAGGGCACGCCGGGCCTTTCCGGTGCCGACCTGGAGAACCTCGTCAACGAAGCCTGTCTGCTGGCGGCGCGCTTCGGCAACGAGAAGGTCGCCATGATCGATTTCGAGGAAGCCAAGGACAAGATCATGATCGGCACGGAGCGTGCCTCCCGCATCCTCGGCGAGGAAGAGCGCCGCACGACGGCGTATCACGAAGCGGGGCACGCCATCGTGTCGCTGCACGTCAAGTACGCCGACCCCTTGCACAAAATCACGATCATTCCGCGCGGCCGCGCCCTGGGGATCACCTTCCAGCTTCCCGACAAGGAGGCGTACACGGTGGACTCGCGCTTCGTGCTCGACAAGATCGCCATCCTCATGGGCGGCCGTGGCGCCGAACTGCTGATGTTCGACCAGATGAACACGGGAGCGTCCAACGACATCGAACGCGCCACCGAGTTGGCGCGCAAGTACGTGTGCGAGTGGGGAATGTCCGAACTGGGCCCCGTTTCGTACGGCAAGAAGCAGGAGGAGATCTTCCTCGGCCGTGAAATCACGCAGCACCGCGACTACTCCGAAGCCACCGCCGTGGAAATCGACCGCGTCGTCCGCGGGCTGGTGGAAGGCCAGATGAAGCGGGTGATCGAGTTGCTCTCGACGCACAAACAGGAGCTCATCAACCTCGCCGAAGCCCTGCTGGAGCATGAAGTCCTCGAAGCCGGCGAAATCCGCCAGGCCATCGCCGGCGAACTGCAGGGGAGCTCCCGCAAGAGCCGGTCCTTCCTCCGCAGCCGCAAGGCGATGGAGGACTCGAAGCAACCCGGCGAACCGAAGCCCGTCGTGATTGCCCCGGAGGTCGGGCCCGAAGGAGGCACGCCTCCGGCAGGGTGACGAAACCACGCATGACCACTTCGCCTTGGGGGCGTCCCCCCGTTTCCGTCAAACCGCGCCCGTGGCACGTCGGTGATCGCCATCTGGGTGGCGATCGTCCTCTCGTGATGGGCATTCTGAACCTGACACCCGATTCGTTTTTTGACGGGGGCGCGTTCCAGGGCGGATCCGTCGTCGATGCCGCGCTCGCGCGCTGTGAAGCGATGGTTCGGGAAGGGGTCGACATCATCGATGTGGGAGGCGAGAGCACGCGTCCCGGCGCGCTCGCGGTGGGCGAGGAGGAAGAGCGGGCGCGGGTCATTCCCCTGATCGAGGCCGCCACGCGCCGTTTCGACATTCCGTTCTCCATCGATACGATGAAATCGGGCGTGGCGCGGGCCGCCCTCGACGCGGGCGCGTTGATCATCAACGACGTGTCGGCGATGACGGAGGATCCCTACATGCTCGAGGTGCCGCAGGCCTACGGCGCGGGGGTCGTGCTGAACCACATGCAGGGCAAGCCGCGCACCATGCAGGCCGCGCCGAACTATTGCGACGTGGTCGGCGAAGTGCGCGACCACCTGATGGCCCGCGTGCGCATCCTCGCCGCCGTGGGGGTGACCAAGGACCGCATCGCCGTCGACCCGGGCATCGGTTTCGGCAAGCGGCTCGCGGACAACTATGACCTGATCGAGAAGCTGGAAGACCTGGATGCGATCGGGTGTCCGGTCCTGCTCGGGCACAGCCGCAAGTCGTTCATCGGCATGACGCCGGGGCTTGAGGGCAGCGACCGCTTGCACCCGAGTGTGGCCGTGGCCGTGTATGCGGCGCTCAAGGGCGCCTCCATCCTCCGCGTGCATGACGTCAAGGCGACGGGGGAAGCGCTGCGCATCGTCGCCGCGATCCGCGGCGATGGCGTGACGGGCGGCCGCACGGCCTGACGCGTCAGGACGGGTTCGCGTCCCGGGGGGACTTCTCCACCAGCGGAAGCTCGATGGTGAACAGCGCGCCGCCTTCGGGGGCGTTTTCAGCCCGGATCATCCCCCCGTGGGCTTCGATGATTCCCCGTGAGACATAGAGACCCAGCCCGGTGCCTTCACCCGAGGATTTGGTCGTGAAAAACGGCGTGAACATCTTGGCCAGGTCCTGGGGCGCAATGCCATGGCCGCTGTCCTGAACCGTCATGACGGCCTTGCCGTCCACGGCGGCGATCCCCACGCGGATCACGCCCCGTCCCGGTATCGCCTGCGCGGCGTTGACGACGAGGTTGATCAACACCTGCGTGATCTGGTTGGGGTGGCCCTTCACGCACGGAAGCGGGTGCACGATGTTTTTCTGCACCACCGCCTTGGACTTGATTTCGTTCCAGCCGATCTTGAGGGCGGTTTCCAGGCACTCTTCGAGATCCATCTCGACCGGCTCCTGCCGTTCCTGTCGCGAGAAGCGACGGAGCCGTTGCGTGATGTCCGCCACCCTGTGTCCGCCATCGAGCGTTTCCTGCGCCAGTCGTCCCAGGTCGTCCACCAGCAGCATCACGCGGCGTTCATTCTGGCGCAGCCACGAGCGGGCGGACTCCCAACGCGCGCGCACCTCCTGGTCGTTGGCGGGCTCGCTGCCGAGCAGGGATTCCGTACCGTTCCGGAACATGTCCCGGATCTTTTCGGAATAATCCTTCAGGGTCTCCATGTTCAGGTTGATGTACGTGATCGGGTTGTTGATCTCATGCGCAATGCCCGCGGAGAGCTGGCCGAGCAGTACCATCTTCTCGCCGTGCGCGAGCTCGCGCTCGGCCTGTTCCTTGGCGCGCCGCACCCGGGCTTCCTCCAGCGCGCGCTTCACGGCGGGGATCAGGCGGGCGGGGTTGCCCTTGAGCACGTAGTCCGTCGCCCCCCGGTGGAGGCACTCCACGGCGAGATGTTCGCCGATCCCGCCCGACAGGAAGATGAACGGCGCGCTTTGCACGCTGTTCTGGGCGATCTGCAAGGCTTCGAGGCCATCGAAGCCCGGCAGGTTGTAGTCGCAGAGGATCAGGTCCGGGGGGGATTGCTCCAGGGCATTGAGAAAGTCCTCCCGGGTTTCCACCCGGGTGATGTCGCAGGGGATTCCCGACTCGATCAACTGCTCCTGAACGTACTCCGCGTCGAGGGGATCGTCTTCGACGTGCAGAAAGGAGTACGGCTTCGTATCCATGGTCATTCTTTGCGTATCGAGGGTGCCGGAGGGGTTTCGTTGAGGTTGGCCCAGAACTGGCCGATCTGCCGGACCGCGTCCATGAACTGTTCGAAGACCACGGGCTTGACCACGTAGGCGTTGGCCCCCAGCTCATACGCGGTCTTGAGGTCCGGCTGTTCCTTGGACGACGTCAGGACGACCACCGGGATGGTTTTCAGCAGATCGCATTTCTTGATCTGCTCGAGGACCTGCAAACCGTTCAGCTTGGGCAGCTTGAGGTCGAGCAGGATCAGGTCCGGATTGCCCGGCTCGCGTTCGGCGTGGGCTCCCCGCCGGAAGAGGTAATCGAGCGCGGCCTCGCCGTCCTCGACGACGGTGATGTGGTGGTGCTCCTGCAGGGCCTCCATGGTCAGTTCGACGTCCATGGGGCTGTCTTCGGCCAGCAAAATGTTCTTGAGTTTCATGAAGTCGCTCGTGGTGCGGAGTTCGGGGGCGGCGCGGCGGCACCGGGGCGGACCGGGGAAACCGTCGAGGTTTTTTCCGGCAGGACAAAGTAAAAGGATGCTCCGGCGCCGGGAGCCGCTTCGGCCCAGATGCGGCCTCCGTGCCGTTCCAGAATGCGGCGCACCATGGCCAGGCCGATGCCGGTCCCCTCGTATTCCTGGTTGGAATGAAGCCGTTGAAAGACCCCGAAAAGCTTGTCGGCGTACCGCATGTCGAATCCGGCCCCGTTGTCGCGCACCGAGAACACGCCGCTGCCGTTCTCCTGCGGTTCGTGGGAGATCGTGACGCGTGGCGTGGGAGTTTTGGAGCTGTATTTCACGGCGTTGGAAAGCAGGTTCATCCATACCAGGCGCAGCATGGAGGGGTCGCCGTGCATGTCCGGGAGCGTCCCGATCTCCCAGGCCACCTCGGGTCCCGCGTGCTGTGCGGCAAGCTCCGTGCGCACGTCGTTGACGAGGTCGTGTGTGCTGACGCGGCGCGCCGCCAACTCGATCTTGCTGGCCCGGGAAAACGACAGCAGGTCGTCGATCAGCGCGCCCATGCGCTGTACCGAGGTTTCGATCACGTTCAGGTAGTGCAGGCTTTTCTCGTCCAGTTGTCCCCGGTTCCGCTGTGCCAGCAGGTTGCCGAATCCCGCGATGTGACGGAGCGGGGCGCGCAAGTCGTGGGAGACCGAATAGGAGAACGCCTCCAGTTCGGCATTGGCGGCTTCCTGCCGCAAGGTCTTCTCGCGCAGGGATTCGTTCAGCGAACGGATCTCCTCCTCCTGCCGCTTGATGTCGGTGATGTCGGTGTAGACGCCACACACCGCATAGGCCTTCCCCTGCGAATTGAACAGGGGAAAGTGGGCGGACAGGTAGGTCTTGTGGGTGTTCTCGGAATCGGGAAACATCTCCACGCTGCTGATGGCGCTTTGGGTTCTCAATGCCCGCCGGAACCCGCTCTGGATCACCGCAGCCGTGGGGGCCGGCAGGATCTCGGGGGTGGTGCGCCCGATGCACGCCTCGGCCGGAAGTCCGGTCTTGTTCACGAACTGGCGGTTCACCATCAGGTACCGCTCCGTCGTGCTTTTGATGCAGATGATGGAGGGGATCTGGTCGAGCACCGCCTGAAGCTGCGCCTGGCTGCGCTCCAGATCCTCTTCGCGGGCGCGGCGTTCGCTGTCGAGCCGGTTGAGGGATGCGGCGGTGAACAGCAGGATGCCCGAAAACCCCGTCATGGCGAGAATGGCGTACAGGCCCTCGCCGAAGGAGGGCGGATACAGGCCGCGGTTTTCCCCAAGCACCAGAAGCGCTCCGAGAATGAGCAACAGCAGAATGACGGAAGGCAGCAGGCGCCGCATGATATGGCACCCGAACCCCTCGCCCGAAACCAGCCGCATCACCCCGAAGTTCGGGTACTGGAACAGCAGGGCGTGCCCCGCGATCACCGCGGTCAGCGCCGTGGTCCAGGGAAGCAACAGATAGTTGGCGAGGTACGGAGCGCTCCCCGCGATTTCATACGCGTGGCCGACCACGACCAGGCCGGATATGAAGAACATGACGAACAGCGCCGACTGGCGCACGTATCCGATGATCGGGAGACGGCTGGCCCCGGCGACCACCGCGAGACCCAGCAACAGCATGACCCACGCCGTGAGGCCACCGTGCCGCCACGTCTCCGCCGTGATGAGGTGCATGGAGAGCACGTTCAGCAGCAGAACCAAAGTTCCCACTCCGGCCTGCAACCAGCGCCGCATGCGCGCGGGTGCCGTGTGGACCGTCACCGCCGCGAAACCGATCAGCAGAAAGCTGATCAGCGAGGAGAGGGACTGGTGCGGGATGTATTGGTGCCAGAAGTGGGTATGTCCGCTGCCCGCCTCCCCGCCCACCAGCCGATCGACGAAACCCACCATCGCGAAGACAAGGGTGGTCCAGCCCAGCAGGCGTGACGATTTGCGAAAGAGCGCAACATGGGCGGTATCCGGCATGCGGGACGCATGCGGATCGTTTTCCGGCTCTTTAAGGAAATGAAGGGTCGCCATGTTCGTGAGGCCTAAATGGAGTATAAAATCGGCGCAAGAAGGGCCACGCGGGGGAGGGATCTCCTGCCACCCTGACAGGGTCGTGTCGTTTGGGGAGAGGTTGTCCGGGGGCGGAACGCGCGGGGGATCCCGCGCGGGTGCTGGGCGCGGATCGAGGCCGTCCTGTGGGCGTGGCAGGCAACCGGGTGTCTCTTTTCCGTCCGGGGAATTTTAAGGTTGCCGCTCCCTTTTACATCTTCCCGGAGGGAAGTATATTTCCCCGTCCCGGACGTGTAGCGCAGTTGGTTAGAGTACATCGGTCACATCG
>CAZKRC010000126.1:0-6155 GCA_964555105.1 uncultured Bifidobacterium sp. | reverse complement strand
CTGCTGTACTGCTGTACTGCTGTACTGCTGTACTGCTGTACTGCTGTACTGCTGTGCTGCTGTGCTGTTGTACTGCTATGCTGCTGTGCTGTGTTCATTTCTTCGTGCCCACCGCCAGCACGCCTTCGAATTCGGGGTACTGCGGGGAGGGAGGCGTGATTTCAAAATGCGCGAGATGAAAGCGGGCGGCGGCGATCCACTCCTTGAGGTCGTCTTCCGCGAAGCCGAGCCAGAAATCGCCGAACCTGGAGCGCATCCAGTCCTCTTCATGGGCCAGCAGATCAAGCACGAGCAAACGGCCTCCGGGGACCAGCAAACGATGCGCCTCGCGAATGGCCGCAGCCGGATCGGACGCATGGTGCAAGGACTGCGAGATGATCGCGATATCGAACGATCCATCCGGCAGGCCGGTGCGCTCCATCGGCGCGAGGATGAACCCCGGCGTCCCGGTTCCCCCGTCGGCTGATCCTGCGGACTCCAGGGAGTCCGCCTGCGCCAGGCGGATCTGCTCTTCACTGCTGTCGACACCCGTGACCGTATTGCCCGCGGCCGCGAAACGGCGGGCGAGGCGGCCATTGCCGCACCCCAGATCGATGATGCGTTTACCCGAGAACAGGCCAATGATGCCTTCGGCCAATGCCTGCCACGTCTGTCCCGGAGAGGTTTTGTTTTGAACCGACTCGGGATTCCCCGCATTGAAGAATGCCCGGGAACCTTCTGCGCGTTCGGCGAGGGTTTTTTGCAAAAGCCGCGCGTCGCGAGCCTGCCAGCGGGCGCTTCGGGCAGCCTCGAGGGCGCCGCGGACGATCTCCAGTTTCCGGGCACCGGCCTCTCCGCCCCCGGAGGACAAGCGGTAGAATACCTTCTGCCCTTCCTTGCGCGCGGCCACCAGATCCTGTTCCTTGAGCAGCGCCAGCTGCGACGACAACGTACTCTGCCCGATACCCAGCACCTTCTGGATCTCTCCCACGGCGAGTTCATGATGTTGCAGCAGGGCCAGGACGCGCAAGCGCGTTTCATCGCCCAGCAGCTTGTAGACCGCCGTGAGGGTGCCGATGTCGAGGACCGTAGCCATGCCCAAAATATATCAACATATCGCGATATATGGATGGATCAAATCCGGACAATGCAGACGCTGCGCTCCCTTAATCAGGAATTTAGCCTCATTATGGGGGGCGAGGTTGGGGTTCCCCGGGTGTTTAATGGTTCGACCATAAGCCAGAGGTCCGGGGTTGCGTCCCCAAGGCGACTGCGGGTTTGGGTAACGCGACCGCGCGGCTCCGGATGCCCCCGGTCGGTTCCTGACGCTCCTTACTGAAGGACGAGGCTGTGGGTTTCCCGGAATCCGCCGCCCTGGACAGCGACGATGTGCAAACCTGAAGAACCACGGGGAAGCGCAACCGTGCGCGCTCCGGATGTGCCCGCCGGAATTTCCACACGTGTCACGAGGCGACCCCGTGGTGAATAGACGCGTAGGGAAACAGGGTTCGCCACCGGAGTCCAGGAAAGGTGAAGCTGGTTTCCCCCGGCCGGCCCGGCGCGCACCGCGAAGCTGCGACCGCGTTTAGGCTCCCCGCGGACCGATGTGGCCGGGCCACCCCAGACCAGAATACTGTCTTTGGAGAATTGGGTTGCGTATATCTTCCCACCGTGGCGAGCAAACGAGAAAATGGGCGATTGCAAGGAGCCCGCACTCATGTCGGACCATGTCGCCCCGGAATCATGGGACACATACGCGGAGTCCGGGCTCGCATCCACCGCCGCATACAACGAGGTTCCATCCAGGAAGGGGGCCGTGACCCTGATCCCGATGGGAACGCCGCTGATGCTCCAGATGGCGAACCCCTTATCGATTCGTGACCATGTGTTCCCTCCATCCGTGGATTTGTGCATGCCTCCCTCCCCGTAATAGAGATCGTTACCGATCGCGAGCAAGGGGTTCGAGACGCGGGAGGCCATAGGGTCCGAGGACGGAAACCCGGTGCCGGTCTTTTGGGTGAAGCTGATGCCGTCGGACGACTCGAAAATTCCGGATCCCGTCGCGACATACAGGTGCGAGCCGGCCCGTGTCATGCCGCGGACGCTGGTCGCATTGGTCCCTCCGACTCCCGTGCTCGTGACCTTGGTCCACGAGGCGGCGGATGGGGACTTGTAGTAGAATCCGTAGGTAAACCAGTTCCTGGACGCATAAATACGATCAGTCACGCTATCATAATACAGACACAGGATTTCGGTTCCGTTCATCTCCAGCCCTGCCGTATCCACGACCCAATTGGTGCCGTCGGCATCCGCGCGAGCCACGCCAGGCCCGGCTTGCCGCACGAAAATATGCTGGGGGGTGAGAACAATTTCGCTGCCGCTGATCGTCAGGGACAACGTATCCCATGTGACGGCGTTGTCGCGGGACGCGTACGTACCGAAGTTGGTTGTCGCGTACAGGATGCCGTTCTTGCTGGCGAGATGCTGGGTGGGATAATGCTGGTGGGGAGGTGCCAGCGTCACCCATTGGGCCGCCACCCCTCCCACCAGGACAAGCAGTGTGATCACCATGACGCGTATGGAATATGTGTGTTTCAAGAACCCTCCCGGATATACGAGCAGGGGTGAACATACGCCGGTCGGGTTTTACATCAAATCCCATGGCTATGGGGCGTGACACGCTTCCCCATCATGGATCCGTCTTCCGCCTCAAGGAAGAATCGTGTGTGCATCCGCAGGAATCGCTTTCGTGCCGGTGCATCCATGCTTCACCCATCGCCTCGCGTCATACCCAAACCCAAGTGCGCGCAACAGGACCTTTACCCCAAGACGCTTCAAACGCTCAACCCCGCTCCCCTGCCTTGAACCGGGGAGAATCCCCCTCCACCCCCCAAAAACGGCATCTTGCAACAGTGGTTGAAAATTAGACGGTTTAATATTAAACTATTGTCGTAACATCGGGTTAGCGAAGGGCGCAAGATATCGTGCGTTTTACCTTGTACACGAACCCGACGGAATCTGACGAAAAAGAAGACAAACCAGGAGGTCAATCATGAACACGCCCCGCAAAAAAGTCACCGGCATCCTGCGCAACAACCAGATGCATTGGGTAGGCGACGGCTTCCCCGTGCGCACCTTGTTCGCTTACAGCCGCCAGGGCAACGACATCAGCCCCTTCCTCATGCTCGACTACGGAAACGGCGACTTCGGCCCGACGGAAGACCGCCGCGGCGTGGGCGAGCATCCGCACCGCGGGTTCGAGACCGTGACCATCGTGTATGAAGGCGCGGTGGAGCATCGCGATTCCGGCGGTGGCGGCGGCGCGATCGGCCGCGGCGACGTGCAGTGGATGACCGCCGCGTCGGGCGTGGTGCACGAAGAGTTCCACGGGCGCGACTTCGCGCACTCGGGCGGCAAATTCGAGGTCGCACAGTTGTGGGTCAACCTGCCCGCCAAGGACAAGATGACCAAGCCGCGCTACCAGGAAATCCTCGACAAGGACATCCCGAAGGTTTCACTGCCGCAGGCCTCGGGCTCCGGGGAATCCGCGGGTACGGTGCGCGTCATCGCCGGCGAGTACGACGACCAGGGAACGGTGCGGCGCGGTCCCGCGCAGACCTTCTCGCGCATGAACGTATGGGACGTGCGCCTGAAGCCCGGTGGCACGGCGACGTTCACGGTCGAGGACGGCGACACGGTGATCCTGCCCATCTTCGGCGGCACCGTGCGTGTCAACGACACGGAGACGGTGCAGGCCGCGGAGGCCGCGTTGTTCGAACAGTCCGGCACGACCTTCCACGTGGAGAACACGGGGACGGACGAGGTCAAGGTACTGTTCCTGTCCGGTGAGCCGCTGAACGAACCCATCGCCGGGTACGGCCCCTTCGTGATGAACACGCAGGAGGAAATCCTGCAGGCTATGAAGGATTATCAGAGCGGGAAGATGGGCCAGTTGGCGTAGGGGAGCGCCGCGACTCGCCCTCGCCAGGTGACGGGCAACCGACGGAGTCGTGGAGTGAACGAAGGCGGTTCGCACTGCGGGCCGCCTTTTTGTTTGGTGTTTTGTTTCGTTTTTCTTTTGGCCGTGACGAGCTTGTACCGAAAACGGATCATTCCGGAAACGCGCGACAAGGTGTTGGGGGTTGAGCGCCAGCGGCCTTCAGGGACAACCCCCGGCGGGTGGGGCAGCGGGTCGACGGGAAAGCGGGCACGTCGAATCCCGAACAGAATCAGTAGTGATGCTTCAATTGCCCGATCCAGAGTGTGCCTTCGATGATCTTGTAGACAATCCGATGCTCGGCATCAAGTCTGCGTGACCACCAACCGGACAGCGCATTCTTGAGCGGCTCGGGCTTCCCGATTCCCGAAAACGGCTGGCGACCGATTTCACGGATCAGAACATTGATGCGCTCAACCATCTTGTGATCCGTCTTCTGCCACTCCAGATATTCAGCCCAGGATCGCTCGGAGAAACCGACCTTCATCCCGGCAGCTTTCTGACTTTACCCTTGCCGGATTCGATCTCGACAATGGACTCGAGAAGACGCAGGGCGTTCTTCGGGCTGCGCAGCAGGTAGGCCGTTTCCTCGATGGAGTTGTAATCCTTGAGCGACATCATCACGACGGACTGCTCGTTACGTGTGATGATGACCGGCTCGTGATTCTCGCACACGCGATCCATGGTGGCGGCCAGGTTGGCGCGTGCGGTTGTATAGGTGATGCTGTCCACAGGAACCTCCGGATATGTACAGGATAATGTACATACTGCAGGGCCCTGACGGAGTGCTGTTAATAAAGCCACGGTACATCCTTTCTCCCAATTTTTTATTTGGGGCTTGGATATCTAGTTCCCGGTTTTGCGAATTCACAGACGAAACAAGGTGAAGTGAAGGGGAACCACAATGCGCCAACATTATGATTTCCCCACCATGAAAGGCGAAAAGAACCCCTATGTCAAGGATCCCCGCCTTCCGTTTGACCCCGTCCACTCCGGGTGGTAGTTTCCTCCCATGAGCACTCCCTGGAAACCCGCCGGCCATAACAGCGTCTCCCCGTACCTCATCGTGAGCGGAGCGGCGGGAACCATCGAATTCCTCAGGACCGTCTTCGGAGGCGTGCAACTGCAACGCCACGAGAACCCGGAGGGCGGCATCCTGCATGCCGAAGTCCGCATCGACGACACCGTCGTCATGCTCGCCGACGCGCAACCGCAATGGCCCGCCGCGCCCGCGCACGTGCACCTCTACGTCTCCGACGTCGATGACGCCTACCGGCGCGCGCTCGACGCGGGCGCAGCATCGGTGCAGGAGCCGGTCAAAAAGGAAGATGCCGACAAGCGCGGCGGCGTAAAGGATGCCGGCGGCACGACGTGGTGGATCGCCACCAAGGTCGTGTGAGCCGAAGCGATCCCACGCCGCCGCGCGACACCCTGCGGCCTCCCCCCACCCGCGCCGCGCCATAGCGTTGGAGGGCGGCACCCACGTTACGTCACGATCACGCGGCTGGACCGACCGGTGCCGCCCTTTGTCCGCGGCGCGTTCCACCCCCACATTCTCCCGGGCCTTTCCCGAAAACGGTTACCCTCCGCGGGCGTTCCACGCGGCCAAAACGAACGGAACGCAGGGGATAAAACCTCAATGGCCGCAAATCGGGCGCGGAGTCCGGAGAAATGGATTACAGTTAAGCAGGTGGTCCTGAATCACCACACCGTATCCGTCACACCCGGGAGCGCATCATGGCCGACAAAAAACTCACCACCAATGGCGGATCCCCCGTCGTCGACAACCAGAACGCGATGACGGCCGGGCCGCGCGGCCCCCTGCTCATGCAGGACGTCTGGTTCCTGGAGAAGATGGCGCATTTCGACCGCGAGGTGATTCCCGAGCGCCGCATGCACGCCAAAGGCTCGGCGGCCTACGGGACCTTCACCGTGACGCACGACATCTCGAAATACACGCGGGCGAAAATCTTCTCACAGGTGGGGAAAAGGACCGAGATGTTCGCGCGCTTCAGCACCGTGGCGGGCGAACGGGGCGCCGCCGACGCGGAGCGCGACATCCGCGGGTTCGCGATGAAGTTCTACACCGAGGAAGGCAATTGGGATCTGGTGGGCAACAACACGCCGGTGTTCTTCATGCGCGATCCGCTCAAGTTCCCGGACCTCAACCATGCGGTGA
>CAZKRC010000125.1:0-6385 GCA_964555105.1 uncultured Bifidobacterium sp. | reverse complement strand
GTGTTGGCTGTGCCAAGGTCGATGCCGATATCGCTTGAAATGTATCCGAACACAGAAAGCCCCCCGGCGTATCGTCATGCGATGCGCCTCACGTGATTGATCGAAAGACCGCACGAATCGTCAGGCAGGACGCACGACATGATGTGAGCCGCCTGCCTGACCAAACCTCGATCCAGTAACACACCGAGTCGTTAATATGGCCGCATAACCTAGAAAAAGCCGCGAAATTTCAGGAAATTTTCGGAAAATTATCATCGGCCTCCCGGAAGGGCCGAAAACACCGCAGACACGTGTTTCCGTACGCCGTATCCTTTGCGGGATTTCGATAACGGGGCTCCGGCCCGGGCGCATGGGTCCGACGACAGGATCCCGAAGGCTGCGCAGGGCCGGTGTGAATGCGACATCACCCGTGCGGCCGTCTCCTCCGCCGGTCACCTGAAAAAAAAAGCGTTCCCCTCACGAGAGAGAAACGCCATGCGGAACCGGAGAAGCATGCCGGGGAACAATGTCCCCGTCACCCGACGCTTCAAGCCTGTTCTTCGCCTTTCTTCGCACTCTGAATGTGAATGCGGATATCCTGCGAAATTCGCTTGATGTTCTGCAGAACCTTACGCGCCCGCGTGCCCGCGGACTTGTTTCCCCGCTCGAACTTCTCGAACTCTTCCTTCAGATTGGCAATCTCGTTCTCGAGGGCTTGAATGTGGCTCATGAAGACTCCTTTTACGAGGATTATGCGGGTTTTTATCAAACAGTTAAAATTCCCGTTAGCATTAGATACTGCCGGAAAATAAGCATGTCAATCGAAATTTCGCAATTTAACCGGTGACCCTGCTTATTTTAGCTTTTTAAGCCCCCTCGCCTGCATTTTCAGCCAATATTCGGTCAACTCACGGTCAAAACACCCCTCGACTCCGACCATACCCCGCGCCGAAAAGTTCAAATATACCGGGGGCAGCTCCCTGGTTTCCGAAAACACCACCACGTTTTTCCGCAGGCCCTGCACGGTGTCCTGCGACCATCCCGGTGCGTTCCCCCACTCACTCGCAAACGCGGCATCCAGGCCCGGCGCCGCATACACCCACGCTGTGTCTCCCCTGCAATCGAGCTTGAGGGCATACACCGGAACCTCAATGGGGACTCCCATGAACACCTCCGTCAGGATCCGCTCCGATCCCGGCACGCGGTTCTGGTGCAGCATAGAGGCGAAAACCCCGGGGATCCCGTCTGGGACGGGGGCATCGGGCACCGCCAGCGCCCGCGCGAACCACTCGCCCTTCTTCCAGCTCCACGAATCGACCGCTCCGATCCACCGGCCGCGCCGAAAGCACACCCGATCGCCACACGCCGCTTCTCCGAGAAGCACCGAGCCGACGTCGGAGGAAACCTGCTGATACGCCACATACGCCTGCCTCTCGTTTTCGAATTCGAGAAGCCACAGGCTGTCACCCCACTCACCGGGTTCAACACGCAGAATGCGACGGGGGGCGTGATTCACCAGGGCCTCCCAGCCTTGCGTCAACAGTGAATCACGGGGAGGAGCATCAAGCCGTTCAACCACACGCAAGGGTTTTCCATTCCACGTCAGCCCGGCTTCGTGCGGGGAGGGGCCGCAAGCCGCCAGCATGGTCGCAACCACGACGGTTCCCCCTCGCAGCCGGCCGACGAAACGCGTCCAGAAAAGCATGAGATCAAAACTAACCTGCCGGGGCGGCCCGGGGGCGCTCAACCTTCCCGCGGGAGAAAGTTCGGCGCGGCAGGACACAGGGACGCGAGAGGGCACCGACGGCACCCCCCCTGCACCGCGCGACATGCAAAGTCTCCGTGACCGTCGGCCCGCAAAAACGCCTCAAGGGGAAGGTACAGGCGCCAAGGCTCCTCGGGGAATACGCGGCGTGCCAGATCGGCGAAGGCTTCGCCGCGCTTGTCCGCACTGCGCAACGCCGTAATGCTTCCCCGGGGAGGCTTGAGGATATCGAACAGCAACCGCATGTGGCCGTCACCCACAGGCCATGCGAAGCGCTCCGCCCGCGGGCGCATGTCGACCCGGGCTCCGAAACCCGGAATCTGGCAAGCGAGCCAGAAGAAAAGCCGGGCCTTCGTACGCGAGGGCGACCGCGCCCCCATCCAGTAAATTTCCTGGGCGATCTCTCCGGCACGCTGTTCCCACTCCGCTTCGGCCATCCAGGACGCCAGCGGCCCCACCCGATAGAAGAAATCACAGACGCTCCTCAGGATTCCCGGGATGCGCGCCCGCTCGCCCGCATTCCCGTGCACGGCCAGGAGATCCGTACGCGCCCGTAGCGTTTCAAAGGGCAGTCTGTTGAGTCTGAAGATGTCGAGCCCATAACCGCGGTACAACCCCGCGATCACCGCGGCGGCATCATGGCCGTATCCGCCCGGGCCGGAGCCGGGACGATGGAGCGCGGCCGCCAGCAGCAAGATCCCGAGCCCCCGGTCCGAGTCCGCGGCGAAGGGGAACAGCGCCTCGCCCGGTGCGCCGTCGGACGGCGCGCAGGAAAAACGGGAGAGCAGCGCGGGAGGGTGTGCCGCAAAGGGCTCCGCGTAAGCACGGAGTCGTGTCAAGATTTCAGGTACGACCTCGATTCTCACGGTTGACTTGCGGTCCTTCTGAAGTGGCGTCACGCCCGGCCGGCCTTGCTCAAGGCGCGACGTGCGCCAGATCCTGCCCCAGTCGTACAGGGACGGGATCGGTGCCGTCCAGCAAACCGGGGCGGAGGCGGGCGGTCCAGGCCTTGTCCAGCACGAGCACGATCGTCGAGCCCATTTCGAAGCAGGCCAACTCCGCCGCTTTCTCCAAGGTGAGGCCATGAGGCACGGGGATGTCACGGGGCGAGGTTACGGCAGGGTCGTTCGCGCGCAGCGGGGAAAACGACAGCGTCGTGCGTCCCACGTTGGTCGCCCCGATCAAGGCGATCGCCAGGCGGCCCGTCACGGCACCCGCCGTACCCTCTCCCCCCTCTCCCGCTGTCGGGGAGGCTGCGGACGCCTCGTCCAGCGGGCATTCCATTTCAACCACGATGCGGTCGTTCCGTACGAACAGGCCACGGATGCTGCGTACGCTCCACGTATTGACAGGCCAGAGGGCGCCGGGAACATGCACGGCGCGGCGCACCCGGCCCTCCGCGGGCGTATGGATCCGGTGATAGTTGTAAGGTGCCAGATAGACGGTGAGAAAAGACCCGCCCGCGTAGGGAGTCGCGTCCCAACCTGAAAGCAGATCCGTCAGCGAATAACGGATACCCTTGATTTGCGTGAGCAGAAGGTCGGGAGAGTCGAGGAGGCCACGCTGCGTGAGCGTACCGTCCACCGGGCACACGAGCGGCGATGCCCCCACGGGACGGGCTCCCGGCTTCAAGCGACGTACGAAAAACTCCGACCACGTCTTGTAATGCTCCAGCGGGTGCTCGGCTTCGACGATGTCGGGCTTGAAGGCGCGAATCATCGCATTGCGGATGAACGTGTTCAGGCCCCACGGACCCGGTGCCTCCATGATACGGCCCACCGCGCGGCTCACCCAGTTTTTCGGTACGAGGTACAATAGATTGTAGAGCATGACGGGAAAGGTAGTAGGCGGAAAATCAGAAATATGAAATCAGAAATAGGAAAGGAACACGGAAGCCGGAGCACAGGTGTTCCTCACATGTTAACGGGTTTTCAGCGATATGAACCGCAGTGGAATTCCTTCTCGTTTCTGGTTTCTGCTTTCATATTTCCGGTTTAAACAAAAAAGCCGCCCGGTTTCCCGGACGGCTTTCAGTTATGCGGTCGGACGGACTTGAACCGTCACAGGATTGCTCCCACAAGCACCTCAAGCTTGCGTGTCTACCATTTCACCACGACCGCGAAGTCGCATCAACCTCGATCAAGCTCCGTCAACCTGAAACCGGTACGGGAGACTTACTCACCCGCTCCTTCAGCCGGTGCGGCACCGGGAAGGACGTTCATCTGGGTGGGTCCCACGTTGGTGGGAATCCCACCGTCCAGAACACTGCTGGCACCTTTGAGTTCCGACTCGGTCGCCACGGCCTGTGACCGTGATCCCAGGGCATTGAGCGCGATCAGAACGACGAAGCTCACGATCGCCGTCCACTGGGTGACCTTGGTCAGGATGGTGACGGCGGAGCTTCCGGTGAAGGCGCCGCTGCTGCCCATGCCGCCGAATGCGCCTGCGAGACCGCCTCCCTTGTCATTCTGCACGGTGACGAGCAGAATCAGGAAGAGGCAGATCACAATGTGCAGGACGAGCAGTAAGGTGTAGCCGATGCCCATGATTTCCTCTTTTCCGTACCCGATTTGGATCGTTTAAAACGAGACCTGAACCGCTCCCGTTTTAAAGGGCGAAAATAATACCCAGAAATGAGTCAGACTTCAAGGCCGCACCACCAATCAATCCACCGTCGATGTCGGGTTGCGACAACAACTCCGCCGCGTTCTCCGGCTTCATGCTTCCCCCGTACTGGATGCGGACAGCCGTCGCCGTCGGGGCGCCATAAAGCGATCCCAACAGGTCCCGAATAAACTTGTGCACGTCCTGCGCCTGCCGGGCGGTCGCGGTCCGTCCCGTGCCGATGGCCCAGACCGGCTCGTAAGCGATCACGGTCTTCGCCGCATCCGCAGCGGACACGCCCGCATAGGCGCCGCGCACCTGCGTTTCCACCACCTTCTCGGTCACACCGCCTTCACGCTCCTCCAACGTCTCCCCGACGCAGATGATGGGGGTCAGGCCGTCGGCCAACGCTTTGGTCACCTTCCTGTTGACGGTTTCGTCCGTCTCGTCGAAGTACGCGCGTTGTTCGGAATGCCCGAGAATGACGTGGGTGACGCCCAGGGAGGTGAGCATGTCCCCGGAAACCTTCCCGGTAAAGGCCCCCTGCTTTTCCCAGTGCATGTCCTGGGCTCCCACCGCAACCGACGTGCCCTTGAGCATGGCGGCCACCCGGTCCAGCGAGACGTGCGTCGGACACACCACCACCTCATGGGCCAGCGGTTTATCCTTCAGCCCGGCAGCGATCTCCGCCGCCAACGTCGCGGATTGCTCCACGGTCATGTGCATTTTCCAGTTGCCTGCGAGAATCTTGCGGCGGGTCATTTCAAAACTCCTTGATAAAACCGTTTTCGATTTAAAATGCGGAAGCAGGTGACGGAAGCGGGCGCGGAGATGTTTTGCGCATTCCGCATGGTACCGTGTACCGGACGGAATACGCGGATCCCTTGCGCCGGGGCTACTTCTCCGACAGGGCCGTCACGCCCGGGAGCGCCTTGCCTTCGAGGAACTCGAGCGAAGCCCCGCCGCCGGTGGACACGTGCGACACCTGCGTTTCAAGGCCCGCCTGCTCGATGGCCGCCGCGGAGTCGCCGCCGCCGATGATGGTGATCGCGCCCTTCGCGGTCGCCTCCACGAGGGCTTGCGCCACCGCGAAGGTGCCCTTGGAGGCCGCCTCGATTTCGAACACGCCCATGGGGCCGTTCCAGACCACGGTGCCGGCGTTCACGATGATGTCGGCGAACTTCTTGCGGGCCTCGGGGCCGATATCCACCGACTCCTTGTCGGCCGGAATGCCGTTCTGCGGCACGGCGTCGAGCGAGCCGAGCGTACGGGCGCCGAAGTCGAGATTGTCGGTAACCATGAAGTCGACGGGCAGCTCGATCTTGCCCGCGCCGCGGGCGAGCAGATCCTTCGCCATCTCGATGCGGTCGTTCTCGACCAGCGACTTGCCGACCTCGAGCCCCTGGGCCTTGAGGAAGGTGTAGGCCATGCCGCCACCGATGATCAGCTTGTCGACCTTGGGCAGCAGGGCTTCGATCACGTCGATCTTGCCCGAGATCTTCGCGCCGCCAATGATGGACACGAACGGACGCTTGGGATTCTCGAGGGAGTCGCCGAGGAAGTCGAGTTCCTTCTTGAGGAGGTAACCCGAGGCACGCACGAGGTTCACGCCCACCACGGAGCTGTGGGCGCGGTGCGCGGTGCCGAAGGCGTCGTTGACGAACACGTCGCCGAGGCTGGAGAGCGAGGCGCGGAAGGCTGCGACGTCTTCATCGGTCGCCTTGGTGACCGTGCCGTCCTTGGCCTTCACCTTGCCTTCTTCGGCCAGGTGGAAACGGAGGTTCTCGAGCACGAGGATTTCGCCGGGCTGCAGCGCGGCGGCGGCGGCCTCGACCTGGGGGCCGACGCAGTCATCGACGAACTTCACCGGGCGTCCGATCAATTCCTGCAAGCGCGCGGCGACGGGCTTCAGGCTGTGCTTTTCCACGCGTTTGCCGTCGGGACGGCCGAGATGGCTCATCAGCACCAGGCTGCCGCCTTGGGCGAGCACGTGGTTCAGCGTGGGCAGCGACTCGCGCAGGCGCTTGTCGCTCTCCA
>CAZKRC010000124.1:0-6445 GCA_964555105.1 uncultured Bifidobacterium sp. | reverse complement strand
CATGGACACGGATTCGGAAGTAAAGAGGTGCTTCGACATGAGAGGTCTCCTTTGGACGCAGCAATCTAACAAAGTCGCGGCAACCATAAATCGTTTTATCGCGATGTATCGATATTTCGATGGAGGGTTGCCGGGGAATGAAGAGATGGGTCCGGAAAGGCGGTTTTCGGGGGCGAAACCGGCCCTCCGGGGATTTCCACGGTGGCCTGACGGAGGGCCGGGGCGGCGTGCGGGGCCCTCCGGGAGGATTTGCACGATGGCCTGACGGAGGGCCGGGTGGCGGGCGGAGCCCGCCCGGTGGGGGCCGCCGGGTGGCCGCCGCGCAGGAAAGTGTCCTGGAAGACCGCGCGGCGGCGCCTCCCCGACCCCGCGGAACGCGGTTCACCCCCCAAAAATCCAGACGGCCGACACCTTCGTGTCCCCAGGGTTTCAGGATTTCAAAGGCCCAAGGGTTTCGGGAAGGAATCCGGGGTCGACGGGAGTGCGGTGTCAGATCTCTGCGGAGATTTTGAGCATCCAGTACCAGTCGCCGGGTGAGCGGAAGAAGCCCCAGTAGCGCCTGCCGCTGGGGAACACCCAGCCGCGCGCGTGGTCGCTGGCGATTTGCGCGTCGAGGGAGAGGCCTTTCACGAGCGTGCGGCTGGCGAAGACCGACCACTTGATGTCGTCCTTTTCCCAGTCGCGCGGGTCGTAGCCTCCGGGGAGGGTGAAGCCGTAGATCGAGGGCTGCGGCGTGGGTTCGAGCAGTTTGGTCTGGTCGTTTTTGGAGGCGCGCAACTGGGAGTACTCGTTGCTGTTCGGCTGGCGCGAGCCGAACCATTCGAGCTCGAGGGCGAGCACGTCGAGGAGGCGGAATGTCGGCAGGTTGAAGCCGATCATCGCCACCGTGCGTTCGAGGCGGTTCTCATAGATGATGGGGTAGTTCTTCCAGCCGAGCACGGAGGCTTCGCCGTAGAGGACGAGTTCGTGCGCGCCCAGCGCGCCGGGGGATCCCAGCAACGGCTTGGGGTCGAAGGCGAACGTGGCGACCAGTTTGACGGACGAGGCGTCGTAGTGCCGGGAGGATGCGGCGGTGGTGACCCCGTAGTACCGGTTCAGGCTGTCGAGGGCGGCGTCCATACCCATGCCGTTGGAGACCATGCGGCTGATCTGGGCGGCGACGGTCTCGGCGCGCGTCCATTTGGCGCTGTCGGCGGCGGTGACGCTTTTCATGCGGCGCTGGGCGTAGTAGTCCGGGTTGTCGATGTAGGTGGTGTCGTTGAAGGAGAAATAGCGGTTGAACTGGGCGTCGGGATTGGTGGCGTCGGGGTTGATGGGCAGCACGCGCGCGAACTGGACGCCGCCCCCCAGCGTGAGCGTGCGGCCGACGCGGGCCTTGCCCATGTAGGTGAGGCTGAGGTCGTAGTAGGGAATCTGCGTGGTCTCGAAGTTTACGATGACGTCGTGCGACAGGGCGCGGCCGGTGGGCGCGCTGAGCCGGAGGCCCGTCACCTGCGGGCGGTCGACCCCCACCCAGTTCAGCGCGCCGGTGAAGACCTGCGAGGGGTAGGAGATGGAGCGGAACATGTACTCACCGAGATTGCGCGCGTGGGCATTGTACTTGTAGGGGAAGATGCCGGCCTCGACCGTGAGCGCGGGATCCCGGAGGTCTCCGAACCTGTACGACAGCGAGGCTTGCGGCGCCATGGCGGCGAAGTACCGCAGGTCGCTCTCGGAGGTGGTGTTTTCGTTGAAGGTGGGGTTCCAGTAGATGCCGCCGATGGTGGCGTCGAGCGACAGGCGGTCGTTGCGCGTGGCGCTCAGGGACAGCCAGACGCCGCTGCGCTGCAGGAAATTGTCCGTGAAGGTGAGGTCGGCGCGGTCGGTGCCCCGCTGGATGTTTCCGAATTCGTGCCAGACGCTGTAGGCGGGGCGCTTGATTTCGATGTGATCGTCTTGGGCGGAAGCGGCGGAGGGGAGGCATGAAGCGGCCGCCAGAACAAGTGCACTCAAGGGTGAGGCATGAAGCCGGATGTGCGGGGGAGTGTGTGTCATGAGCCCTCGGCTGGGTCGGATGGCTAAGGAACCGCTTCGTGTCCGCCGATGGACACGAAGCGGGGCGGGATCCTCAGCGCAGGACGGGAGACAGCATCCGGCGGTGGACGACGGAGCCGTTCGCGTCGGTGACGCGCAGGACGCGCGTTTCGCCGGCAAGAGCCGAGGACGGGATCGTCGCGCGATCTTCGCCGGTCAGGCGCGTGCGGAAAATCGTGCGGCCGCGCAGGTCTTCGACACGAACCGTGTAATCGCCGACGCGATCGAGAAGCAACATAGTTTCGTTGCCGCGCAATACGCGGGCGTGCACGCGGAAAGATGCGCCGCCGCCCTGCGCGATCCGGGTGCCTGCGGGGAAAAGGTTTACGGCATGGGTCATGCTGTCGACCAGGCCGGACGCGCTGTCCGAAGGATTCTTGAGGTAGATGGATCCCTCATCCCACGGACTTTGGGTCAGCTTTTTGATGCGCATGTTGCGGAAGCTGATGTTTTGCTCGCCGTGGTGCTGCAGGTAGATGCCACCCTGGTGCACGTCGCGATAGAGGGGTTCGGCGCTGTACTTGCTCGCATCGTAGGCGGTATTGTAGGCGGCCGACTGCATGTCATACTCGATCAGCTTGATGCCGTTGCCGTAGTGCGCGACGCGGTTGTTGTACGCGATGACGCGCAGCTGGTGATAGCGGTTGTAATTCTGGGTGCCGTTCGGGCGGTCCCAATCGGTCGCCTGGGGCAGCAGCGGGAACATGTCGTAGATGGTGCCGTTGCGACGCTTCGGATTGCTGCCGTCGCTGTTGTTGGTGGCGGCGATCTGGGTTTCGGGGCCGGACACGCCGCCCCATTCGTTCTTGCCGTATTGGTTGTAGCGGATGAAGATGCCGCTGTTGCCCTGGCTGGGCACGTTGAATTCGAGCTTCAGGTCGAAGTTCTGGAAAGTCGAGTCCACCGTGACGAGGGGAGCGTTCCCGCCCGGCCCGGTACGGAAGACGTTCCAGGTCGTCTCGGCGACCACCACCCAGCTCACGGGAGGGCTCATGTTGTTCCAGCCCCGCCATCCCGTCAAATCCGTTCCGTTGAACAGCAAGGTGTAGCCGGCGGTGGCCTCTTCCTCGGTCAGCGTATTATAGGGCTTCTGGGCGATGGCATGCGTGGCGGCCAGCAGCGGAAGGGCCAGCAGCACGGCGTGGAAGGCGGATTTTTTCATGGTGTCTCTCCGGGAGTGAACGGGACTCCCTCCGCGCACGCGGGCACAGGAAGGAGGGAAAGGCTTAAATCTAAGGCCATCGGGGAAGATTCGCACAAATATTTCACTTAGTGCCTAAAACGAAGGTTTTTATTTCGCTCGCGTAATATTGTGTACGCCTGGCAGATCAGGATGACGCCGAGGAGGGTAACGCTCCCTTGCCACCCGCTGCGGAGTGGGTGGCGGGTGCCGGTGATCACGATCAGGGCCGCCAGCAAGGCCAGATGGAGGATGTAGGCCGCCAGGGCATGGCGGCCCAGCGCGAGCGCGTTGCGGCCCGTTCCACGCAGGAGCGCGGCGCAGCGGGTGGTGAGGCGGGTGACGAAACGGCCGGGGTGGCGGCCTTCCGGTGACCCCGGCCCCGGCAACACCCGCCGGAGTCCGTCCTGAAGGGCCCCGAAAACCACCAGCGCGGTGACGTGGAATCCCAGACAGGTCAGCGCCAAGAGGGGCTTCAGGTTATAGTAGCTCACGTCGAGGGGCGATCCTCCGTGAACCGGAGCGGGGACGAGGCGGCCGGCGTCGCTGCGGCCCACGGGATTGGTGAACAAGACCTCGAAGCCGTAACGCGCGATCGACACGATCATCGTCAGCGCCAGCGCGCCGGCCGCGAGGCCCGCGACGACCAGGCGGACCCTTGAAAGCGTTGAACGGGACGTCGCGGGCCGGGCTTCCGGCGGGACCGACGTGGTCGAGGGCCCGCCCGGCACGTCTCCGGTGGTCCGGAACGTCAGCGTGCCCCACAGCGCCCCCGAGAATGCGAACAACCACAAGGGTAAAAAGGGAGAGTTTCCGATGTTGACGGGATGCACGCGCGCGCCGCCAAGGTCGAGCCAGACGAACAGTGCGCTCGCGGCGGCGAGTGCCGCCACGAGCGCAAGACCCCGGCGCGCGCGTGCAGGACCCGGCGCTGTCGTCCGTGTCCTCGTCCGTGGGGATTCCGTGAATCCGGCGGCGGGCAGCGCCAGCAGGGCTCCCGTCAGCGCGATGGCGTATGCGATGTTGGCGAGGATCCCTCCCGCCAATACCATGTCCGGCAGGCGTACACCCATCTCCAGCGCGAAAAAGAGGGCGGAGATCAACCAGAGGCCGCCCGCCCGTTTCAGTTGCCGTCCGTACCAGGCCCGCGCGGGTTCTCCACGGGCCCGCGCGGTCTCGAACGAGTGAACGAGGGAGAGCCCTACGAGAAACAGAAACAGGGAGGGAATCAGGGGTTCGATCCGCAAGACAAGGCGCGCCCAGTCGGGGCGCACGTCGTAAGCGATCAGCCGCGCCGTATGGGCGGCCATCATGCCGATGATGGCGAGGGTGCGCAGCAGGTCGACCGCGTGGTCGCGGCGCGGCGTGACGGAGGCTGCGCTCCGCGAAGTGTGACCGGATGGATTCACGCGTTCGCTCCGTGACGGAAGGCGTGGCTAGTCTTCGAGCCCTTCCTCGGGAACGGCTTCGTCGTCGGCCGGTTCTTCGTCTTCCTCCTTCTTGACGCCGAGGCTCACTTCCATGCGGCGGGCTTCCTTGGTTTCACCAAGGCGGAGAATCTCCGCGCACAGATCGCAGTAGCCGAGATCGCGGTCGATGGTGAAGCGCGGAGACACCGCATTGATGCCGCACTTGGTGCACATCTGCGGGCGAAGGGTCGCGCGCTTCATGAAGGACTGGCTCTGCAGTTCGCGCTCGATGCGTTCGGCGAGTTCTTCGGGGCTTTCCTCGGTCGCGGGTCCCTTGCGGCGGGCCTGCAGGTCGATCACCTGCGAGACCGCGGACTTGTCGCCGCGCTTGATCACGCGCTCGACGCCCGGCTTGACTTCCATGAAGAAAGGCTTGGCGGCGCGCTTGACATCGGCATCCAGCGGCGGGAACGCGTCGGCGGGCGTGGCGACCTTGGCGGCTTCCTTGGTTTTCGCCTTGGTCGCGGCCTTCACCTTGGTCGCCTTGACCGCCGTCGTGGCGGCGGCGGTGGCCGCGCTCGCGGTCTTGGCTTCCGCCTTGGCCGGGGCCTTGGCGGTGGTTTTCACAGCCGCCTTGGTGGCGGTTGTCGCAGGGGACTTCGCCCCGACCTTGGCGGGAGCCTTGGCGGCGGTTTTGGGCAGGGCTTTTTCGGCCACCTTCTTCACGGTCTTGGTCGCGACCTTGGCGGCGGTTTTTTTCACGGCGGTTTTGGCGGCCGCCTTGGTGGCGGTTTTCGTGACGGTTTTGGCGGCCGTCTTCACCGCGGCCTTGGCGGGAGCTTTGGCGGCGGCCTTGGTCGCGGTCTTGGCCTTCCCCGGCGCGGCTTTCACGCCAGGCTTGGCCGGGGCTTTGGCCGTGGTTTTCACGGCCGCTTTCCCCGCCTTCGCGGGGACCGGGGTTTTCTGGGGAGAGGTCTTGCTTTTTTTCACCGTTGCGGCGCGTCCGCCGCAGGCGGACGCCTTTCATGTTGAAGAAAGGGAGGCGCCGCGTACGGCGACCCGTCCATGAGGAAACGTGGCGTCAGGGAGCGCGGGTTTCGGTGATCTTGATGTCGAGGATCGGGTCACCCTTTTCAATACGGGTCAGAACATCGAAACCCGAGACCAGTTTCCCGAACACGGCATGACGGCCGTTGAGATGCGGTTGGGGCGTGTGGCAGATGAAGAACTGCGAGCCGCCGGTATTCGGGCCGGCGTTGGCCATCGAAAGCGTGCCCGCTTCGTGCGTGAGCGAAGGATCGACTTCGTCGGCGATGGTGTAGCCGGGGCCGCCGGTGCCGTCACCATGGGGGTCGCCGCCCTGGGCCATGAAGCCCTGGATCACGCGGTGGAACGAAGTGCCTTTGTAAAAGCCCGAGTCCACGAGGTGCGTGAAGTTGGCCACGGTGTTCGGGGCCTTCTTGAAATAGAGATCGAAGGTCATCACGCCTTCGTGAACCTTGATCTCCGCCGTGATCTTTTCCGTGCCGGAATAATCCTTCTGGAAGACCCGTCCCGCTGTGTTGTGGGTGTGACCGTCATCCGGACCGTGGGCCTGGAGGGCGACGGGAAAAGCGAAGAGGGCGGCGGTGAGTACGGGGATCGCCTTGCGGAGCATCGGGAGATTCATGGAAACGTTCCTCGCGGGCGCGGTTGATGAACAAATGATTTTGAGGTCTCGAAGTATACAAAAAGAGGGGAACAGGCCTTCGCGCAGGCGTGTGCGGCCGTGTGCGCGCGGTTG
>CAZKRC010000123.1:0-6446 GCA_964555105.1 uncultured Bifidobacterium sp. | reverse complement strand
CTGGTTGTTGGCCCCGGGCGCCCCTTATTTTTTTTTTGGGGGGAGTGGGGCGTGGGGCCCCTTTCAACCGGCCCCCTCGGCGAACGCCTCTAACGAACCAATCGCGCCGCGACCTCTTTCGGCGCCAGGCATTGCGTGTCGTTGCAGGCCTGGTAGCGCAGCGCGATTGACGACTTCGCAAGGGCGGCCTCGAGGGCTTTCGCGTCGCGCTTTCCCTTCGCCGCGCGGGCGCTCACCACGATGTCAAGCGTGTCGGAGAAAAGCGCGACCTGTCCGCCCAAGGCGGGGAAATCCTTGAGGTCCGGCTTGGGGAAAACCGCCTTGCCGAACTTCAACCCTTCCCCGGAGGTCTTCAACTCCGTGGGAATCAGGAATTCGTCCAGCGGGGCGTTCGACTGGATGTGCCATCCGGGGGGAATGACCGCCTTCACCCGCACCAATACGGAGTCCGCGTTCAGCGGGGCGACCACACGATAAGTCACGGCGGGCACGGGCGACGGGGAAGCCCCGCGCGCGGGCAGGAGGGCCGTTGCCAACACGAGGGCCGACAGAATGGGGAGAATGGGAAGACGCATGCCCAGAAAGTACCAAGGCACGGGCCGGGATGGTAGCTGTAGCGCGGATATCACCTCGGCTTTGCAATGAATGAGGTAAATTTCGGTTCATGTCAAAACTCATGCGCTCCGTTTCCGGGATCCGCGGCATCGTCGGTCCCGACTTCAATCCCATCCTGATTTCCCGGTACGTGAACGCCTTTGTCCACCTCCTGAAGGCCAAACGCGTGGTTGTGGGCCGGGACACCCGCCCCACGGGCACCATGGTCGAGCAGGCCGTGGCCAGCGCCGTCACGGCGTCTGGAGCCGATGCGGTGATGCTGGGGATGGCCACCACGCCCACGGTGGAGATGGCGGTATTGACCGAAAAAGCGGACGCCGGGATCATCATCACGGCATCGCACAACCCCCTGGAATGGAACGCCCTGAAGTTCCTCAACCACGAAGGAATCTTCCTGGACGAAGAGCAGGTACGCGCCCTGTTCGCACGTGTGGACGCGGACACCACGTCCTGGACGGACCATACGGGCGTAGGCGCGGTGATCCGCAAGGACACGGACGCGCACTTCGACGGCGGCGCCGACGACGAGCATCTCAAGGCCACGCTGGCGCTGCCCTGCCTCGACGTGGACCTGATCCGGTCCCGGAACTTCAAGGTGGTCTATGACGCCGTGAACGGCGCGGGCAGCCTGATCATTCCGGAACTCCTGCGCCGCCTCGGCTGTCAGGTGTACGCGATCCACGTGACGCCGGACGGCATCTTTCCGCGCGGCGCGGAACCCACCCCGGAAAACCTCGTCGACCTGGGCCGCGCGGTGCGGGAACACGGCTGCGCGGTCGGGTTCGCGACCGACCCCGACGCCGACCGCTGCGCGCTGGTCAACGAACGTGGCGAAGCCGTGGGCGAGGAGTACACGCTCGCGATCGCGGTGGCCTCGTATCTGCGGCGCAACCCGGGCCCCGTGACGGTAAACCTTTCCACCAGCCGCATGAGCGCCGATCTCGCGGCACGCCACGGCGTGCCCTTCGCGCGGGCGAAGGTGGGCGAAATCAACGTCACCATGGAGATGAAACGGAACGGCAGCGTGATCGGGGGCGAAGGCAACGGTGGCGTGATCCTGCCCGCGCTGCACTACGGTCGCGACGGCGTGCTCGCCGTGGCCATGGTCCTGCAGGCGATGGCCGAGCGGGACCTGCCGCTTTCCGGCCTCGTCTCCGACATTCCCGCCTACCACATCGACAAACGGAAATTCGAGCTGGGCGCGACGCCCCTTGCGGACGTTTACGCCCGGCTGGAAAAGACCTTCACGGGTGCGGACACCGACCGCCGCGACGGCCTGTGGTTCGGCTGGGAGGCGGAGCGCAGCTGGGTCCACGTCCGGCCCTCCAACACCGAACCCGTGGTCCGCGTCATCGCGGAAGCGCCCACGGAGGCCGAAGCCGCCCGGTTGTGCGGCATGGTGGCCGACCTGCTGTCGTGATGCGCGGGGCGGTCCCACGGATCGCTCCGCGCATGCCGCACGGCCGGGCTTTACCCCCCAAACACCCCCCGTTTTTTAACTTCACCCCGGATACAATTTTGGAGGTTCGCGCATGTGCGGAATCGTGGCATATACAGGACAGCGTCAGGCCGTTGACATTCTCATCGAAGGGCTTCGCAAACTCGAATACCGGGGTTACGACAGCGCGGGAGTGAGCCTGCAGGACGACGGCAAACTGCTGACCGTGCGCGCCAAGGGCCGGCTTGCGGAGCTGGAAGCCATCCTGAGCCTGCAACCCCGGGAAGGGTCCACCGGCATCGCCCACACGCGCTGGGCCACGCACGGAGCGCCTTCCGAGGCGAACGCCCACCCGCACATGAGCATGGACGGGCAGTTTTCCGTGGTGCACAACGGGATCATCGAGAACTACGCCCTGATCAAGGCCGGCCTCGAGGCCGATGGCGTCGTCTTCAAGTCGGAAACCGACACCGAGGTGATCGCGCACCTGATCGCGAAGCTTTACAAGGACAATCTCGCGCAGGCCGTGGCCGACGCGTTGGCCAATCTCGAGGGCGCGTTCGGCATCGCCGTGATCTCCTCGCGTGAGCCCGGCGTCCTGATCGGGGCACGGCGCGGCAGCCCCTTGGTGCTGGGCGTGGGCGAGGACGAATGCATTCTCGCCTCGGACGCCGCCGCCATCGTGGAACACACCCAGAAGGTGGTGTATCTCGACGAGAACGACATGGTGGAGATCCGCGGCGGTGATTACCGCATCACCAACCAGGCGCGCGCCGAAGTGCGCCGCGAGATCCAGAACATCAGCTTCAGCGCGGACCAGGTCGCCAAGGGCGACTTCGAGCATTTCATGCTGAAGGAGATCTTCGAACAGCCCGAAGCCATCATCAACTCGATGCGCGGCCGCCTGCTGACCGACGCCGGCACCGCCAACCTGCAGGGCCTGAACCTGCTCACGCCCGAACTGCGCGGCATCAAACGCATCGTCATCATCGCGTGCGGGACGTCCTTCTATGCCGGCAAGGTGGGCGAATACCTGATCGAAGAGATGGCGGGCATTCCGGTCGAAGTCGAATACGCCTCGGAGTTCCGCTACCGCAATCCCATCCTTGAGGACAAGACCATCGTCTTCGCGATCTCGCAGTCGGGTGAAACGGCGGACACCCTTGCCGCATTACGCGAAGCCAAGCGCAAGGGCGCGACGGTGCTGGGGATCTGCAACGCCGTGGGCAGCTCCATCGCGCGCGAGACCGACGGCGGCGTGTATCTGCATGCCGGCCCCGAAATCGGCGTGGCCTCCACCAAGGCCTTCACTTGCCAGGTGACCGTGCTCACGTTGATCGCCCTGCTGCTGGGCCGCATGCGCCGCATGAGCGCCGACGAAGGCATGCGCATCTGCAGCGGATTGCGCGCGATCCCCGACCAGATCCGCGAAATCCTCGCGCAGAACGACGCGATCCGCGAGATCGCGAAGCAGTACGTCGACGCACGCAACTTCCTGTACCTCGGCCGCGGCTTCAATTACCCCGTGGCGCTCGAGGGCGCGCTCAAGTTGAAGGAGATCTCCTACGTCCACGCCGAGGGCTATCCGGCAGCCGAAATGAAGCACGGTCCGATCGCCCTCATCGACGAGGACATGCCGACCGTGGTGATCTGCCCGACCGACGCCCTGTTCGACAAGGTGATTTCGAACATGCAGGAAGTGAAGGCACGCGGGGGACGCATCCTGGCGGTCACCGACTCGTCCAACGGCCATCTCGACGGCATCGCCGACCACGTGATCCACATCCCCAAGACGCTGCCCGTGCTCACGCCCCTGCTGCACGTGGTCCCGCTGCAGCTCCTGGCCTACCACATCGCCGTCATGCGCGGCTGCGACGTCGACATGCCCCGCAACCTCGCGAAAAGCGTGACGGTGGAATAAGGCAAATATGAAGTCAGAAATCAGAAATCAGAAATTAACGCAGCGGCATGCCGAATCCGCCGGACACTGCACCACTCTTCCCTGTTTTGGTTTCAGATTTCAGATTTCAGATTTCAGATTTCCCCTCCCATGACCTCCCTCCAGCAAGTTCTCGATCTCGGCTATGAGGTGAGGCTCCCCGTTTTCGAGGGGCCGCTCGACTTGCTGTTGTACCTCGTGGAAAAGAACGAGCTGGAGACCCGTGACATCCCCATCGCGGCGATCACCGACCAGTACCTCGAGCATCTGGCGGCGCTGGAGAAGGCCGACCTGAGCGAGGCCGGCGAGTTCCTGGTGATGGCCTCGCGCCTGATGCGCCTCAAGGCGCGCGAACTTCTGCCGGCCGATGACAAGGATCCGCTGGAGGAGATGGAGTATCTGCTGGACCGGCAGGCGCTGATCGCGCAGATGATGGAGTACCGCAAGTTCAAGGAGGCGGCCCGCTCCCTGCGCGACATCGAGGCGCGCAATTTCGGTGCGTTTCCGCGCGGACGCCCGGAGAAACCTCCGGCGGGAGCCTTGGCCAAACCGGGAACGGAGCCCGCCCTGGCGATCGCTGCCCAGGAGGCATGGGACGAAGACGGCGAAAGTGAAGCCGGGATCTATGACCTTCTGGCCGCCTTCAAAAGCGTGCTGGCCCTCAAGCCCCGTATTCCCGTGCATGAGGTCGAAATCGACGAGGTCACCATCGAAGACCGCATGCAGCATGTGGAAACCGAGCTCGTCAGTGCCGGACGCATCCTCTTCGAAGATCTGTTCGGCAACGACCCGCGCGTCATGGCCAAGGTCGTGACCTTCATGGCGCTGCTCGAGTTGTGCAAGCTCGACCGCATCGTCGTGCGCCAGAACCGCGCCCTGGGGTCCATCTGGGTGTATCGCAAGGACGCGCTGAAAGCCAGGGAAGGCGACGCGCGCTCCGAAGCCCTCGCGCAGGAACTGGCACTGGCCGAGCCCGAACCCCCTGAAACCGTTCCCGACATCAAGCCCGGCCTGGTGACCTGGGTGCAGGAGCAAATCCTGCAACGCAAGTCACCCACCGCACTGGACGAAATCCTGCTCGACCTGGAACGCGAATTGCGCGAGGAAGGTGGGGGGGCGCCGCCGGAGGCCGCCGGGCTGGAATCGCTCGCCGCGGCGCTGGAGCCGGGGGCTCCCGAGGTGGAAGAGCAGGCGTTGGGAGCAACCGGGCCCGAGCCGGACGAACCCTAGGCGGACCGGCCTCCCGGTCAACCGTTTTCTAATTTCCGGGATTGCGGTCTGGTCCTGGAAAGCCTCCATTTTCTTGAAAAACAAGATTTTCGCGTGAACGAAGAACAATCTTACCCTGAAGACAACTCCGGGATGCCCCCGGTGTCCCCCGCGCAGGATGCGACGGACACCTCCGTTTCCCCGGAAGCGGATGACTCCGGCACGCACGACGCCCTTGCGCACCCTGACGGCCGTGGACTTTCCGCGGGCGGTGCGCAAGAGGACGAGAGGGAGGAAGAGGAGGACGGAGAAGACGGCGAGCAGGCCCCGGTGTGGGTTCCCGAGCCCGACAAACTGTTGCTGTCGCTGCTCTTCGCCTCGCACGAATATCTGGACGCGCGTGCCCTGCGCGACATCATGGGTCCCGAGTGGGACACACCGCGTTTGCGGCAGCTGGTACGGAAGCTGAACCGCGATCTGGAAAGCGGTGAACTGCCGTTCGAAATCGCCGAAACGGACGGTACCTTCCGGTTGCGCACACTGCCGAAGTACTTCCCCTGGACGCGTAAACTGTTCAAGGACGCCGCGCCGCGCCGCCTGTCTCAAGCCGCGCTGGAGACCCTCGCGATCGTGGCGTACAAGCAACCCGTGACCAAGGCCGAGATCGAGGCCATCCGCGGCGTGAACGTGGACGGCAGCATGAAAACACTGCTGGACAAGCGCCTGATCGACATCGGCCGCCGCACCGACACGCTGGGGCAGGCCTTCACCTACCACACCACGCGCGAGTTCATGCGTTACTTCGGCATCAACCGCGTCCCGGACGATTTGCCGCGCCTGTCCGAATTCGAAGGCATTCTCAATGCGCAGTCGTTGATCCCCCAGATGGGTGACGACGGCGAAGTCCAGGAAATCGTCCGCACGGATGAAGGCGGCGAGCAGTTGAGCCTGGGCATGGAGGGCGGCGTGCCTTCCGGCGAAAGGCCCGACGGCGCCCGGGAGGATGCCCCTGCGGCGCGGAACAGCGACGAGGAGAGCGAAGAGTCCGACGAGGAAGACGAGGACGTGAGCCTCGATGAAAATGACACGTCCGACAAGGATGATGAGGGCGAAGCATTCGACGAGGAATCGGACGAAGATGATGACGAGTCGGACGACGATGACGACGAGTCGGACGATGACGACGAGTCAGACGATGATGACGAGTCGGACGATGATGACGAGTCAGACGATGACGAATCGGAC
>CAZKRC010000122.1:5536-6609 GCA_964555105.1 uncultured Bifidobacterium sp. | reverse complement strand
GAGGCCCTGCCCGACACCGTGGACACGGTCTTGATCCACGACGCCGCACGCCCGTTCACCCCCTGGAGCGTGATCCGCCGCTGTGTGGAGGCCCTCGCGCACGGGGCCGACCGCGACGTGTCGGTGATCGCGGCGGTGGGCGTACCCGATACGGTCAAGGAAGTTGCGGGCCCGGCCGTGGTGAAGACCCACGACCGCTCGAAGCTGATCCGTGTGCAGACGCCGCAAGCGTTCCCGCGCCGCGTGTTGCAAGACATCTACGCGCGCGGCGTGCCGTCGGATCCCATGCCGACGGACGAAGCCATGATCGTCGAGGCCGCCGGGCGGCCTGTGGAATGGGTCGAGGGGAGTTTCCTGTCCCGCAAGATCACCACGCCCGAGGATTGGGAATGGGCCGAGTGGACGCTGGCACGAATCGAAAAAGGCGTTCTGCACCTTGAGAATTGAGCCGGGCTGTGGCCGGCGTTGCATCGCTGACGGAAGGATTCTGAAATGAGCATCAAGGTCGGCATCGGTCAGGACAGCCATCGCCTCCGCGAGACGCGCGAGAAACCCTTCGTGCTGGGCGGCGTCACCTTCGACGAACCGTTCTGCCTCGAAGGCAACAGCGATTCCGACGTGATCCTCCATGCCATCACCAATGCGGTCTCGGGCGTGACCGGAAAGCCCGTGCTGGGCCCCGTGGCCGACAAGCTGTGCAAGGCCGGAGACACCGACAGCGCGACGTATTTGAAAGTCGCCCTCGATGATTTGACGGCGATGGGTTTCAAGGTTTCACACGTGTCATTGACCATCGAGTGCCTGCGACCGAAGATCATTCCCAAGATGGACGCCCTGCGCGCACGCGTGGCAGGGTTGTTGGGGGTTGAGGTGATCGACGTGGCGATCACGGCGACGACGGGTGAAGGGTTGACGGATTTCGGCAAAGGGTTGGGTGTTCAGGCGTTCGCGGTGGTGACGGCGGAATCGGTGTAACGACACCGGACCGTTACACCGATTCCGCCGTAGGGGCGCACCGATGTGCGCCCCGTAAACCACCGATGTGCGCCCCGTAAACCGCCGATGTGCGCCCC
>CAZKRC010000122.1:0-5436 GCA_964555105.1 uncultured Bifidobacterium sp. | reverse complement strand
CCGATGTGCGCCCCACCACCGCGTGCGTCCCGATGACCACCACCCTACACGTTCCGTGGATAGCCCATAGCGGACACATTTATGTTCCGTGTGACCACCGTCACAGACAAGATCCCCTACAATACCGATGTTTCCATCATGCGAAACAACGGCCCCTTCCCCTATCGAATTTCGTATCGCCACCCACGCATCGACTATACGGCTCCGGGATCATTCTTCGTCACAATCTGCTGCGATAACCGCCGTTGTCTTTTCGGGGAGGTCATCGACGGAACCATGCGGTTAAATGCATTCGGCGAAATCGTCCACAATGAATGGTTACGATCAAAAACCATCCGTCTTGAAATCGAAATGGACGAATTCGTGGTGATGCCCAATCATTTCCACGGGATTGTCCGTATCGTCCATTGGCCCCTTCCGGATGGCGTAACCACAGCCCCCGGGGCGCACGTCGGTGCGCCCTGCCAATCCAACGCATGGTCGACCACAGGGGCGCACGTCGGTGCGTCCTGCCAATCCAACGCATGGTCGGCCACAGGGGCGCACGTCGGTGCGCCCCTGCGGCGAACCGCGCGGTCGTTGGGGTCGATTATCGCGGGGTTCAAATCGACCGTCACGATGCAAATCAATGCGGTTCGCGGGACGCCACGTCAACCGGTGTGGCAATCACGCTATCACGATCGTCTAATCCGGACGGAATCGTCCCTGCACCGCATTCGGGCTTATATCCGGAACAATCCCCTGCAATGGCACCTGGACAAACAAAACCCGTTCAAAAAACGTTAACCGGGTTTGTCCTGTGTTTTCACACGTAATTTCGCCACGGCCTCGATATGACTGGTCTGCGGGTAGAAATCGAACACCCGCATGTCCTCCAACTCGTACGGCCCCGCCAGCAGTTCCTTGAGGTCGCGCGCCAATGTGACCGGGTTGCAGGACACGTAGACCAGTTGCGGCACCGGCCGTTTGACCAACCACGCGCGCACGGCCTTGTCGAGCCCTTCGCGCGGCGGGTCGATGACGGCCGCGCGGGGCGCGACCTTGTCGAGCGGGTTGCCACCCGGTGTGGTCACCACCTTCTCAAGCGCCTCGGAGAAGAACAACCCGCTCTCCCCCACGTTGCGCCGCGCATAGGCCAAAGCGTGCTTGTTGAACTCAATGCACACCACGCGCTCGAAGCGGTCCTTCAGGAACGCCCCGAACAGCCCCACGCCGGAATACAAGTCGAAGGCCACCGTCTGCGGCCCGCCTTCGAGCCCGTCCAGCACATACGGAATCAGCTTCTGCGTCATCTCCAGGTTGCTCTGGAAGAACCCGCGCAGCGGGAACAGAATGTCCCGATCGAGCACGCGCACCGTGATCTCGGCATTCAAATCTTCATCGGCGCGCGCCAGGTGCGGCGTGCCGTCTGCCGCCGTGTGGCCGTACGCGATAAACCGCTCCGGGCCGTTCGGGCGCGCAGGCTCCGCGAACACCGGCGCGAGCGCGGGGTGGGCCACCGGACACACGGGCACGCGCACGAAATCGTGTCCCCCGCGCCCGAGGAACCCGGTCCGGCCGGCGCGGTTCACGTGGGCCTGAATGCGGTTGCGGTAACCCAGGGGCGCGCCGGTCTCGATCTTGAGATTCGGAAGGTCGAACCCCGCCATGCGGCGGAGCGAGTCGCGGACGAGCTCCCGTTTCAGGCGCGCCTGCGCGGCGGGATCGATGTGCAACCAGTCGCACCCGCCGCAACGGCCCGCGAGCGCGCACGGCGGCGCGACGCGGTCGGCCGAGGCCGTCTTGACGGCCAGCAGGCGCGCCCGCGCGAAGTCCTTCTTCGCCTCGACGATCTCGACATCGACCGTCTCTCCCGGCAACACGCCGGGCACGAACACCACGCGCCCTTCATGGCGCGCAAGGCCATCGCCGCCGGGAATGAGTTTTTCGATATGAAGGGAAAGCGGGGAGGACATGGGGGAAACGTAGATATCGGCCGGACGAGGAATGTTCAATGCTCAATGAGCAATGCTCAATAAGCGTGAGAGAGATTGGCTATGCATGATCTTATGAGCATTGAGCATTGCTCATTGAGCATTGTTACCCCGGTTCCGGCCACGGGTGTTTGGGGTACCGCCGCTTGAGCTCCTTGCGGATCTCCGCATACGAGCCTTTCCAGAACGCCGTCAGGTCGGAGGTTTTCTGCACGGTGCGATAGTTGGGCGCGAGGATGTCGTAGGTCACGTCCTGCCGCCCCTGCAGCACCTTGAAGCGCCCCTGCATGCCCACGAAGTCACCCAGTCGCGCCGAAAGCTCGGGCGACGCCTTCTCGAAGTACGTGATCTTGCCGCGACGCGGCCCGGGCAGCTTCGCGGATGTCGGCGCTTCCTTCTCCAGAAACGCGGTCAACGCATACCCCAGATAGTCCTTCAGCAAGGAGGAAACATTCACGTCCTGCAACTGCTTCAGGCTTTTCTTGCCTTGCACCGCCTCGTGCCAGATCAGTTCCCAATCTTCATCACCAAGCTCGGGCATTCCACTTTCGGGACACAGTTTATGCGCCAGCTTGATGCGATGAATCCACTGCTGCGCGTCGTCGTCGATCGGCAGCGTGATCTCACCCGCACGCAACTTGGCCAACAGCGTCTCCGACGCATCGGCCCCGCGCGACAGCGTCTTTTCCCGGCGCTCCAGCACCAGCCCCCGGAACGTCAGGCGTTCCTCGCGTCGCTGCTGTCCTTTCCTCTCGTCAAACTCTTCGGCCTCGACCCAAACGCATTCTTCGGGAAACAACGCCTTGACCCACTCCGCCTCGACCGGCAGGAACAACGGAATCGTCGTCTGCTTCGCGCGATCCTTGCCGCCCGACTCATGAATCTCCAACGCGATCAACACCTGCACCGTCGCCGGCGCCACGGCCACACCCTTGCGGCCATCCTCCAGTTGAAAACCGCCGCCACCGGGGGTGCGCGCCGCCAGGCGGGGCGCATACACCGGCAGAAACAGCTTCGTCGCCACGTCGCGTAATCCCGGATCCGCCTCTCCGGTTTTCGACGCAGGGTGTTCGTTTTTTGGGGGGGGTAAGGCGAGGGCCTTCGGGTGGTGTTTCGCCTTGTCCATCAAGGTGAGGAACTGGCGAAACGCGCCGAGTTGTTCACGATCGGCGCTCCTGGGTTCCGCGGCGAGATCCTCTCCGAGGACGAACAGGTCCGCGGCGGCTTTCCCTCCGGAAGCCCCGCCGCCGCCGCGCCGCCCTGCGGACAACACCGCCGCCATGGCCGCGACCTGGCGCGCCAGTGCCCGATCCCCCGTGACGGCCGCATCGCGCAGCACGCGCGCGAGATCGGGCGAGGCCGGCCAGTGCATCAGGTCGCGGCCCAGCGGCGTGATCCTCCGCTCACGCAGCGCGGCGATGCGCGTCAGCTTCGCTTCCGCGCGCGCCCATGCGGCTGCGTCGGGCGGCGTGGGCCATGGCAGCCGCGCGGCCTGCGCCCTGGCGCTCCGGAGCGCCCCTTCGTACAGCGCATGCCACGCCAGCGCGGCCTCTGAAAGTTCCACGCGACGGATTTCCGGTTCCAGGCGCGCGGCCATCACCGATTCGTTCATCACGTCCCACAGGCGGATGCACGTGCCCGGCGCGGTGCGGCCAGCACGGCCCGCACGCTGCACCGCGTTGGCGAGCGCGATCGGCTTCAGGTACAATGTGTTCAGGTCGCGCGCGGCATCGTACGACGCCACGCGGTGCAGCCCCGCGTCGATTACCGCGGTCACGCCGGGCACGGTCAGAGAGGTCTCCGCCACGTTGGTGGTCAACACCACCGCACGCCCGCCTTCGGCGACGCGCAGGGACTCCTGCTGCGCGGGGAGCGGCATCGACCCGTGCAACTCGCGCAGCAAGAGGCCTTGTTCGCGGCACCAGGCCGCGATCGCGTCGCCGCACCATTTGATTTCCCCCGCCCCCGGCAAAAACACCAGAGTCGACCCGGCCTGCACGCCCTGCAACGTCTTGAGGGCACGCAAGACCTGCTGCGGCAACAGCTCGTTCAGACGGGGAGGTTGATGCTCGATCGCGACGGGGAACGCGCGGCCTTCCACAGTCACCGTGCGCGCATCAGGCAGATAGGAGGCCAACCCTTCGCCGTCCAGCGTGGCCGACATGACCACGAGGCGCAGGTCGGGGCGCGGCGAAGCGCGCAGGTGCCGACACCAGAGCAAGCACAGGTCGGCCTCCCACGCGCGTTCATGGAACTCGTCGAGGATGACGCTATGGATGCCCTTGAGATCCGGATCGCGGGAGAGACGTTGGCGGAACATGCCGTAGGTCATGAACAACACGCGCGTGTTCGGCCCCGCCGCGCTCTCGAAGCGCACCTGATAGCCGATGGTTTCGCCGAGCGCGCTGCCGTGCTCCTCCGCCACGCGGGCAGCCAGCGCGCGCGCCGCGATGCGCCGCGGCTGCAACACGATCACCTGGCCCGCATCCGCACCCTCGCGCAACAACCAGCGCGGCACCTGCGTCGACTTTCCCGTACCCGGCGGCGCGGACAGGATCAACGCGCCGGAAGCCTCCAGGGCGGAGAGGATGTCCGCACGCGCGGCGGAAACGGGGAGGGAGGGACCGGAAGGAGGCATTTTGAATAAGCCAATAATTTGGGTCAAAAAATTTTCAGTACAACAGTACAGCAGTACAACGGTAAAGCGAGGCTTGGAGCCGTGTTTTGCATACTGCTGTACTGCTGTACTGTTGTACTGCTATACTGACACCTCTCCGTCAGCTCCGATAACTTCCGTTTATCTTCACATACTCATAACTGAAGTCGCAGGTCCAGTACGTCCACGCCGCGGAACCCACGCCGAGGTCGAGGCGCACGGTGACCTCCTTGGCCTTCATGCGTTCGGCCATGTCATCCTCATCGACAGGCAGCGGCAGGCCGTTTTCAAACACGCGCACATCGCAGAATTCCAGCGCGAGTTTTTCCATGACGAGCGTCGCGCCGGAGTATCCCGCCGCGGCCATGACGCGCCCCCAGTTCGCATCGCCGCCGAAGAACGCCGTTTTAACCAGCGGCGAATTGGAAACCGCGCGCCCGACGGCCCGGGCGTCCGCCTCGCTGGCGGCGCCGACCACGTCGACGGTAATCAACTTCGTGGCGCCTTCCCCGTCCCGCACGATGGCCCGCGCCAGCTCGCCCATGAGGCCGGAAAGCGCCGCGTCGAACGCGGCCTGCTCACCCGCCGCGAGAGCGGCGTACGCCACCCCCGACACGCCGTTCGCCAGCAGGATCACGGTGTCGTTGGTGCTCATGTCGCCGTCCACCGAAATCGAATTGAAGGTACGCTCCACCGTGTCGAGAAAGCGCGCGTTGTAATCACCGGGCAGGTCGATGTCGGTGGTGAGATAGGCCAGCATGGTGGCCATGTTGGGGCAGATCATGCCCGCGCCCTTCGACGTCCCGC
>CAZKRC010000121.1:0-6702 GCA_964555105.1 uncultured Bifidobacterium sp. | reverse complement strand
TCGGGGATTCATCAGGGATTCGCGAGGGCCGTCCTGCTAGTTTGCAAGCAGATGACTCTCTGGTTCGGCCTTCCGCTGCTGTGCGGACTTGCGTTTCCGGTGGTGGCCTGGCTGCTCAAGCGCGGGATGGAGACGTCGCGCGATCCGTGGGGCGTGCTGATGGTCTCCAGCGTAGGGGCGGCGCTTCCGTTCGTGCTGATGCCCGTGGTGATGGGGGGGGAGGGGCACGCCGGCGCTTTTCCCGACGGCCCCTCGTCATTCGGGGCGTTTTCCGCCCTGGCGGGGCCTGTGCCGCCGTGGGCGCTGGCGTGCGGCGTATTCTTCTTCGCGGGCCAGATCGCGAGTTACCTGTCGCTGGCGAAGGGGGATTTGTCGGTGGCGATTCCCGTTCAGGGCGTCAAGATCCTGTTGATCTCCCTGTTCGCCCTGACCTTTCTGGGCGAATCCGCGGGATGGACGATCTGGGCCGCCGCGGTGCTGGTGCCGGCGGCGTTGTACTTCATGCGGGAGCATCCTCCCGGAGTTCGCGAGGCGCGCCGGCACCGCAAAACCGTCGCATTGGCGCTCACCGCGGCGGCCTGCTTCGCCGCGCTGGACACCGGGGTCCAGGCCTGGGGCGGCGGCGGGGACTTCCTCCGGTTCGGGTTCTGGACGTTCGCCTTTCAGGCGGCGCTGTCGCTGGGCCTGTACTTCATGCCCGGACGCGCCGCCCGCTTCCGCTACTCCGGGCGCGCGTGGATGTTCCTGCTGGCGGGGTCGCTGTCCATGGCGGTGATCACGTTCACCATCGTGTGGGTGATCGCGCGCACGGAGCGGGCCGCGTGGGTGAACATCCTGTTCAACTCGCGGGTGCTGTGGGGCGCGGTGCTGCCGTTGGCCTTCGGGCGTTTGCTGGCGGCACCCGAAGCGGTGAACCGTACTACGCGGCGCCTGTTGCCGCGGCGCCTGGGGGGCGCCGTGCTGATGCTGGTCTCCATCGTGCTCGCCGTGCTGTGATCACGCGCGTTGAGGGCTCGCGCAGGATGCTCAGGAATTTTCCGCTTCCTTTTTCTCCTGCGTCTTTTGTTCT
The DNA here is from genome assembly GCA_964555105.1 of uncultured Bifidobacterium sp. Lineage (GTDB taxonomy): Bacteria > Fibrobacterota > Fibrobacteria > UBA11236 > UBA11236 > UBA11236. The sequence continues at coordinate 5,633 of CAZKRC010000121.1, read as the reverse complement.
TCCAGCGTGGGGCCGCCTTCCAACTGGATGGAGTTCTCGATGCCCGGCTGCAGCGCGCGGATGAAGGCGTTGCGTAGCAGATAGCTGATGGTGCTCCAGATTTCCGCTTCGGGGTCGGCGAAGGTGCCGCGGAAGGGGATTTTGGTTCCCACCTGTTCTTCGGGCGGATTTTCGAGCAATTGCGTCACACCCGCCACCACCGCTTCCCACGCCGTGCTCAGCAAGCCGCCTTCGTCTGAACCGAGATCGAGAATCTTGAGGTCTTTTGTGAGCGGTTTGACGTAGCCGGCGAAGCGGCCGTCGGCCGCCGCGATTTCCGTGTACACGCTGAAGGTGCCCCGCTCGACATCCACGTCGGCATAAGCGCGGAAGAAGGGGTTCAGGCTGGTGAGATCCAGCGTCTTGAGTTCCGCGTCAAGATCAAAGGTGGGTGTTGCGGCAAGCGGAGCGAGCGCGAGGTTGACGACCAAGGGCGCGTGGCCCATCGCCTGGGCGGTCAGGTGGAAGGACGCGGGCAAGGTGCCGTCGTCCTGCGGCGCGGTGCGTGAGGCTTGCCCGGTCGGCTCCTCCTCCGTCCTTGTTCCCCGGGAGTCGGCTCCCTCCTGCGCATTTGTCAGGCCGCGCGCGGTGGCATTGATGGCGTCCAGCCGGATATCCACAGGCGGATTGCGGGTCGAATCCTGGAAATGCAACGCGCCGTTCTTGATGTCGAAATGATTGATCGTGAACGGGAATATGTTCCGGAGGGTTTTTTGCAAATCTGAAAACTCGAAGGAAGACGTGTCTTCGGGAGGCGGAGACGACGTCGGAAAGATGTTGAGGCGCGGTTCCGTCAGGCTGATCTCGCCGACGATCTTGCCCCGGAACAGCGCGCCCCACTCCACGGAAAAGTCCACGTGACGCGCCGAAAAAACGGGCAGGGTGTCCTCATCCTCCAGCTTCCGGAACGTCATGTCATCAAGGGTATACGCGCCGCGCAAGAGGCTGATGTCGATGTCTTCGATGTGGGCGTGATACCCCTCGATTTTCCCCAGTTCCCGGTTCACGACCCGGAGGATGATCGTCGGCAGCAGCAGGTGTGCGGTGATCGCGAGCACGAGCACGATGGCAAGCGTGACGCCGGCGGTTTTCCACGGGCGTCCACGCCGGGTGTTTGGAGTCTTTGCCGTTTTCTTCATGTTATCCTCCCGGAGGCCATCGCCCTCCACCCTTGCCTTGAACCGAGGCCCGGAAGACCGCAACCGACGTATCCGGGCCTCCCGGCCCCCCTGCCTATGCGGTATCGCAACCGTCCCCGGTTTTAAGAAACGAGGCTGGTGCGTGAAAATCAACCCGGGGCTCAATGCTATATTCCCCGCGCGTGAATACTTCCGAACCCAAACAGACTCCGCTGCACGCCTGGCACGTCGCCCAAGGCGCCAAAATGGCCCCCTTCGCGGGCTTCTCCATGCCCATCCAGTATTCCGGCATTCGTCAGGAACATGAAGCGGTGCGTACCCGCGCTGGCCTGTTCGACGTGTCGCACATGGGCAACTTCACGCTCAAGGGACCGGGTGCGCGGGCGTACCTGCAGCGCATGACCGTCAACGACGTGACGAAGCTCGCTCCCGGGGACGTGCAGTACTCCGCGTTCTGCAATCGCGAGGGCGGCATCATTGACGACATTCTGGTGTACCGTTTCGCCCCGAGCGAGTACATGGTCGTCGTCAATGCGGCCAACGTGGCCAAGGACTGGAGCTGGTGCGCGGACTATCACAAGAAGTGGGAGGCCGACTGCGAGATGGAAAACGTCAGCGACGCGCTGGCCATTCTTTCGTTGCAGGGGCCGGCGTCGGAAGCGATCTTCCGCTCGCTGGTGCCGTCCTTTGACGGGGCGATGACCGCCTTCAAGTGCGGGACGTTCATGATCTGCGGCATTCCCGTCCGTGTGGGACGCACCGGCTATACCGGCGAGGACGGTTTCGAGTTTTACCCGGAAGCCGACAAGGCGGAAATGCTGTGGAAGATCCTGCTGGCCGCGGGAGAGCGGCACGGGATCCTGCCCATCGGATTGGCCGCGCGCGACACGTTGCGCCTCGAAGCGGGTCTCTCCCTGTACGGACATGAACTGTCCGAAGACGTGCACCCGCTGGAGGCGGGACTGGGCTGGATCACCGCTCTCGAGAGTGAGGGCAAGGGTGATTTTGTGGGGCGTGAGGCCCTGCTGGCCTTTCGCGATGCGGGCGTGGAACGGAGGATGACCGGAATCGTGATGGATGAACGCGCGATCCCGCGCGAAGGCTGCACGGTGTACCATAACGGCGCGGCCGTCGGGGTCGTGACCTCCGGTACGCTCGCCCCGACGCTGGGCAAGGGCATCGCGCTCGCGCGGGTCGAAGCGGACGCGGCGGTGAAAGGCACGGCGCTCGAAGTGGAGATCCGCGGCGTGCGCAAGCCGGGCAAGGCCGTGGGGCGCACGTTTTACAAGCGCAGCACACACACAAAGGATGCCGGGTGAGTTTGTTCCGCCGCGAGACCAGGAAGAAGGGTAAGGCCGCCGCGTCTGCGTGGTCCTCGGTCGCGTCGGGTACGCGCACGTCTGGAAAAGAAGGCGCGCGTTTGTCGTCCAAGGCTCCCAAAGCTTCCGCCAAAGCGGCGGCAAAACTGTCCGCCAAGGCGAAACCCAAGGCCTCCAAGGGCAGGGGCCGCGCGCGCGGCAAGGCGGCGGGCGAAGGGGTTGTCGCCCAGGCGGCCCGCCGGGAAATTCCCGGGTTGATCCTGCTGGCGGTGGTGCTGGTCACGCTCGTCGCCCTGATTTCCGAACAGGTGCAACCGGGGCTCAACGTGTTGGGGCCTTTCGTCGGCTCGTGGTGGGCGGGTGCGCTGAACAACGCCTTCGGAAAGCTGCCGATTCTCTTTCACCTCGCGGCGCTGGTGCTGGTCGGCGTGCACATCGTATTCAAGATTCCGCTGTGGAAGCAGGCGTCTCTCGCGGGGGCCGTCGGTTTGTTCCTCGGGCTGTTGCTGAGCATTCGCAATCTCGATCCCTACGCACACTTCGTCGACTACCCGTGGTCGGGAGGCTGGCTGGGGAACTTCCTGTCGCAGCAGATTTACGTGCCCGTGTTCGGCACCGCATCGCAAACCGGGCCCTATCTGGTCACGACCCTGTTGATCGCGATCCTCGTGGTGTGGGCCTTCCAGATCAGCGTGGCGGCGTGGGTGAAACGCGGCGCACACGCCGCGGGCGTTTTGGGGCGGACGGTCGCGGAAGGCTGGCGCAGCGCCGAGCGGGTGCAGCCCGTGTCCGTCGGGGGTGGAGAAGAGGACGGGGACACGGAATCCCTGCGTCGCCGTGCGCCTCGTACGGTGCGCGGGGCACGCGCGGCTTTGGCGGCGCGCCCCAACGAAGCCCTGATCCCCACCGCTGCGGATACGCCTGAAGAAGAGCAGGCGAAGCTGGACGTATTGCTGGAACGGGGCAGCCTGGAAGGGCTGGATCCCCTGACCATCCGCAAGTTGCGCGATCTCGCGCAGGAACGCCAGCGTGTCACGGAGCTGAACGACTGGGAAGAAAAAACGCGCGAAACCGAAATCGGCGGCCTTTTGGGGCGGGGCCGGACACCGAAGGGCGACGCCTCTCTCGAGGGTGTCGAAGAAGCGAGAGACGTGTTTCCCATTGCTCCCGACGTGACGGACGATGCCGGCGGTCACGACGGGTTCGTGGCGGAGGACACGGCGGCGGACGGCACGTCGGCACGCCGCACAGGGCGAAAGCGGGCCGGTACCGGGCGTGATGGCGGCGGGAGAAAGTCGCTGGCCAACCGCGCCCCGTGGGAAGGCGGGGAAGACCCCGGCCTCCTTGGAGACGACGGCACCCTCGCGGCGTCCACCGTGGTTTACGACGACTACCAGGTTCCCGATCTCGATGCCATCTTTCCGGCACCTCCCGAACAAAAACCGGAGTTCACGGAAGAGGAATTGCTGGAGCTGAAAACCCTGCTGGAAGCGCAGCTCAACAACTTCAAGGTGCGCGGCAAGGTCACGGGAATCCATCCGGGCCCGGTCATCACCCGTTACGAAGTCGAGCTCGCGCCCGGTGAAAAGGTGAACCGCATCAGCGGTCTCGCCGATGATCTGGCCTTGGCGCTGCGCGCCAAAAGCATCCGCATCCTGGCGCCCATTCCCGGGAAATCGTTGGTGGGTGTCGAGGTGCCCAACCGCAAGGCGCAGATCGTCTATATCAAGGAGATCCTCACCTCGGGGAAATTCCAGATCGAAGACGATACGCTCAAGGTCGCCCTCGGCAAGAGCATCGCCGGCGATCCGTACGTGGCGGACCTGACGCGCGCGCCCCACCTCCTGATCGCCGGGCAGACCGGTTCGGGCAAGTCCGTGTGCATCAACAGCATCATGGCCTCGCTGCTTGCCAGCAAGTCCCCCGAGCAACTGCGCATGATCCTGATCGACCCCAAGGTCGTGGAACTCAAGCCCTACGAAAACATCCCGCACCTGCTCGGACCGGTGATCACCAATCCCGAGGTCGCGGTTCAGGCGCTGAAGTGGGCGACGCTCAAGATGGACGAGCGCTACACCAAACTGTCGAAAAGCGGCGTGCGCAACATCAAGGGCTTCAACGAAAAAGTGCGCGCCGGGCTTATCCGCGAGGATCATCTTTACCATCAGGCCGAGGAGTTCGGCGACGGCATGGTGGTGCGCTACACCGACGACGTCGAAGCCGCTGCGGCGGAGGATGAGGACACCCCGAAACCGTCGGGCGAGGAAATGCCCTACATGCTCATCGTCATCGACGAGCTGGCCGACCTGATGATGGTGGCGGGCAAGGAAGTGGAGACGAACATCGCCCGCATCGCCCAGAAGGCGCGCGCCGTGGGCATCCACCTGATCCTCGCGACGCAACGCCCGTCGACCAACGTCATCACCGGCACCATCAAGGCGAACCTGCCGACGCGCATCGCGTTCCAGGTGGCCAGCCAGATCGACGCGCGCACCATTCTGGACCGCCAGGGCGCCGAGAAGCTGCTGGGCCGCGGCGACATGCTGTTCCGTCCCATCGAGTCGCCCGATCCCGAACGCCTGCACGGCTGCTACATCGATGACGCGCAGTGCGAGGCCATCGCCGAGGCGTGCGCGGTGCAGCACGTGAACTTCCCCAAGGTGCGCACCTTCAACGTCGAGGAGGAGGGCGCGGGAGGTCCGGGCGAGGATCAGGAGCGCGACGAGAAATTCGTCGACGCCGCCGAACTGGTGGTCCAGCTCAAGCAGGCTTCCGTATCACTGCTGCAGCGCCGCCTCGGCATCGGTTATGCCAAGGCGGGCCGCATCGTCGACCAGCTCGAACGCGCCGGCATCGTGGGCCGCGAGCGCGGCTCCAAGCCGCGCGAGGTGTTGATGAACGAGGAGGAGCTGTACAGCTTCCTGAGGTCGCACGACGCCACGGGCAACCTTTAGGTTGCCCGTGGCATCTCTCTCTTCCGTCACCGACAACCCTTAGGTTGCCGGTGGCGTCTCTCTCTCTTCCGCCACCGACAACCTTTAGGTTGCCGGGGGCGTCTACCGCTCACCGACAGGACTAAAGCCGTGCGGGAGAGCGTACGAACGTGTCCGTCTCCACAGCCTCCTTGCAGTGGTCG
>CAZKRC010000120.1:0-6786 GCA_964555105.1 uncultured Bifidobacterium sp. | reverse complement strand
CGCAGGCCGGGTCGAGCTTCTTGTTCATGAGCGCCATCTGGAATTCGTATTCGAAGTCGCTCACGGCGCGCAGGCCGCGCAACAGGACCTGCGCCTTGCGCTCGCGCAGGCATTCGACCATCAGGCCCGAGTGGGCGATGACGTTCACGCCGGGGAGGTCGCGCGTGCAGGCCCGCACCATGTCGAGGCGCTCTTCCAGGGAGAACAGGCTCTTCTTGCGTGCGTTCACCGCGACGACAACGTCGACCGCCTCGAACAGCTGCGCACCGCGACGGATGATGTCGAGGTGGCCGTTGGTGATGGGGTCGAAGGTTCCGGGATAGAGGGCTCGGGTCAAAAAAAACTCCGTCAAACGGGGCCTTCTAAACTAGCAAGCCTCGGTCCGATGGGAGCGCATAAAATGGGCGTGGCCCGTCTGGCGTTGGCAAACACCCCGGGAGAACCTCGCCCGCTGCGGCGGGGCCGGGCCGCTAGCGGTTGAAAAAGGCGAGACCGGATTCCCCGTAGGTCAGCACCCTGTCCGCGTCCGCGATGAAATCCGGAGGGTTGCGCGCGGGAAACTGGATCACCGCGACGCCTCCTTCCACCAGCAGGGGGGTCACCGCTTCCGCCAGACCCGAGAAATCCTGACCGAAGGGAGGATCGGCGAACACGACCGCGAAGCGCATGCCGCCCCGGGCGGCGGCGAGCGCCGCGCAGTAAGCGCGCGCATCCTGTCTGACCAGTTCCAGCCGGCTGGCGTCGGCGCCGCGTTCCACCAGCAACCTGCGGTTCGCTTCCAGCACGCGGAACGCCGCCGGGTGCCGCTCGACGAGAACCACACGGCGCGCGCCGCGGCTCAATGCCTCGAAACCGACGGCACCGGAGCCCGCATACAGGTCGAGCACGTCCGCATTCTCAAACGAACCCCGCAGGATGTTGAAGAGCGACTGCCGGACCTTGCCCGAGGTGGGGCGCGTGAGGTCCATGCCCACAGGTGTTTTCAGGGCGGCCCGATTGAACGTGCCACCGGTCAGCAGAAGAGACATGGGGGGAATTTACTTCCTGGAGATCCTCACCTTGCCGGTGGCGCCTCGCACACGGGAGGATTCCCACGTCGTGGGGACCCTGCCATGCGGACGCGGCGATGTCGTTGGTGGTTGGTGGACAACGGAGCAGGAAGGTTCAACAGCCACGCTTCCCGCCATGTGGACCAACGGGTGGGAGCCGTTCGCCCACGACCGGACCTACCGGGGGATGACGCGCGGCGGCTCCGCGCTGTTGTACTGCTGCGGGCGCGCCGGGGGAACGCCACGGCGGTACTTGGGCGGCGTGAACGTGTTGATCCACTGGATGGAGAGCAGGTGGGACGCGAAAGCTTCCTGGTAATTCTCCTCGAACCGGCCTTCGTTCACCTTGATGCGGCGCGGGTTGATCGCGCGCAGGTACCCGTAGTTCACCGCGAAGCCCGACCGCCAGTTTTCCCGGATCGCCCACTCCTGACCCACGCGCACGTTCAAGGCCGGGCCCAGATTCGTGCGCACCCCCGCGTCCTTCCCCTGGATCCCGATCAACCCGAAACCGACGGTCGTGCTCAACGAAGTGCGGTAGGGATAAATCAGATAGGTCATGCCCACCCCGCCCACGAGATCGAGCAGATAGACCGGCCTCAGGTAATCGTCCCGATTGGCGGAATCGTTGCGGGCGAAGCGCAACTGCGGATAGAGGGAAGAGCGGGTGAGGACATCCAGGGTCAGATAAAGCTGGTCGTGCAGCTTGTCGTCCCCGAACCAGTAATCCTTCAGGTAAGGATCGTTCTCGAGCAGCCAGCCCATGCGGACGTCGAACGCGGCGCCGATGCCGCGGAAGTTCACGTCCGAAAAAGGCGGGGTACTGGGAAAGTTGACGCGGTCTCCGCCGGAGAACAACGCGTTCACGCGCACCGGCGAAGGCCCGAGTCCCACCGAAAGGACGAAGCCGTCATCGAGACGCGCCTGTTCCTCAAGCCAGAGGGCATAACGCTTCTCCCAGGTCGCGTACCGCCGCTGCCATTCCTCATGCTCGCGCTGCCATTGCCCATAGGCCTCCAGCGAGGCCGCGTCGGGCGTGGGCGCGGAGGGGACGGGCGTCCCGGACGTCTGCGCGAGGGCTCCCCAAGGAGCGAGGGCGCAGAAAGCGAGTGCCGTGAGGATACGATGCATGTGTTGGTTTGCTTTTTCGATGATGTCACGGCAAATGTGCGGTTTCGCCGACGACAAGAAAGGAAATATAGACGCGCCTCCGGGACCGCCTGAACAATCAGTGTGTGAGTGCCAGAATGTCCAAAAATACCATGAGCTGTCCGCGCCGTTCACTCACCGTGATGCGCTGAATGGCAAAGGGAGAACCGCGATGACGCTCATGTTCCAGCAGCTCGCGGAGAGAGGTCAGGGCCGCCGGGGCGGACGAGTCCGCAGGGGACCTCACCGTCATCTCCCCCCTCAACAACCAGGCATGCGCCCGCAAGGAACCCGCCCGCGCGACCCGCGCCTCCGGCGGAGGCGCGAAGTCCAGCCCACGCTCCGCCGCCGTGCGCAGAAACGAGTCCAGCTCCGCCGACAGGGTTGCGGCTTCCCCCACACGATTGCGCACGGCGGCGGCACCGGCGCTTTCCAAAGCCTCCCCGATGCCGTCCGGATTCTCCGTCCCCTCCCCCGTATCACCCTTGTTCTCCGACACACCCTCGGAGACGTCCCCCCCTCCGGAGAGCGGAGCGGCCAGGCTTCCCGCGAACCGGAAGTCGAAGGCGGGATCACGGCTTCCGGCAACTTCGGAGGCGTCGCTTTCGCGCAAATCCATGCCGGGAATCAAAACCAGCGCCTCCTGCAGCGCGCTGAGGGCTTCGGCCGAGGCGGCCCGACCTTCCAGCAGGAATTCGCCCGAAGCCGTGAACGTCGAGGTTGTGAATGAGACCGGCGCGTCGGAGGAAAAGGGATCCCGGGTGCCCCCCCGAAGCGACCGGTGCGACGGCGACGGGGACGGCGGCGCGGGGCGCAGTAGTTCCAGCTGGTAAAGCCATTCGATGACGGCGGTCTGCCGCGCTTCGATCTGATGCGACGCCTGCACGGCCACGGCCTGCGCGCGACGCAACGAATCCGCGTGCGCCTGCTCCGTGACGACCCCGCCCTGCATGACGGACCGCCACGTCGTCACCCAGGACGCGGGCACCCACTCGGGCTTTGCCACAAGGATCGCGCTCCCGGCGAGCACCAGGACCAGAACGACGAGTCCGAGACTCTTCAACGCTCCTCCGGAAGGCGGTTTCGGCGGAGGGGTCGCGTCCGGAGACGGAGGCAACGAACGCAGCAGGTCGATGCGCATCATGGGGTGTCCTCCGCGAGGCGCCATGCAAGTCCCACCGGAACGGCCAGGGACGCGCCGGGGTAAGCTTCCGGGTGTTCCATGGGGTCGGGACCCGTGATGGTGCGAAAGGGATTGAGCAAACCGAAAGGAACGGGAAGGTGCGCGCGCAGCAGTTCACGAAACCCGGCATCGCGCGCCAGTTCACCGCACAGAAAAACCCGGGAGGGCGCGTCCTCCTCTTCTTCGCTCATCGCGTGCAGCGAATCCACCACGCCGCGGACGCGCTGCAGGTGATCCGCGGCATGCCGGATGGCATCGCCATCGCCGCCCGCGCCTGCCGGCGGCTCGACGTCGCGGCGCACCACCGCGCCTTGAAACGCGCCGTCCCGCACGCGGATCAGCGTGGTCGCAGGCCCATGCGCCTGGATCACCAGCGTCCGCTCCGCGGACAACTCCGGATAGTTGGCGACGAACACGTTCACCACCGCTCCCACGTCCACGTCCAGCGCCTTCAGCGAAAGCCCCGAGGCCTTTTCCACCGTCGCGCGCAGCGCCAACGCTTCGGCGCGCGGAAAAGCCGCAGCGATCACGCAGCGCGATCCCGACGGTCCCTCCGTGCCGCCGAGCACATCCAGAAGCAGGTCCCGCGCGACGTCATCACGACTCCGCCCCAGGTAACGGCTCATGTCCCATTCCACGTGGTCACGAATCCCGGACTCGGTGTCCACCTCGTCCGGCATGTCGAGCACGCGTAGCCAGGCATCACCCAGAGGAACCGAGGCGATCACGGCGCGAAGTTCTCCGCGCGTGGCGGCCACGGCGGAACGAATCCGGGCCGCGAGATGCTCCGGATCGCGGCCACCACCGGACGCCAGGGGAAACACCCCGGTCGCGATCACGCGCCGTTCGCCGGAGGTCATCTCCACGAACCGCAGGTGATCCATCCCCAATTCCAGGGCCAGGACGGTAAGAGCTTTTTTCCCCATTTGGGCAATTTTACTAAACGCCGCGAGGGTGGGGTCCGATTCCGCCGCGAACATGACCTCGAATCACCCGGCATGTGCCTTTCATGCTTTTTTGGGGGTGTGGCGCGAGGGCCGCCGGGACGTCCGCAGGGGACTTTCGGCCGGCAGCCCCCGCGCGGCGTCCTTGCGGTCACACATCACGGGGTTCCGGGGGGTGCGTCCGGCGGGACACCGGGTGCGGGTCCGGGGAGCGGACCCGGCGCATCGCCCTCCGCCTTCACCTCCACCCTTACATAAGGTCGCAGGGCTTCCAGCTTCTTGGGGCCGATGCCCTTCACCTGCAACAGGCCATCGACGCTTTGAAAGCGGCCGTGGAGGACGCGATGCGCCACGATGGCCTTCGCCGTCGACGGCCCGATGCCGGGCAGCGCCAGCAAGGCCCGCTCCCCGGCGGCATTGAGATCGAGCGGCCGGGACGGCACCTGCTTGCCTCCCCCGCTTTTACCGCCCGCCGCTTTCTTCTTCCCGGCCTCGCGCGCATCCGCCAGACCGGCGGCAGGCCGCGTCGCCATCCCGAAGGCCCCGCCACCCCCCGTGCCGCCGGCGCGCATCACCGGCGCGTCGTCGAGGCACGGATACCCCCCCTCATCACCTTGTGCAGGCGGCTGTGCGCGGGAACGGATCACCAGGGCCCGCAGGCTTTCCCAATCCTCCACCGGACCGATGCTCACGCCCGAACGTTCCCACACGCGCAAGGCACCACCGCCGCCCAGCACGAGCGCCACGGCGAGCACGGCGGTTTTCTCCGCGGCGGTGAGCACCGGCCACGGAACGCGAAACGGGAGACGCACACGGGGGAACCGGGGGAGCCGGAATGAAAATGCCATGCACGGAAAATAATCCGCGGGCATCCGGATATATCGTCACAGCGTGACGATGGTCACGGAAGAGGTTTAAAACAATTAAGAATGGGGAATGAAGAATTAAGAATTGAACACAGAGGGACAGTGGGACAAGGGGAACTCAAGCAGGGATCATAAATGATCTGCCAGCGGGCGCTCCACGCTTCATCCCCCGAGCCCGTCACCATGAGGCAAGGACACGCCGAAATCCCGGGAAAGACGCATGCGCAAACCCACCCCCTTGTTTTTCATTCTTAATTCTTCATTCTTAATTCCCAATTCTCAGTTCCCCAGCGCGGCCTTCACGAGTTCATAAAACAACGGTTCCGGACGACGCAGGTTGCTGGTCAGCTCGGGGTGGAACTGGCAGGCCATGAAGAACTTGTGCCCCGGCAGTTCCATCACCTGCATGATGTTTTCGGCGGGATGCTTGCCCGAGAACACCAGGCCCTTGGCCTCGATCTGCGGGACGTATTCGGGGTTGACTTCGTAGCGGTGGCGGAAGCGCTCGCGGATGGTCTTCTGGCCGTAGATGACGCTCGCGCGGGTGCCGGGCTTGATCTCCACCGTCTGGCCGCCGAGGCGCATGGTGCCGCCCTTGTCGGAAACGTTCTTCTGCCCGGGCAGGATGTCGATCACCGGGTGGTCGACCTGCACGCCTTCGCTGCGCACTTCCGAGGTATTCGCGTTCTTGAGGCCGCACACGTTGCGCGCGAACTCCACCACCGCCAACTGCATGCCGTAACAAATGCCGAGGTAGGGGAGGTCGTTCTCGCGGCAGTAGCGGATGACGTGCATCTTGCCCTCGATGCCGCGCTTGCCGAAGCCGCCCGGCACGATCACGCCTTGCACGTCCGCCAGGGCGGCGCGCGCGTCCTCCACGGAATCCAGCGTGGCGGTGTCGACCCACTTCAGCTCCACGCGCACGTCGTGATGCGCGCCCGCGTGCGTAAGCGCCTCCACCACCGAAGCGTAGGAGTCTTCCAGCGCGGTGTACTTGCCGCACAGCGCGATGGTCACGATGCGGGTCGGCTTTTCGCGGTTGCGCTTGATGTTGTTCACCCACACCTCCCACTGGCGCAGGTCGGGCGGCGAATAGATGCCCAGCTGGGAGTGCAGGATGGCGGGCAGGCCCTCCCGCTCGTACACCAACGGAATCTCGTACACCGACTTCACGTCGGGCCCCGAGATCACGTGGCTGGGCGGAATGTTGCAGTACGAGGAGATCTTCTCCTTGATCGCCGGCGCCAGGAATTCCTTGCAGCGGCCGATCACCACGTCGGGCTCGATGCCCTTCTCGTTCAGGAGACGCACCGACATCTGCGTGGGCTTGCTCTTCTGCTCGTTCACGCCCTCGGGGATCGGCACGTAGGTGAGATGGATGTAGATCACGTTGCCCGGGCCCACGTCACGCTTGAGCTGGCGCACGGCCTCGAGGTAGAACTGGTTCTCAAGGTCGCCCACCGTGCCGCCCACCTCGATGAGCATCACGTCGGCCTTCTCCTCTTCCGCGATCTCGCGGAACCATTCCTTGATGCGGTCGGTCACGTGCGGCAGGAACTGCACGGTCTTCCCGAGGTAATCGCCGCGGCGCTCCT
>CAZKRC010000119.1:0-6930 GCA_964555105.1 uncultured Bifidobacterium sp. | reverse complement strand
GATGATGCGGGCCTTCCCAGTAGTTGTCCTGCTTCGTGAACGGTCCGGGCAACGCCCGCGTCAGGTCCTGCGCCACGCTGGGCTTCTCGGCGATGATCAGCGTTTTGCCTTCTCCCGGGGGAACGGCCTTGGCCGACGCGAGCTTCGGCCCTACCGCCTTTTTGGCAACGGCCTTTTTGGCGACGGTCTTTTTGGCGGCGGCACTCTCGGCCGAAGCGGCCTTCGGCCCTGCCGCCTTACGGGCCGCCGCGGGTTTTTTAACCGCAGGCTTTTTGACAGGCTTCGTGTCCGGGGCAATGCTCATGCGTATTTCGCTTCCCCGGCCAGCAAGCCGGCGTAAAATTCCTCCGCGGTTTCCGCATGCATCAGGTTCTTGCGGATGTCCGCGTCCGAGAGCAGGCGCGAGATCGCGGACAACGCGCGGATATGCGGTCCGACCGTGCGGGAGGGCGAAATGATCAAAAACAGCAGATAAACAGGCTGTTTGTCGATGGCGTCGCACTCCAGGCCGCGCTTGACCGAGCAAGCGCCGATCAGCATTTCATCCAGAAAATCGACCTTGGCGTGAGGCACGGCGAGTCCGCACCCGATGCCGGTCGACATCTGCGACTCGCGGTCCAGCACGGCGGCGAGAATCCGTTCCCGCTCATCAATACCGTGCACGGTACACAGCCGGTCCACCATCTCCCCGACGACTTCCTTCCAGGAAGATTTCTGACAGTCCACGATCACGCAGTCTTCCGTCAGTCGATCCGTCAGCTTCATGCCGGCCTCCCGTCCCGCACTGGTGGTCGACACGTTCGACGATCGCAGGCGGGGTTTCCAAAGTAGAATTCCCCTGTCACGCTTCCAGTCCAAGGCTGGAAAACCGTCTCCATAGGTCCCATTGACGCGATATTCGGACGGAAAAACGCATTCAACACTCAAAACTCCGATCCTATCGACCAGTAGGTCTTCGACCCCCGGCGTTTATCCGCCACACTCCACACTGGCCAGCCGCGGGTGTACCTCAGTACGAAGATACCGAGATTCATGCGCCATCCGTAACCCATACCCATCCCGAGCTGGTCCAGCGGGTCCCCCGTGCTCCACGCTCCGCCATAATCGATGAAGGCACTACCCATCACATTGGTGATCGCGAGGGGTATGGGCCACTCGAACGACAGCTCGCGCACGAAGGGAAACCGGAATTCCAGATTGGAAATGAACTTGCGCGTCCCGTGAAAATCGAACATGTCGTACCCGCGGACCGGAAAATCGAGATCCGAGAAATAGAACTGGGCGAGATTGTCCGGAAGGTTGTCGTAATTCGCATGGGCATTGAACGTGTAGGATTCGCCGCCCACGTAATAGCTATGCGGGTTCTTGTACCCCCTCACCGCCTCCGAGAAGCCGCCGGCCACGCGGAACGCCAGGGTATAGCGGCGGAAGAACTCCTTGTAGAACCGCACATCCGCATCCACCTTCACGTACGACAGCGAGTCCTGCCACACCGGAGGCAGCCACTGCACCCCGGCCATCATGCGGCGGCCCGCCACCGGCCCCACCAGCCCCCACTGCGCGTTGTCATGAACCCAGGCCGCCGAAGGAAGAAACGCGTCCACGGGAGTACGCTCAATCGAAACGCTATCCAAACGGCGCGTTATGCTGTCCAGCTGCGTGATGTGCCTGACTTCGTGACGGCGGTCCGTGAACCGTGCGAACAGCCCGCCCTCCACGCGCGTGAAGGTGGAAAACGGATAGCGGACCGCTGTCCCCACGCCGATCCTGCGGTCGGTCGCGTCAACGCCGAACAGGTTCCCGCCGCCCCGGTGCGAGAAATACGCCGTACTCTGCGACTCATGGTAGCCCATCACCGAAAAATCCGCACGCCAGGGCAGGTACGAATACTCCACATACGCGTTCAGATTCTCGATCGATCCGTTGATCGACAACGCGAAGGAAATGCGCTGATCCCCCATCAGATCGCTGAGGGTCAAAAACGCGAGCCCTCCGGCGCCGTAATAGTTGTCCACGCCCAGGCCTGCGTTCACCGCATCGAAACTCCACTTCGTCTCGTATGGACGACGGATGAAATCGCCATCCGGCCCTATATATAAGGAGCTGTCGGAGAGGAACGGGGATTTCGCCCCTTTACGGCCTCCCGTCCTTTTTTCCGTCCCTGCTCCCGTACCTGTTCCCGCACCTGTTCCCGTCCCCGACGTCGTATCCGCATTCGTGGAGTCCCGTGCGGAAACCGCAGCCGCATCGGAAGGGGGGGGTGGAAGCACCGGCCCCGGGGCGGGGACCGGTGCGGTCTCGGCGGCGGCGGCCCGGACGGTATCGCCTTCGGCCCGAGCCGCCGCCGCGGTATCGCCGCGCGCGATCGCGGCGAGCGAGTCCGCCACGAACCGTTCGCGCGCCTTTCTCTCCACCCTGAGTTCACGGCGGCTTTTCTTTTTGGGTTTGGCCTCCGCCGCCCGGCGCGCCGAGTCCACGCTGTCCGCCTTGAAACTGGTGAGGTTTTCCCAGGTCGGCGCGCGGAAGAACACGTTGGTCGAGTCCTCGGCGTTCTGGATGAAGCGCGTCTTCGGCAACGGCTCGTCCATCACCTTCGCCAGCGGATCTTTCATCAGGTAGATATCCCAGCCGCCCGCCTCGAAAAGCGAAAACGCCAACGTCGTGCCATCCTGCGACCAGGACGGCGTAAAGCAGCCCGTCAGCAGGTTCGTGACCGGGCGGGTCGTCACGACCCCCGCCGAATCCTGCCACAAATAGATGTTGTCGAGACCGGACCGGTTGGAGACGAACACGAATTGCGAATCGGACGGTCCGAACGACGGCATTTTCTCGTCCCACGGTCCGCCCGCCACCAGTTCGAGGCTGTCGCCCTCCACCGTGATGCGGTACAGGTCCTTGAACTTCAACAGCGCGGAGAAACCGGCCAACATCCGCTCCCCCTCTCCGCCCGCGTCGCGGCCGAAAGCCGCCGAAGGCCGGTCGCTTTCGAACACGATCCACCGTCCCGAGGGCGAGAACACCGGCTTGTCGTCATGCGCGATGTCGTGCGTCAGGCGGCGCACCGAATCGGTCGCCAGCTCGTACACGTAAATGTCCGTGGCCCCCTCATGCTGCCCGCTGAAGGCGATGCGCGCGCCGTCGCGGGACCAGTTCGGCGACAACACCGCCTGCACCGGCGGTCGCAACACGCGCTCCACCGCGCCGCTTTTCGCGTTGATGACATGGATCACGTCGCGGCCGGCCTGTTTGCTCACCACCGCCAGCGACGCACCGTCCGGGCTCCAGGTGATGCCCGACTTGAACGACCGGAAGCTTTCGTGGGCGCCCTTCGTCCCGCTCTGGATCACCGTGCGCGTCACCTTCTCCGTCTTCACGTTCAGGATGTAGACCGCCTCCCAGCTTTCCCGGTCGCTGAAAAAGGCGATCTCCGTGCCGTCGGGAGAGAGCGAAGGCTGCAGGTTGTAGAACGAGCGGTCGCGACCGCGGTGCGTGAGCCGCCGGGCTACGCTTTTCCCGTACTGCCGTTGCCCGAGCTCGGGCCAATAGAGGTGGCGAAGCTCGCGCAACCAGATCTCCCCCGCTTCCTCCAGCGACGTGTTCGTCGTTTTCTTGAAAGCGGCGAGAAGGTCGTCCGACCGGGCCAGATTCTGAATGAACCGCGTGGTGGTTCCCGTGCCGTACACCGTTTCCAGAAAATGAAAGAACAACTGCCCGCCCTTGTAGGCGAGAAAGCCCCCGAAGTCGGCGATGGGAGGCGCCACGTACCCGAACGTCGTCGCGTCGATCATGAAGAACTCGGACCCCAGGTCCCACCCGTTGGCCACGTACTCCGCCAACCCCTCGTTCACCCACAAGGGAAAGCCGCGCATCTGGCGGCCCGCGGGGCTGCCCGCGAACGCATGCTCGAGCATGTCGAACACCACCGCGTGCACCAGCTCATGCTGCAGCACGCTGTAAAAATCGCGATAACTCCCCTCGAACGGCATCACCACGCGGTTCTTCAACCTTTCCGTAAATCCGCCGATCCCTTCGCTCAGCGCCATGGGGATCACGTTGGTCTGCTGGAATTCCGTATGGGTATTATGCAAGATCACCGGCACGCGCTTGGTCAGCCTGTGCCCGGTCATGGCCGCCACCTCGGCGTACATCGTCTCTATATGCTGCGCCGCGAAGGTCCCGATCCGCTCGCCACCCTGCGAGTAATAGACATCGAAATGCGCGGTGCGCACGTATGTCCACTCGAAGGGCTGGTACTGCACCTTGTTCTGGCCGAACCCGTGCGCGGACGGCACGGCCGCCAGGCCCGCGCAGGCGAGCACCAGCACAAGCAACCGCCCGAACAACCGTTTAAGCACCCTGCACCTTCCTTAACAAGGCCTCCGCCCACGCGATCCACTCCGCGGGCGCGGCATCCACGACCGGACGATCCCCGTCCGCGGCCGCACGCTCGAAGAACGCCGTCATGACCGCGACGGACAACTGCCCGGGAGCCACCGCGCCCTCACCCAAAAACGCGTAGGTCAACGGACACCCCAGCAGAGGGCCCAGCACGCGTGTCACCGCGCCACCCGCCCCCATCCCCAACACGCAGCTCCCGTCGAATTCCGTCGCCACCCGACGGGCGAAGTCCAGCAACACCGGCACCTGCGCGGCATCGGGCATCACCGCGAACTTGACGCCATCCGGAGTGAACGTCCGCATGTCCGCCAACATCGCCTCCCACGACGACGCCTCTTCATACGCAAAGGCATGATGCGACAGCAGGATCTTCGCACCCGCAGCCCGAACGGCCGTGAAGGTCGGGGGGGGAATGCGCCCGGGTCGGGAGACCTCCTCGATCTCGAGATCGACCCAGTCGCAGGTGTGGGGAGGCAAAGACGTCCACAGGGCGTTGCGCGACGCCGCCCCGGCATCGGGCCAGGCTCCGCCGTCGCGTTGCAGGCGCACGGTGAATACCACCGGGCCCGTAAAGCCGCGCCGGGTTTTCTCGTCGTGGAAGGCCCTCACCGCGTCGGGGATGAGGCCGGGTTCCAGGCCGTCGGCGCGCAGCTCGACGCCCCCGCACCGCCACAAAGCGTCGGGGTACCGGTTGTGCGCGAGCATGTCGGCGGTGACGATGCCCAGGATGCAAGGTGGGGGGGGAGCTTTTATAGTTTGCTGCACGATGCCTCTCGAAGCCCCCATATCTACAAAATGGCACAGTCAGGGGGTCAGCGGCCGCCGGATTTCCTGCTCCCTCCCGTTTCCCCGTCCCGTGCGGTTCTCCCGCGTCCGCCGTGCCTTCCTGGCCTTGGCGCTGACGGGCGCGGGAGCCCTCGTCCCGGGCGCCGCGCTCGCCCTGCCGGGCCCGGCCGAAGAACCGGTGGTGCGCGCCGCCCTCGACCACATGGCGCGCATGCAGTATGCGCGCGCCGAGTCCACCGTGGTGGAAGGACTTGCCCCCCATTCCCCCGCGCGGGCGCTCTTCGCCGGCATCGCCACCATGAACCGTTTCCTCGACATCGGCGACACGGCGGCCCTGCGCCGCGCCGAGGCCTGGTGGGAACCGCTCACCCCGCGCGGGGCCCCGCCCCCGTTTTGGCGCGAGACCGACCCCGAGACGTTATCACTTTACCGCGGTCTGGCCGGCCTGCAGCTGTCCTTCGCGGCTTCCCTGCGCGGCCAGACCGTGCGGTCCACCTCCCTGGCGCTGGCGGCGCGCCGCCAGCTCGAAGCGTCCGCCCGCGCTCCGGCGGCGGGCAAGCCCGCCGTCCTTCCCCCCGAGGCGCGCGCAAGCCTGATGCTTTTCGACTACTACCGGGGCCGGCTCCTGGAGAAAATCCCCTTCGTGGGCGAAGCGACCTTCGACGTCCGAACCTTCGCGCGTGCCGCCGAGGACTCCCCCGCCTTCCGCGACATGCTGCTGGCCTCCCTGTTCTGGATCCATGTCGACCACGGCCGCTTCTCCGACGCCGAACGCATCGCCACCGCCTTTCTGGAGCGCTATCCCGGCAACCGCATGGTGCGCGACATGCGTGCCGCCGCCCGCTTCCGCATGGGCCGCCTGCCGGAAGCCCGCGCCGACTACGAAGCCCTGAAGGCCGAATACGCGGCCCTGCCCCCCTCCGCGACCGTGCTTCCCTTGGGCTACTACCGGGCCGTGGGCAATCTCGTCCGGCTGCACACCACCCGCGGCGACCGTCCGGCGACGGACGCCCTGATGCGCGAGTGGCGGCGCGCGGAGAAGGCCGGGCTGATGCCGTGGCTGCCGTCCCCGCTCAAGCGCGAGCTCGCCCGCCTGTAAACTTGTTGCCGCTGTTATCGGAACCGGGAAACACCCCGTTTCTTAATGTTTTCGGGTTTTTCGCGCCTGTTATTCCTATATTGTATTGACTGAAACGCACCGCATTTACATTTACATCGGAGTCTGGCTGATGTTGCCTTCCTCATCCCCTGTTTCACACCCTGGCAGCGCCCAGTCCACCGGGAAACCCATTGAAGAACGCGACTCCGTAACCATCCGTTTCGCCGGCGACTCCGGCGACGGCATGCAGCTCACCGGCTCGCAGTTCACCGACGCTTCCGCACTGTTCGGCAACGACCTCGTGACCATGCCGGACTTTCCCGCCGAGATCCGCGCGCCCGCCGGAACCGTGGCGGGCGTCAGCGCCTTCCAGATCCATTTCGCCTCCCACGACATCAAAACGCTGGGTGACGACCTCGATGTGCTGGTCGCAATGAACGCGGCCGCCCTCAAGGCCAACATCGCCGACCTCGAAGTCGGCGGCATTCTCGTCGTCGACCTGGCCGGCTTCGGCGAAAAGGACATCGAAAAGGCGGAGTACCGCTTCAATCCGTTGCAGGACGGATCGCTCACCGGTTACCGCCTGATCGAAGTCGACATCACCGCGCAGACCATCCGCGCCGTGGAACACACCGGCCTGAAGGGCC
>CAZKRC010000118.1:0-6957 GCA_964555105.1 uncultured Bifidobacterium sp. | reverse complement strand
GCGATGAACCTCGAACCCGAGGCTGCTCCTGCAGCGTCGGGTTCTTCTTTTTCCGGCGCGGCCCATGCTCCGGACACCGCGGACGGGGCGTTCGCCTCCTCTCACACGCCTGACGGCGGCCGGCCCACGCTGGACCCCATCGGCGGGCAGGCGGTCGTCGAAGGCGTGCTCATGCGCGCGCCGGGCCGCATCGCCATCGCCGCACGCGCGCCTGACGGGTCCATTGCGGTGGAAAGCCGCGACTTCGTTCCCTTCTCACGCCGCCGTCCCTGGCTGGGCCTGCCCGTTGTGCGCGGCGCGGTCTCGCTGGCCGAAGCCCTGTACGTGGGCATGCAGGCCCTGAACTGGTCCGCCGGCGTGCAGGAAACCAAAGAAACCCAGGGGTCGTCCCCCGCGGGAGAGAATGCCCCGGCGGACGACAGCCTGGCCCCGCCCACCACCTTCGTGCAAAAAGCCGCGCTGGTGGTCACCTTGGGCGTGTCCTTCGCGCTCGCCCTGGGACTGTTCCAGCTCTTGCCCTACTTCCTGGCTTCGCTCGCCACCGGGGGCACGCGGGACAACCCCGTGAACCCGCTGCTGTTCAACGGCACGGCCGGGGCCGTGCGCATCACGTTGCTGATCGCCTACATGTGGGCCCTGTCGCACATGCGCGACGTGCGCCGCCTGTTCGAGTACCACGGCGCCGAGCACAAAACCATCTTCGCGCACGAAAGCGGCGCGACGCTGGACCCTGCGGCGGTGACGCGGCAGGTCCGCTTTCATCCGCGCTGCGGCACGTCGTTCATCCTGATCGTCGCGCTGGTGTGCATCCTGTTCTTCTCGCTGTTCGACGCGCTGGTGTTGCACGTGTTCGGATACGCCTACCCGAACTTCCTCATGCGCTTCGCCTTCCACCTGCCGTTCATTCCCGTGGTGGCCGGCCTGTCGTTCGAACTGCTCAAGTTCTCGGCGCGCCACCAGGATTCCCGTTGGGTGCGCGCCTTGACCTTGCCCGGCCTGTGGCTGCAGCGCATCACCACCCGTGAGCCCGACCAGGCCCAGGTGGAGGTCGCCCTGGTGTCGGCCCGCGCCGCGCTGGCACCCGCCAGCGCCTGACCGGGACCGCCCGGTCCCTTCCCCCCCAAAAAAATCCCCTCCAAGGGCCTGCAAACCCGCGCTTTTGGTCACGACTCCGGAAAACCGTTCCGTTGTACTAAACTGAAAGAAGATGCACCAGCTCGACTTTCTCCAGGATCTTGCGATCATCATGATCGTGGCGGGACTCGTCACCATCCTGTGTCATCGTTTCAGGCAGCCGGTGGTGCTCGGCTACATCGTCGCGGGCCTGATCATCGGCCCGCATACGCCGCCTTACAATCTCATTCACGACCGCGACACCATCCGCATCCTGTCGGAACTGGGCATGATCTTCCTGATGTTCAGCCTCGGTCTCGAGTTCAGCCTGCGCAAGCTGCGCGCGGTGGGATCGACGGCGTTCGTGGCGGCGACGCTCGAGATCATCCTGCTGATGAGCGTGGGCTACGGCATCGGCACGCTGTTCGGCTGGAAGCCGATGGACAGCCTGTTCCTGGGCGCGATCCTGGCGATCTCCTCGACCACGATCATCATGAAGGCCTTCAGCGAACTCAAACTGGGCAAGCAGAAATTCGCGGGATTGGTGTTCGGCGTGCTGATCGTGGAGGACATGCTGGGCATCGTACTGATCGCCCTGCTTTCGGGCATCGCCAAAACCGGTTCGTTCCAGGGCCTCGAGGCCGCCATCACCATCGGCGAGCTGCTCGTGTTCCTCGTGGTGTCGCTGGTGGCGGGGCTGATCCTGGTGCCGCGCGTGATCGGTTTCGTGGCGCGCTACGCCAGCCCCGAAATGCTGTTGATCACCGTGCTCGGCCTGTGCTTCGGCTTCACGCTGCTCACCGTCAAGCTCGAGTACAGCCTCGCGCTGGGCGCCTTCCTGATCGGCGCGATCCTCGCGGAGACCAAGGAGCTCGGCAAGATCGAGGCGCTCACCTTCCCCATCCGCGACATGTTCAGCGCGGTGTTCTTCGTGTCCGTGGGCCTGCTGATCGACCCGGCGTTGATCCGCGAGCACATCCTGCCCATCTCGTTGATCTCGCTCGCCGTCATCGGCGGCAAACTGGTGAGCTGCGGCTTGGGCACCTTCCTCGCGGGGCACGACATCCCCACCTCCACGCGCGTTGGCATGAGCCTCACGCAGATCGGCGAGTTCTCCTTCATCATCGCGGCCATGGGCCTCACGCTGGGCGTGACCAGCGACTTCCTCTACCCCATCGCCGTGAGCGTCTCGGCCATCACCACGTTGACCACGCCGTACCTCATACGCGCGTCCGACCCCTTCGCGCACTGGCTCGTCAAGGCCGCGCCGGCCACCTTCGTCTCCTACGCCAACCTGTACACGCGCTGGTACGGCCAGTTCCACCAGCAGCGGCAGGACAACCAGGTCCGCAAGATCCTGCGCCGCATCATGGGCCAGCTGGGCATCTTCCTCGGGCTGATCGCGGGCTCGCTGCTCACCGCCGTCTTCCTCTCGCGGGCCCTGCTGCGCTTCGTCCCCCAGATCCGCCTGTGGGAGGACGCGGTGAAATCGCTGCTGTGGGTGCTGGCGATCGTGGCGGTGTTGCCCGTGTACGTGGCGGCCGTGCGCAAGCTGCGGGCGCTGGGAATGATCCTGGCGGAGCTGGGACTCCCCGACCGGGACGGCGATCATCGCAAGACGGAGTTGCGGGGGGTGGTGGCAACCGCTTTTTGGGCCTTCTCCCTGTTGTCGCTCGCGGGGTTCACGTTCGCCCTCAGCTACGCGGCGCTGCCGTCGGCCTCTGTGGTGGTCGCCCTCGCGTTGGTGGTGGGGGTGCTGGCGTGGTTCCTCCGGGATTCCCTGAACAAGGTCTACTTCCAGGGCAAGGCGGCGCTGCACGAAACCCTCAACGGACACGGGCACGAGCCGTCGCACCGCGACGTGCCGCCGCTGCTGACGGACGGAAGCGGACTGGGCGCGGAGAATGCGGTCGTGGCCCGCCTGCGCCGCGACGGGAAACTCGAGTCGTTCGTGCTGGGTGCGGACATGCCGTGCGCAGCGCGCACCATCCGCGAGCTTGCGCTGCGGACACAAACCGGCGCGCTGATCGTGGGCATCCAGCGTGAAGGCCAGGAGCCGATCGTGAACCCTTCGGTGGAAGAACAACTCCACACGGGCGACGAGCTGATCCTGTTCGGAAACGCCACGCAGCTGGAGGACGCGGTGCAGCTTCTCAGCGGCGGGAGTGAACACGCGGGGGACGGAACGCCTGTAGCCGCATAATATCAATGTGGAATGTGGAATGGGGACCGTTCCTGTTAAACCTCTTTCTGTCAAGTTTCCGGACATACCGAAATTTTTAAAATGATGTGTGACCATCATCACAACGGTTTTCCCGTTCAGGATTTACGATTTGGCCCATGCACCCCACCCTCGTACCCCCTGTTGCCGACCTCCCCCAAAAAGGGGCTAAATTGGAACTAAATTGGAACCATATTGGTTTCACTATGTTTCCACCCTTCCCCGCTTTACCAGAGTCCCCAGGCTCTGTGGAGGCCGACATGTCCATCAATCTCACCCTTAAAAACATTCCCGAGCCGGTTTACCACCGCCTCCGCGCCTCCGCGGAGGCCAGCCGGCGAAGCATCAACATGGAGGCCATCACATTGCTGGAGCAAGCGCTCGCCGCAAAACGGGTCGTATCTGTACAAGAACGCCTGGAACGCATCCGTAAACTCCATGCAACCATTGGCCCCATCACGACGCGTCACGACGAGATCGATGCTTTTAAAAGGGCGGGAAGAAAATGATCGTCGTCGATACCAACATCCCCGCATATCTGACGATTCCCGGCGGGCAACAATCCCGCGCGGCGGAACTGCTCGCGCGGGATCCCGTGTGGCTGGCGCCGCTTCTCTGGAAAAGCGAGTTTCGCAACATCCTGGCGACATACCTCAAGCGCAAGGAGTTTTCACTCGAGCATGCCATCGCAATCCAGGAAGAAGCCGAAAACCTTGTTCAGGATGTCTCGTTGATCGCGGATTCCCGCGCGATCCTCGAACTCACCCATGCCAGCGGCTGCACGGCCTACGACTGCGAATTCGTTGCGCTCGCCCAGGAACTTAATGTTCCCTTGATCACGAATGACCGCCAAATCCTGAAGGCATTCCCGGATATCGCGATACCGCTCGCTGTTTCAGCTTAATTTTCGAGCTCTTCCCATCTTTCGTAGGCCTTCGCCAGTTCGGCCTCCAGTTCCGTCTGCTTCGCGTTCGCGGCGTTGATCTCGGCCGCGCCCTGCTTGTAGAACTCCGGTGTGCCCATGGCCTCCACGAGCGCAGCCTGTTCGGCTTCGAGGGCTTCGATCTTCGCCGGCAACGCGTCGTATTCCTTCTGTTCCTTGAAGCTCCGCTTGCGCTTCGCCCCCGGAGCCGCCCCTGCCGACGCATTGCCTGCGGAGCTCCCGGCCTTCGCCGCGGACGAAGCCGCCGTGGCCGACTTCGCGGCCGTCGCGGCATCGTGCTTCGCCTGCCGGGCGAGCCGCTCGTCGTGCTGCCGCTTCCAGTCCGTCCACCCGCCCACGAACTCTTCCACAACGCCGTCCGCCCCGATCGCGAGGGTGGATGTGGCCACGTTGTCGAGGAACTCGCGATCGTGACTCACCACCAAAACCGTCCCTTCGAAATCGACCAGCAGTTCCTCGAGCAGGGACAGCGTTTCAATGTCGAGGTCGTTGGTGGGTTCGTCGAGCACGAGCACGTTGCCCGGCCGCGTGAACAGCTGCGCCAGCAGCAGGCGGTTGCGTTCCCCGCCCGAGAGCATGCCGGCCTTGATCATCGCGCGCTTGGGGTCGAACAGAAAGCTCTGCAGGTAGGACATCACGTGCGTCCGCTTGCCGGCCACCTCGACCCATTCCTGACCGCCGCCGATGTTGTCGCGCACGGTGGCCTCGGGATCGATCTGCGCGCGCAGCTGGTCGAAGTACAGGATCTGCAGCGACGCGCCCAGCGTGACGGTGCCGCTGGTGGGGGTCAGCTGGCCGAGCAGCAGGCGCAGCAAGGTCGTCTTGCCCGCGCCGTTGGCGCCCAGCAGGGCGACCTTGTCGCCGCGGTGGATGATGGTGCTGAAGTCGCGGATGATGGGACGCGCGTCCGGGGCGTCCGGCGTATACGTGAACGAGACCTTCCGCGCCTCGACGATCTTGTCTCCCGAGCGATCGGTTTCACCGAAGGACAGGGTGGCCGTCCCCTGGCGTTCCCGCCGCGCCGCCCGTTCCTGCCGCTTGGCCTGCAAGGCCCGCACGCGCCCTTCGTTGCGCGCCCGGCGCGCCTTGGGGCTGCGGCGCGCCCACGCCTCCTCCTGCGCCAGCTTCTTGTCGAAGTCGGCCCATTCCTTTTCCTGCGCCTCCAGCAGCGCTTCCTTGCGCACCAGGAACGTGTCCCAGTCGCAGGCCCAGTCGTAGAGTTGACCGCGGTCCAGCTCGAGGATGCGGGTCGCCATGCGGCGCAGGAACGCACGGTCGTGCGTGATGAACAGCAGCGCCGTGTTCGAGGACTTCAGCAAATCCTCCATCCAGTCGATGGAGGCGATGTCGAGATGGTTGGTGGGCTCGTCGAGGAGCAGCACGTCCGGCTCGGACGCCAGCGCCCGCGCCAGCAGCACGCGGCGCTTCTGGCCGCCGGAGAGCGAGGAGAACAGGGCGTCGGGTTCGAGCCCGACCTTGCCGACCCACAGTTCGGCCTCCATCTCCACCTTCCAGTCCCCTTCGACCTCGTGGTGGGCTGCGCCCTCCGCCACGATCTCCGCGACGGTGCCGGGCAATCCCGCGGGAATATCCTGCGGCAGGTGCGCGATGCGCGTTCCGGGGGTCACGATCACCTCGCCCGAATCGGGGGCCTGCTGCCCGAGCAGGATGCGCATCAGCGTGGTTTTGCCGGCACCGTTGCGACCCGTGAGACACACCCGTTCGCGCGCGTCGATCATGAAGGAGACACCGTCGAGCAGCGGGGGGCCGCCGACGTGGAAGGAGAGGTCGCGCATTCCGAGGGACATAGGGGGGCTTTCTATGGGGGTTGTAAAAGGTAGTTGGTGGTTGGTAGTTGGTGGTTGGTCTGGTGACCTCCGGGAGGTTTCAAGCACTCTGTCATCGCCACCAACCTCACATAACGCCCCAACGGTCGCACCAACCTCACATAAAGCCCCAGCGGCCGTACCAACTCCGGGGAAAGCCTCAGCGGTCGTGCCAACTTCAGGTAAGACTTCAACGGTCGCACCAACTCCGGGGAAAGCCCCAACGGTCGCACCAACTATGAGCCCACATTCTCCGATTCAATTCGCTTTCTCAGGTTGAGAATCAGTTTGTGCAAAGGACGCGCGATTCCGGATATTGCCTGTTCGAGTTCGGCGAGTCGGAATGGCTCGATATAGCCCAGTTGCTCCGCGATAATCATGTGCGTATGCAGTTCGGCCAAGCTTCCTTTCGCGATCCTGAGGTGCCGGAGAAAGTCGCGCAAAGAGTGCCGCGCCTGGCCTTCAGCGATGTTCGCGGGGACGGAAACGGCGGCGCGTCGAATCTGGTCGCAGAGTCCGAAGCGTTCGTGGGCGGGAAAGCCGCTCACGACGGCGTAGACGTCAGGAACGAAGGCTATGGCTTCGCGCCACACATACAGGTCTTTATATCCGCGCGTGCTCATGTTCATCTCCTCCCCGGTGAATGAGGAAAGATGAAGCGATGTCCGGAATCCGTCTGTGACCGTGGTCACGTGATGGTGGATTTATTTTCGGGTGTCGCCTGTATCGCCTGCACCAGTTGACACCGGCATCGACCGTTTCACGCGTTCCCTCTCCCCACGACCAACGACCAACCACCAACCAACGACCAACCACCAACCACCAACCCTGATTTCCCCCAACAAAAAAGCCCC
>CAZKRC010000117.1:0-7088 GCA_964555105.1 uncultured Bifidobacterium sp. | reverse complement strand
CTTGCTTCGGGAGCAAGGGGTCGTGGGTTCGAATCCCGCCATCCCGACCATCAAACACCGTTACCGTAACCAAACAAAAAAGGCGTTTCCGTAATCCGGAAACGCCTTTTTTGTTGTTCCCGGTTTGAGCTTCAGGCTGCTTGGGGAGAGGGGGAGAGGGGGAAGGCGGACGCCTGGTCCCGCGCCCGTCCCGATCCCGGAATCACGGTTTCCCGCGGTCCGTGCGATCCGGGAGGTTTCCCCGGCGTGCGGACACGGAGCGCCCGTCGACGAAAACTTCCAGGCGCTGGCCGTCCCTTCCCGTGTAGGACAAGGTGGCGGCGGGCGCCCCGTGACGTCCTTGTGGTGCCCCCGGCCGCGCAGCGCGTACGTGCCGGGACACCAAAGCCGACGTCGTGGAATCGTGCCCGGCGGCCCACAGGACGCCGTTCCGCACGTGCTTCTGGAAATGGCTGTTCGAGAAGGCCCCCATGTCATGCCCCACGACCGTGACCCAGGCCCGCGCGCCCTCGAACGTTCTCGTCCAGGTGACGGGGTGATCTCCTCCCATATGGCTGTCAGGGAGAAAACCCGTCTCGTCGACGGTGGCCAGCACATGGGTACCGGGCACGTCACGGGGATTCACCTGCAGGGCGTACCACTCGTCCTGCAGGCCGAAGCGCACGGGCAGGCCGCGCGTGGAGAAGTGCGTGGTGTCCTCCAGGACCATGTAACCACTCCGATACGGGGCGTGTGACCGGAAGCGCGCGCCGTACAGCGTGGCATACCACGGCCAAATGCCTTCCTCCATGGTGCCATTCAGCGGGATGGCGCTGTGAAGGCCGACGAAGGCGCCACCGGCCCTGATGTAGTTCTCGAAGGCCGCCTCCTGCGCGCGCGCCAGCAAGGGACCGTTCCGATAGTTGGTGTTGAGGAAGACCACGGCGTCGAAGCGCGCGAGATTCCCGGCCGTAAACGCGAGGGAGTCGACGGTGGTCTCCACCGCGATTCCGTGCGCGGTCCAGTCGGCCGACAAGGTGGAGACCACCGTGGGCGTGGCGGTGTGGATGTAGCCGTTCTGCTTGTGGAAGATGAGGACGCGCGGGCTCTGCGCCACCGCGTGACCTCCCAGCGCGCCCAAGCATAGGGATGCACAGAACAAAGTGGCCAAACGGGCGGCGCGTACGCTTTGCATTTCTCGTCTCCTCTCATCACAAGATAGGGCGAAAAGACCACGTCAGCGTGAGAATAATGCCGGGAAGTTTGGTTCCCGGTCGCCGTCGCCGTCGCAGACGCAATGTCGGCTACGATTTACGCCCAGAAGTTGAGCGGCCCGCTCCCGTGCCCGATGGGGGGCGCGGTGGCGATGCCGCGGGCCACGAAGGCTTTGGCCGCGCGACAGGCGGCGAGGAGGTTCTTTCCCTGTGCGAGATTCGCCGCCACCGTGGCCGCGAGGGTGCACCCGGTTCCATGGATGTTTCCCACGGGATACCGGACACCCGGGAGCACGAACAGTCTCCCCCCATCCCATAACCAGTCGGGGCTGCCGTCCACCTCCTCGGCGGAGGCATGACCACCTTTCAGGAGAATCGCATAGGGCAACTTGCCCAGCGACCGCAGGCTGTCGGCGGGAGATTGCCCCGCAGGGAAGGGGCCGAACAACGTGGCGAACTCGGGGAAGTTGGGCGTGACCACGCGGCAGCGCGGCAACAGGTTCCGTTTGAACACGCGCAGCGCCTCGGCGGCCAGCAGGGGAGAGCCCGACGTCGAACCCAGCACGGGATCGAGCACGACGGGTACGTCGCGTGCTTCCGGGCGATTCAAAAGCCGGGCGACCCGCTTGACCATGGGCAGCGCACCCAGCGCCCCGAGCTTGATCACGTCGGGCGGGATGTCGCTGAAAAGCGCCTTCCACTGGGCCGTGAGATATTCAGGATCAAGGGGCTGCACGCTTTTCACGCCGCGCGTGTTCTGCACGGTGAGAAGGGTCGTGAGATTCAGGCCGTACACGCCGTGGCGAAGAAAGGCCTTGAGATCGGCTTCCTGGCCGGCACCACCGCTGGGGTCGGAACCGGCAATGGTGAGGGCGACGGGAGGACGTTTGCGGGTACGGGCTTGAGTACGGACGGAGGTACGGGAATTCAGGACGGACATGCGGAGGAAGTTAGGAACGGAAGAGGGGAATTACGAATGCGGGGGGAGGAGGTACGGGCAAGGGTTGACGGGGTCGACGATGTTGCCCGTACCGGTTGTCCGTTGACGCACACGGGTCGCGCCGTGCCGGGCATTTAAGTAGGTTGAGGGATGTACGGCGTGTCATTGGTCTTACAACGCGTGAGGCGCAACCATCGGTCACGGGACGGCATGAGCGCCGCGCTCCCGGGGAGGTCATCATGAATCGGTTCCGCATCCTCGCCAGTGTCCTGTTGGCCCTCGTCACCTCATCGCCAGCCCGGGTGGTCGCGCCGACAGAGCGTGGGCAAGAACGCGCGCAAGAACGCGCGCAAGAACGCGCGCAAGAACGCACACAAGAGAACGGGCACATCGCCTATGCCGACGCGCGTTCGTACTACGAAGCGCGCGTCAACCTCGCGGAACCGGAGCAGGCGCGCATCCGGAAACACCTTGCCACCGTTGAGGACGACATGCGCCGCCACCCGCCGGCAGGCCTGGGCGACGCGCAACGCGCGCGTCGTCTCGCGCTGCTGGATACCCTGCACGTCTATCGCGAGCGCGGCGAATTCCCCCGCAATCGCGACTTTCCCGATCGCCTGATTCCCTACTTCATCGATGCGGCGGACGTCCCCTGCGCCATGGGGAAACTGATCATCGCTTCCGGTCACGCGGATCTTGCGGAGGATGTCCGCGCGACCATGAACAACGCCTACATCGCGGAGATCGCCGCGGCCGATGGGCGTCTTGCGGCTTGGGGTCATGCACACGGCATCACGCTGGAGGAAGCCGCCCGCATACAGCCCGCATACGGACCGCCCTCCCTCGCGCAGGTGATGCGCATCGCCTCCGATTCACGGGGGCGGTTATGGGTGACGGGGCCTGACCAGAATGCCCTCGGGGCGTACGACGTGGGCGTACGCGACTCGGGGCAGTGGTTCCTGGCGCACACGAACTTCGGGATCGGCCCCCCGTTCGGGTTCTGCCTTTCGGGAGACGGGCGTGCCCTGATCGCCGCCGGGGGATATGAACTGACCTGGCCGCTCACCGCGGATGCCCCCAGCCCCCGACCGAGCCCGTTCGGTGCCTTCGGGCTGACATCGTGTGCCTGGCAGGCGGGAGACTCCCTGGCATGGGCCGGCGGCAGCCGGGGCTTGCTGCGTCTGGAGCGTGCATCCGGTGACTCTCTGGCCATCCGCGACTCTTTCCCCACACCTCCGGGGTTGTCGGACACCGTGACGGCAGTGGCCGTTGCGTCGGGCAGGGTGTGGGTGGGCACAAAACGCGGTGCCTACGCCCGTACCCTCTCCGGCCCGGGGACGATCACCACATGGGATGCCGACGCTTTGGGAGGCCAGGCCGTGACCGGCCTGAAAACGGGGGGAAACACCGTGTGGCTGGGTATCGACGGCGAGAATTTCGGGGGTGGGATGGTTCGCTTTTCCTCACGCGGTTTACGGCGCATCGTGGGCGATTCCGTGAGGACTTTCCGCGCCGCCATGTCGTCCGTCATGGTGCCCGGTGACACGATCCACGCGCTGGCCGTGCGCGACAGCGCTTCGGTCTGGCTGGCGACGTCCACCGGTTTTTACCACTTCTCCGGCACGGCCGGCACTCCCAAGGTGGCCGATCTCCCCGCACCGGGCCTGATCATCAACGACATGACGGGTGACGCGAACGGTTTTTACGCGGCGACGGCACAGGGGGTGTATGAGTTCCGCAACGGGACCCTGACCTTCATCGGCTCACCCGTGGTCTCGTTGCGGTCCGGCCCCTCTCTACAAGTCCGGGACAAGGCGATGGTGAAAACGCTTGTGCATGGTTTGAAAGGCACGCGTTCCGGCGACCCCGCCGCTGTCACCATACTCGGGCGACGGGCGGGTACCGAACAGGCCGCCGGGGTTTTCGTGACGCCTCAGGGAGGCCGCGGACGTGAATCCCGGGAGGGAAACGGCACGGCCGCACCGGAAAGATAATGGTATTAAATCATCGATCTTCGCAGGGTGGGGTGTCGCGGCTTACGTTGCCAGGGTCCACCGAAAAGGGGTGGGGGGAGCTGGGCATCATGGCCCCCGACCCTCTTTAAGAGCCCCTCCGGGTAAACAACTTAATGCCCCTCCGGGTAAACAACTTAATGCCCCTCCGGGTAAACAACTTAATGCCCCTCCGGGTAAACACCGAAGCCACCCGCGCAGCGCATGCTGCGCTCCACCCCCCCCACTTCTCCCCATGAAGCCGTCACGAAATGGTATCTTCGGGAGCATCAAAAATTTCCCGCCACAGCCCTTGATTTAGAACGATTCTAAAATTAGAATTACTCTAAATTGTTGAAAATGAAACAAAGCCAGAAGGAATCTTCCCCATGACTACTGCCAATGTCGAAAACAATGTCGAAAACGTTGTGATCATCGGTTCCGGGCCTGCCGGGCACACCGCCGCCATCTATGCCGGTCGTGCCACCCTCAGCCCGCTGATGTTCGAAGGGTTCATGGCCGCAGGCGTCGCGGCAGGCGGGCAGTTGACCACGACCACGGAGATCGAAAACTTCCCCGGCTTCACCAGCATCGGCGGGCCCGAACTCATGCACCGCATGCGCGAGCAGGCCGTGCACTGCGGCACGCGCATCCGCACCGAGACGGTGGCGCGCGTGGACCTTTCGGAGCGGCCTTTCAAGGTGTTTCCCGAAGACGGCCCCGCGATCCTCGCGAAGACGATCATCATCGCCACCGGCGCGACGGCCAAGCGCATGCATGTGCCCGGCGAGGAAAAACTCTGGCAGATGGGCATCTCCGCGTGCGCGGTGTGCGATGGCGGCCTGCCGATGTTCCGCGGCAAGGAAATGGTGGTGATCGGCGGCGGTGATACGGCCGTCGAGGAGGCCACGTACCTGACGAAGTTCGCCTCCAAGGTCTATCTGGTGCACCGTCGCGACGAACTGCGCGCCAGCAAGGCGATGCAGCAGCGCGCCTTCTCGACGCCCAAGCTTGAAATCGTCTGGGACAGCGTGTTGGAAGAGGCCTACGGGGACAAGTTTCTCGAAGGCGTGGTGATCAAGAACGTCAAGACCGGTGAAACCTCGAAGCTTCCCGCGAGCGGCCTGTTCTACGCGATCGGGCATACGCCCAACACGGGGTTCCTGGAAGGCCAGGTGGAGACCGACGCGGCGGGGTACATCCTCACGCAGCCGGGTACGACCAAGACCAGCGTGAAGGGCGTGTTCGCCGCCGGCGACGTGCAGGACAACGTGTATCGCCAGGCGATCACGTCGGCGGGCACGGGCTGCATGGCGGCGCTGGATGCCGAACATCTCCTCGCAAGCGAAGCCGTCGGCGGTGACGCGTAACGGACGACGGCCTCTGCAAACCGGATGTCCGGCGTCATAACGTCCGGCATCCGGGCCATCACAGCCGTATAAGACAAGAGGTCTTCATGTCGTGGTGGTGTGATACTTTTTTGGTTTCAGCCCGGACGGGAGCCAACGACACCCCGTCAATCACACGCGGCCTGTTGGCCCTTCCCGGTTATTTTCGCTTTTTCCGCCCACCGCGATCCGTTTTCGTCTCCACGGGACGACGCACTAACCCGAGGATCGACAAGACCACCAGCGTGCCGCCGAAAAGCCCGAACGCTGCGCCCAACATGCCTTTGGACAGAACGCGTTGCACGCCGTCGCTTTTTTGTTCGAGAAAGGAATCCTTCGGATCCTGGGGGTTCACGTACGCCGTGACGGTGTCGCCGACGCGATAAGGCGCGAGTCGTTCCAACCAGTATGCGCTGTCGCCCGGAGCCTCCTCCAGCGAGAGGCGCCACCCCCACACGCTGGTGCCGCCGACGTTGGCGTCGAAGAGGATGTCGGGATAGAAATCCGGGGAGCCCGCTTCATCGCGCCGGATGTCCACCTTGAGAAGGGTCGCGGGCACGGCGTCGTACAGTTCGTCGAGGTGGGTGAGCTTGTGGTACAGACGATAGTCCTGCAGCATCGACTTGGTCGATAGCAACAGAAATACCGTACCCGCGAGCAGCGCGAGCAGGCGGACACCGAAGGGTACGGACGCGCTGTCGCGCGTGTCCGGAGCGGGAGTCTTGGGGCGGTAGGACATGGGAGGAAGGTATGAATTAAGAGTGTGGAATTAAGAATTAAGAATGTGGAATCAAGCGCCGAAGGCATGAGGCTGTGAAGCGGAGGTGCCGCTGAATGAGGCCGCAGGCTGAATCATCATGTGGAATCAGGAATTTTGAGCCGTGAGCCGTGAGCCGTGAGCTGTCGCTGTAAGCTGTGAGCTGTAGGCTGTAGGCTGTAAGCTGTAAGCTGTAGGCTGTAAGCTGTAGGCTGTAAGCTGTAAGCGGATGCGGGCCGCGGACGGCCACGCGCGGCGGGACCTCTCAGCGGATCTTGATTTTTGCTCCCAGCCAGGCGAAGGGGAGGCCGCTGAGGAGGATCGTCCAGCCGAACCAGTCGGGACCGTAATCCGCGAAGGACAGTGTGAGCGAGGCGGCCAGCCCGATGATCGTGAGCAGGACGCCCAGGGACAGTGCGTGGTTCTTGGGGTCGTGCGGCGCGAGCCATCCGGTGATGTAGCCGCCGATCATGATGAACATCATGATGCACAGGTTGAACAGGAACAGGTCGCGTTCGGGGGGGATGGTGCCGGGGACGATCATTCCCAGGCTCCTGGCGGTGATGTAGCCGGCGAGGGTGAGGACGGCGATGACCACGAGGCCGGTGACGACGGCGCGGGAGCTGTTGGGGCTACGGGGGGTGGAGGGCATGGGAGCGAGCCTCAGTGGGGAAGGGAAAGCTTTGGACAGTGGAACAATAGAACAATAAAGCATCACAGCATCACAGCATCACAGCAACATAACGCAATCCGTTTCCAGGATATTGGCGTGACCCCGCCAAAACGGACACATTACTAGGAGTAAATTGTGTCCATGAC
>CAZKRC010000116.1:0-7197 GCA_964555105.1 uncultured Bifidobacterium sp. | reverse complement strand
GCTTGAGCTGGGGGATTTCCTCGATGCAGGGGATGCACCAGGTGGCCCAGAACACGACGAGGGACACCAGGCTGTCTTTCGGACTGATGGACACGACTTCGCCGTCATACGTGGGCAGGGCGACCGCGGGTGCACCGGTGCTTTTGGAGCCGCAGCCGGTCAGAGTGATGCCCGCCGCAAAGAGCAGGAAGGCGGAGACGAACCAGGCGGGGCGGAGGAGGCGCATGGGGAGAATATACTTGAACGCAAAATCAGAAAGCAGAAAGCAGAAAGCAGAAAAGAAAAGCGTCTCAATCTGAACCAGAGCTGTAATGCAGTGCTCGTCCGATTCTTAATCATCGCCTGCCTTCAATTCTCTGATTTCTGATTTCTGATTTCTGATTTTCAATTTCTACCGTTACCCCTCTATGTCTTCCCTCTGGCTTCCGCTGGGCCTGGCCCTGAGTTCCTGGGTCGGGTTCCTGCTGGGAACCTTGCCGTTTCGCATTCGTTCGTCGCATCACGATCACGATCTCGAGCACGAAATCGAGTCTTCGGTCCTCGACTACCTGTATCCCGTCACCGTCGCGTTTTTTCTCGGGTATCTCGCGAGCACGTTGATTCCCCACGCTTTGTTCGAAGGCGAAAGCATTCCCGTATTTTCGTTCATCGCGGGCGTGGCGTTGATGGCGGTGCTGTCGCGCAAGGTGTTGAAGAAGGATCCGTGTTGCGAGACCGGGCATGATCATGAACCCATTGGTTGGGCTTTTTTCATCGCGCTCGCCGCATGCGCCGTCAATGACGGCGTGTTGCTCGGCCTCATCGATCCGCCGTGGTTTTCGGGCCTAAATTTCGGCATGCTCGTCCACAAGGTGACGTCGTCGTTCGCATTGGCGCTTGCGCTCGGCCACTGGAGCTACCGCGGCACGCGCCTCGCCTGGATGGGCTTCATCAACGGTTTGATCAGTCCGGTGATGTTTTACGCGGGCATGGCCCTCAAGGGGCAGGGGGCGATTCCCTTCGACAGCCTCTTGGGGTTGTCCGCGGGCGTATTGGTCTACACAGTGTTTTCAGGCATGCTGCCGCACAGCCGGCAGATGCTGAAGCGCAAGCCCGCGGCCTGGATCGGCTTTCTCGTCGCGCTGGCCGCGTCGGTGTGGCTGGGGATGCTGCACCGCGGGTTTCATTAGGCCATAATGGTATGGGCACATTGCAATGTGCCCCGACATGAAACCCGCTTGAAAGGCCGACCAGTCGGTCGGCCCCCGTCACCACCCCAGCACGCGTTCGCCCTGGTCGAGATCCTGTACATAGGCGGCCACGCCCTCTTCGAGTGACCGGATCGGCTTGTCATAGCCGGCCTTGCGGATCTTGGCGATGTCGGCCCGCGTGTAGTACTGGTACTTGCCTCGCAGCACTTCGGGCATGTCGATGAAATCGATCCTGGGTTCGCGTTCCATGGCCGCGAAGACGGCGTTCATCATGTCGACCCAGGTGCGCGCCTCACCGGTGCCCACATTGTAGAGGCCGCCGGGCACGCGTGGGTCGAGAAAATGCAGGGTCATGTCGACCGCATCCAGTACGTGCAGAAAGTCGCGCATTTGTTCGCCGTCCTTGAAATCGGGACGGTGCGACTTGAACAGCTGCACGCGGCTGGTCGACAGGATTTGGGCATGCGCTTTGGCGACCATGCTTTTCATGTCGCCTTTATGGTATTCGTTCGGGCCGTACACGTTGAAATACTTGAGGCCGACCGCACCCGCATCCCGCTCGAAGTGGCCGTGGTGCAAGGCCCACAAATCGAAAGCCTGTTTGGAATAGCCATAGCCGTTGAGCGGGCGCAGTTCGGGAACCTTGGCGTGGTCGTCGGCGTAGCCGCGCGATCCGTCCCCGTACGTCGCGGCCGACGAGGCATAGACGAGACGTGGGGTTTTGGCGGCCGCGGCGTGCGGCCCCGGCGACGCGCACCACTGCGCCAGCGACTTCGTGTATTCGAAGTTGTTCTTCATCAGGTAGGCCGCATCCGCCTCGGTCGTGGACGAGCAGGCACCAAGGTGGAAGACGGCTTCGATGCCCGCATGATCGTACCGTCCGGCCAACAGGGCTTCGAGAAAATCGGTACGGTCGACATAGTCGGCGTAGCGCAAGGGCACAAGGTTCTTCCAGCGGGCATCGGTTCCCAGCGCGTCCACGAGGATCAGGTTGTCGTGACCGAGTTGGTTCAGGCGCCAGGCCAGGGCGCTGCCGATGAATCCGGCGGCGCCGGTGATGACGTAGCAGGGGGAGTGGGAGGTGGACATGGGCGAAAGATACAATGGAGCCTTATCGGTCGTTGGTGGTTGGTGTCATCCTTGGGGTGCTACCATGTTGTTGGTGGTTGGTGTCGTCCTTGGAGCCCTACCATGTCGTTGGTGGTTGGTCGTAAATGCAATGTGTCGACCGCCACGTCTCCCCAACGACACTCCCGAGTGCGGAGTCTGTCAGCCTGCAGCGCCTGGGGCCGGAGTTCCGGGTTTTATATTGACGCCATCGATATGAAGAAAACCGCGAAAAAGGCAGCCAAGGCCGTCGTAAAAAAGTCCGCGAAGGTGTCGTCAAGCACGGTGTTGAAAACAACGGCCTTGCGCGAGCAGGCCGACCGCATCGGGGAGATCCTGGACCGGTTGTATCCTGACCCGCCGATTCCCCTGCACCACACCGACGCCTTCACGCTGTGCATCGCCGTGCTTCTGTCGGCGCAGGCGACCGATGTTTCGGTCAACAAGGTCACGCCGGCCCTCTTCCGCCTCGCTCCCGACCCCGCGGCCATGGCCGCGCTCACCCCCGACTCCATCCTTGAAGTCATCCGTACGATCGGGCTTGCGCCCACCAAAAGCCGCAACGTCTGGAACCTCGCGCGCATCGTGATGGAGCGACATGGCGGGGAACTGCCGCGCACGATGGAGGAACTGGAGACGCTGCCCGGCGTGGGCCACAAAACCGCCTCGGTGGTGATGGCGCAGGCGTATGGCGTGCCCGCTTTCCCCGTCGATACGCACATCCACCGTCTCGCGGCGCGTTGGGGGCTGTCTTCAGGAAAAAGCGTGGCGCAAACCGAACGCGATCTCAAGGCGGTGTTTCCGGAGGACACGTGGAACCGCCGCCATTTGCAGATCATCTACTACGGGCGTGAACATTGCCCCGCGCTGCGGCATGATGCGGCGAAGTGCGAAATCTGCACGCGGTATGGCGTTGTTCCGGCAACGCCGCCACGATCTAGTTCGCGCCCATCCGCTTGAGGACGTCCCGGAGGCGTGCGGCTTCTTCGTAGCGCTCATCCGCCACGGCGGACTGAAGGTCGGCCTTCAGCTTTTCCAACGGGCTGAGGGGCGGCGGAGTGGCCGGTTTTTCACGGACGTGTTCCTCCCC
This sequence comes from uncultured Bifidobacterium sp., assembly GCA_964555105.1. Taxonomy (GTDB): domain Bacteria; phylum Fibrobacterota; class Fibrobacteria; order UBA11236; family UBA11236; genus UBA11236. Next base: position 3,810 of record CAZKRC010000116.1, on the reverse strand, counting down.
CGCAGGGGCCGGATCCTCCAAAGCGCCGTCGGCCACGATCTCGACGTCCGTCTCCAGTTCCTCGTCGTCGGAGAGGGCGTCTTCGCGTTCGTCGGGGTTTTCTTCGCCATGCTCTTCGGCATTCTTGAGGACCACGTTGATGGCCGCTTCCTCGAAAACCGTGCGGGCGGCGAAGATCGGTGCCTCGAAGCGTACGGCCAGCGCGATCGCATCCGAAGGGCGGGCATCGAATTCATGCTCTTCGAATTCACCCCGCACCACATAAACCTTGGCGTAGAACGTGCCTTCCTTCAACTCCGTGATTTCGATGCGTGTGATCGAGGCGTCCAGCGCGTCGAGCATGCCCTTGAGCAAGTCGTGCGTCAGGGGACGGGGCGGACGATCCTCGCTGAGGGCCAGCGCGATCGCCTGCGCTTCATTGGAGCCGATGAAGATCGGCAGCACGCGGGACTCCCCTTCCATTTTCAGGAAGACGATGAACCCCGCGTTGGTGACGGAGATGCTGTCGAGATGGAGTTCAATGAGGTCGGGCATAGGGAGTTTAGCTCACAGCTTACAGCTCATAGCTTATAAAAAGAAAGACAGCGAATCGACTCCTTGAGGGCCTGGATCCTGGGGGGCCGGAGCACATCAAGGGATGTTACGCGTTGGCCTGTCGATTCATGTCGAACGGATTTACGGAATTTGGCTGTGAGCTGTCAGCTGTACGCTGTCAGCTCACCCGCCTCACTCACACGTTGAACAGGAAGTGCATGATGTCCGCATCCTGCACGATGTACTCCTTGCCTTCGGTGCGCACCAGGCCTTTTTCCTTGGCCGCTTGCCAGCTGCCCGCCTTGATGAGGTCGGCGAACGCGAGGGTTTCGGCCCTGATGAAGCCCTTTTCGAAGTCGGAGTGGATCACTCCGGCCGCCTGGGGAGCCTTGCATCCTTGGGGAATGGTCCAGGCACGGGTTTCCTGCTCGCCGGCGGTGAAGTAGGTCTGCAGGCCGAGCATGGAGAAACCCTTGCGGATCACGCGGTCGAGACCGCTTTCTTCCAGACCCATTTCCTTGAGAAAGTCCGCCTTCTCGTCGGCGTCCAGCTCGGCGATCTCGCTCTCGATCTTGCCGCTGACGACGACGACGTCGCATTTCTGCTCCGCCGCGAAGGCCTTCACGGTTTCAAGATGGGCGTTGCCGACGTTGATCTCGTCCTCGCGCATGTTGGCGCAGTAGAACATGGGCTTGAGGGTGAGCAATCCGAGGTCGCGGATCAACGCGGTTTCCTCGTCGGAGAGCGCCGCAAGACGCGCGGGCTGGCCGTCGTCGAGCAAGGCCTTGATCCGCTCCAGGATCTCGACGCGGACCTTGGCCTCCTTGGAGTCCGGCGCGCTGGCCTGGCCGGCCAGCTTCTTGTCCTTCGCGAGTTTCTTGTCGACCGTGTCGAGGTCGCGCAGCGCGAGCTCGAGGTTCACGACTTCGGCATCGCGCGCGGGGTCGACCGTGCCTTCCACGTGCGTGACGTTCACGTCCTCGAAGCAGCGGACGACGTGCATCACGGCGTCGGTTTCACGGATGTGGGACAGGAACTGGTTGCCCAGACCTTCGCCCTGCGAGGCGCCCTTGACGAGCCCGGCGATGTCCACGAACTGCATGACGGCGGGGAGTTCGCGCTTGGGTTTGTAGATGCGGGTCAGCTCCGCGAGGCGCGGGTCCGGGATGTTGACCACGCCCACGTTGGGATCCTTGGTGCAGAACGGAAAGTTGGCCGCTTCGGCACCGGCGCTCGTCAGAGCGTTGAAAATCGTGGATTTGCCGACGTTGGGAAGACCGACGATGCCGCACTTGAAACCCATTTGATTACCTCAAAAACTGAAAAATTACCGATCAGGAACAGGAACGGGAAAGGTAGGAATTCAGGCAGGGGCCGCAGGGAGGGGCTGCTGCGGGGCCGTGCGTGGAGTTGGTGGCTGCTTCGGGGGGCGTACGTGAAGTTGGTGACTTCTTTGCGGCCGTACATGACGTTGGTAGTTGGTGGTTTTGGCCCGGGGGCTTTTCGCATTTCGGGCCTCTACCGAGATTCGGTACGCATTGCCCCTCGCTGGGTAGGATGTTCAAATACCCGGAGGTCCCACAGACCAACCACCAACCACCAACCACCAACCACAAGTAAGGCCCCCGCAGAAAACCCTAAGTATACGCCTTCAACATGAAGAAAATCACCACGCCGGTGACGGACACATACAGCCAGAGCGGATAGGTCCAGCGCGCCAGTTTCACATGGCGCGTGAGCTGGTTCGACAAGCCGAACCAGAAGGTGGCGAGGATCATCGGCAAGGCGACCGCCGAGAGTACGATGTGCGAGATGAGGATGAAGAAATACACGGGGCGGATGAGGCCTTGTCCCGGGAATTTCGTTTCGCCGTGGAGGGCGTGGTAAACGATGTAGCCGATGAGGAACAGCGTCGAGGTGGCGAAGGCGGAGAGCATGCGGCGGCGGTGGGCGTCGCGATCGCCGCGGCCGATGGCCTGCAGTCCGAGCACGATGAGCACGGTCGTGAGCGCGTTGCAGGCCGCGTTCATCGCGGGCAGAAACGCCACGCTTCCCGCGTACTCGCCCGTGGCGCTCCGGCCGTAGATCAGATAAAAGAGGAACCCCAGCGCGAGCGCGGACACGAGGACAATGATGATTTCAGGGGCTTTGGAGCGGGTCATACCAGCGTATCCTTCGTGTGATCGGGATCGGTAAAAGTAGTTGGAAGCGGGTTCGCCGTGGTTCGATGCCTGCGGCGTTGAATCCGCAACATGAGGCTCAACGCGAGGTCGGAAGAGATACTCCGCAGGCTCCCTCACGAAACCGGAAAGACATCCTGTAAGGTCATGCGGTTTTGTGCGCGGGAGCCGGAGGAGCCACCTCGAAGACCGAGGGAGGCCCGGACCAGAAACTCCCGGCGCCGCCTCTTGACTCGCCTCCCCCTCAGCGCCCCTTGTGTGCCCACGGGCGCGACGCGGGGCCTTTGAGTCCGACAGTCAGGGCTTCCACGCGTTCGGAGAACCCGCGCCCGGGCGGCGCGTTCCCTGCGGCGACCAAGGCCGCAAGGCCGTCAACGACCGCGACACCGAGACGGAGCGGCCGCATCTCAAGGCATTCCCGATCGGCGCGCAGCAGCGTTTTGTCGAACAGGTTCTCGGCAAGCAGGTCGCGCATGAGGCCGGTGACGACGCCCGCGGCGAAGGCTCCCAGTGCGGCGGGTGTGACGATTCCCGCGGAGTCGGTGGCACCCGACGCGGGGGAGGATTCATTCACGAAGGAGGACAAGGGGGGGGAAAGGCGCGCGCGCGCGCCGGTGGAACGGCCGAAGGCGGCGCTGCCGGTGTGCCAGCGGACTTCATCCGGGCCGACCAGGCACACCGCCCCGGCGCCGGCGTCGACCCAGCGCCCCGCGACATCCCGTGTACCCCCGGCATCCGCTCCCTGTTCCGTCGTGGAGACGATCCACAGGTCGGGCCTGGCGATTTGCGAGGAGGTCAGGCGCGTGAAAGCGGCGTCTTCGGTGAGCGCGATCATGAGCGGATCCCACTCGACCTTGCGGTCGGCGCGGTCATCGGCCCAGAAGCGCGCGCCGGGCGTGGCGTCATCCGGATTCCCGACCACGATCAGCGTGGTTTTCCAGAAACCTTCGCCGGGAACTTCGGGCGAGGGCGCGGGGGAGAAGGCACTGGGGCGTGCGCCCGCGTCGTTCAAGCGGGCCCGCAGGGCGTTGACGGAGGCGTTGTCGCCCGCGAGGTGCATGCGCACGGGGATCTTCCAGCGGCGCAGCAGGCGCGC
>CAZKRC010000115.1:0-7361 GCA_964555105.1 uncultured Bifidobacterium sp. | reverse complement strand
ACTGGGGCAACGTGAACTCCATCGGAACCCGCTCCTGTTACGACGAAGGCAAGCGCGTGGCGGAAACGTTGTGTTTCGATTATCACCGCATGAACCAGGTCGAGATCCGCGTCATGCGCATCTTCAACACCTACGGCCCACGCATGCATCCCGACGACGGGCGCGTGGTGTCGAACTTCATTGTGCAGGCGTTGCGCGGGGAGGATATCACGGTGTATGGGGATGGTTCGCAGACGCGTTCGTTCTGTTACGTGGACGATCTGATCGACGGCATGATCCGGCTGATGGAACACCCCACCCTGATGGGACCGGTCAACATCGGAAACCCCGGCGAGTTCACAATCCGCCAACTCGCGGAACATGTGATTGAACTTACCGGAAGCAAGAGCCGCATCGTCGAGATGCCCTTGCCGGGTGACGATCCCCGTCAGCGTCAGCCCGACATCACGCTGGCCCGCACGGAGCTCGGCTGGGAACCGACCGTTGAGCTGCGCGAGGGCCTCTTGAAGACCATCGGGTATTTCGAGGAGTCTTTGAGGAAAGACCCGGTGAAGGGGTAAAGGATGGGCCGCGTGCCATTCGACGCGGCCCAAGCATCATGCCGGCTTCCTGTAGGCAGACCCGGCCGCAGTTCCCGGACTACGTTCGGCACATATGAATATTTCATGGGGCGTGACGCACCGTCCTCCGTCATGTCGCATCACCCGCTTTCCCTCTTGCTACAATTTCCGCTTTTTTCAGGGCACGTCTTGACAGCTTTCTCTATGCCCATTACTTTACCATTTAGTTAAATAAAGAAATCCCCCGCCATCCCCATTTCCGGACAGGCCCACACGTGATGACCTCATCCCCCCGCTGTATTTCGACGTCTCCCCCCGACGAGGATCTCGACGCGATATTCGCCGCTCTCGCCGACCCGACACGTCGGGCGATCGTCGCACAGTTGGCACGGGGTGAACTGTCCGTGAACGAACTCACCCTCCCCCGTCGCATGAGTGGCCCGGCGGTCACAAAGCACCTCAAGGTTTTGCAAAAGGCGGGACTTATTTCCCGCGGCAAGCGCGCACAGCAGCGTCCCTGCCGCCTTGAACCCATGCCCCTGAAGGATGCAACAGACTGGATGGAACAATACCGTGCGCTGTGGGAGCAACGCCTCGACAGGCTCGAGGATTATCTGCTGGAACTTCAAGGAAAACCTCGGAAACACAACTCCGCATCCAGATCGAAACAGGGGAGCTATTGACATGATGAGCAAAGTCCGCGTCAGCGCATATTCGATTTCACTGGACGGCTATGGTGCCGCGCCGGGCCAAACTCTTGAGAATCCATTCGGCCTGGGCGGCATGACCGTCACGAAGTGGATGGCGGAAACCCGGTTCTTTCAGGACATGATCGGGGGTACCGGGGGAACGCAGGGCGTAGACCATGAACTCAGCGTGGCCAGCATGGAAGGCGTGGGGGCCTGGATCATGGGTCGCAACATGTTCACGCCCGCGCGAGGCGAGTGGGACATGGAATGGAAAGGCTGGTGGGGGCCGAACCCACCCTATCACGTGCCGGTGTTCGTGCTCACGCATCACCCGCGTCCACCTCTGGAGATGGAAGGCGGCAACGTCTTCCACTTCGTTACCGGAGGCATTCACGACGCACTTTCGAGGGCGCGCGCAGCGGCAGGCGATCAGGACATCCGCATCGGCGGCGGCGCAGCAACCATCCGGCAATATATGGAGGCCGGGCTTGTCGACGAAGCGCACTTCGCCGTTTCGCCCGTATTACTGGGTAAGGGAGAATCGCCGATCAACGGGCTCGACCTTCCCACTCTGGGCTACCACGTGGCCCGGCACCGCATGGGCGAAAAAGCCCTTCACGTCTTCATCCGCAAACAGGAGCAGGCCTCATGAGCCCCATAAACGATTCCCTCGTCGAACAGAATAGTGACCGCGTCATCCGTATCTCGCGCGTGTTCAACGCACCGCGCGCGCTGGTGTGGCTGGCCCTCACCGACCCCGCCCACATGGGCGTCTGGTGGGGCCCCGAAGGTTTCACCACCACGACGCACAAGATCGACGTCCGCACGGGCGGCACGTGGGTGTACACCATGCACGGGCCCGATGGCAGCGACTACCCCAATGCCATGACCTTTCGTGAAATCCTCCCGATGGAACGGCTCGTCTATCGGCACGGAACGGACGAGGAGGAGGACCCGGATGCGGATTTCGGTACGGTGGTCACGCTGGAGGACGTCGACGGCGGCACGCGCCTGACCATGACCTCGACCTTCAAGGATGATGCGGCCCGCGAGCTGGTGGCGCGTGAGTACGGCGCGGTCGAAGGCGGCCAGCAACATCTGGAGAAGCTGGCGGACCATCTGGAGCGCATGGCCGCCTGAGCGGCGCGCAACACCGTGTGGGGGCTGTTCGTCTTCGACGACATCGCTCCGCAAGACCGTATCGTGTACATCCATTCCTTCTCCGATGACGCAGGCAACATCGCGGCGTCTCCCTTCGGAGGGGCCTGGCCCGCACGCCTGCACACAACGCTGTCGTTCGCCGAAACGAAGGAGGGCACGACGCTTTCACTCCGCCAGTATCCGATCGACGCCAGCAGCGAGCAAGAAGCGGCCTACACCGCGCTCCTCGAGGATATGACCGGCGGTTGGGGCGGAACGTTCGACCGGCTCACCGATTATCTTTTTATGAGTCGGTCCTGAGCCGGCTCCCCCCCACCCCGGAGCTCCTCATGTTCAAAAAAATCCTGCTTGGCCTCGCCGCCATCCTCATTATCCTGATCGTCGTCATCGCCATGCAACCCGCGGACTTCAAGGTGGAGCGCAGCACGGTGATCGCGGCATCACCGGAAATCGTGCACGGTCAGGTGAACGACTTCACGCAGTGGCAGCACTGGTCGCCCTGGGCGAAAATGGATCCCGAAACCGAGATCACCATTTCCGAAAACCCGGCAGGCGAAGGCGCGATGTACGCGTGGGTGAGCGAAAAAACCGGCGAAGGCATCATGACCATCACGTCCAGCACACCCGAAGCGATCGCGATCGCTATGAACTTCGTAAAGCCGTTCAAGGCCGAAAACACGGTGACGTTCACCTTCGCCCCCATTCACGGCGGTACCCATCTCGCCTGGACCATGACCGGCAGAAACGGCTTCATGGGAAAAGCCATCGGGCTGTTCATGGATGTCGACGACATGATCGGAGCCGATTTCGACAAGGGCTTGAAGGACATCAAGCGCCGTGCGGAAATCGAGTCCGGCTGGATCAAGGAGTAGCGGCGACGCAGGATGCCGCGACACGAAGACGCAACCTGAACGTCACGTCATCCGGGATGCCGGTCAGCCGGCCTTGACCAACAGCGCCGCCCACGGCTTCCACGTGAGGCGGACACCACTTTCCACCGCGAAGCGCCGCCCGTATTCCGACAACAAATGCGCGAGGTTCACACGCGTCATGCGCCCGCCGGAGCGGGGATCGCGGACGGCCCCCAGATCGCGCACGCGTTGCAGGACCGCACGCGCGTCGGGCCGCACGTCCTGCTCCTCCCACGCCAGCATACCGGAGACTTCCCAGCCCGCGGCGGCCGCGGCGGCCTCCACTGTAAAGGGCGCATGCCCTGGAAAGTCGCGGTATGAAAAAGGCGGCTCCGCCAGCAAGGCGTTCAACTCCGGGAAATTGTCCCGGTCGAAGCCCGACACCAGATACGCCGCGCCGGGCGCGGCGCATGTCGCGGCGAAACGCAAGTGGGCGGCGAGATCGGGAAACCATTGCACCAGCGCGCCCGCCGCCACCAGATCGACCGGGAACCCGGAGGCATGCGCCGTCGTCAAGGCGGCCAGCGCCGCATGCGACGCCGCGCCGCCGCGCGCGTCCAGCACGTTGAACAGCGGCGCGCCCTTCACATTTGTCTCTCCGTGCGCTTCTGCGTCCGCGTCCGCGCCCTCAAAGGCCCGGCGGGCGTGTTCCAGCATCTCGGATGACGCGTCGGTGGCCAGAAGCCGTGCCGCCGGGAAGCGCGCCCGCAAACGGCGCGTGAGCAAACCCGTGCCGCATCCGAACTCGAGGATCCGCAGCGGTGCGGCACGCTCACCCCACAACGACAAAAGCGCGTCGGCCATGCGTGCCTGCACGTCCGCCTGCGCTTCGTAGCCTGCGGCCGAGCGGCCGAAACGCAGGGCGTGAAAGGTGGAGGACGCGGATGTCATGCGGGCCCCGGGCCTGCAAGACAGCGCAAGGCGTCGCGGATCAGTCCGGGGTGCTCCCAGAACGGGATGTGCCCGCCTTCGTACACCGTCAGACGTGCCTGGGCGGGAAGTTCGTCCCGCCATGCACCTGCCGGCGCGAGGCGATCCTGTGTGCCGGCGATCAGCTCCCAGCGATCGGGTACGGTTCTCAGCATGCGCGGCTCGGCCGTTTGCAGGCGCAAGTACCGCAGCGCGCGCAACACGCCGGCATCGTCGTAACGACGCGTCCCCACGATCCAGGCGGCTTCCCATTCCGGGGGCATGGCGGAAGCCTTGGGCATGCGCCGCCAGAAATCGCGCAATACCGTTTCGCGTTCCGTGCCCAACTTTTGCTCCATGCGCAGCAGGATCGATTCCCCGAAAGTCCCGGCCGCGCCCTCCGGAACGAACCGGAACACCGGACACAGCGACAGCACGGGGACGCCCGCGGGCCACACGCCTTCCGCCATCCACCGGTGCACGCGCAACGATCCCAGCGACCATGCGGCCACGACGCGCGTGCCCGGCCCTTCCGAAGGAGAGCCGACAAGCGCCTCCGGCGGCATCACCTCTTCCAGCACGTCATGGGTATCCACGAAGCGGTGTTCATGTTCCGGGAAGGCGGCGCGCAGTTGCGGCTCCCAGCACTCGAGGGAAGACACCCATCCCCCCATCCAGACGACAATCGGTTTGTTCGGACTCATCGGATTCAAGGCCAACGTTTCAGACTCCCGCATCCCGAGACGCTCCGGCTTCACGGAGGGCGTGCTCCAGCGCATTCACGAGGGACAACACATCGTTTTCATCAAACGCCGCCGTGAGGCTGAGGCGCAGGCGCGCCGTGCCTTCGGGAACCGTGGGCGGACGAATGGCGGGCACGTGAAAGCCCGCCTGCAGCAAGGCTGCGGACACGGCGGCGGCTTGCCGCGACGACCGCAGCATCACCGGCACGATGTGCCCGACGGAGGCTCCCGTATCGAAGCCGCGCCGGTTCAACTCCCTGCGCGCGAACGCCGTGATCGACGCAAGCGCATCGGCACGCCATGCTTCGGCCGGGTCGGCAACGGTTTCCAGCGCGGCGATGTTGGCACCGAGCACGGCGGGAGGCAACGCGGTGCTGAAGATGAAGCCCCGTCCGAAGTTGACCAGCGCCTCGCGCACCTCAGGCGCACCGACGACGTACGCACCGAAGCTGCCGAGCGCCTTGCCGAAGGTTCCCAACAGGATGGTGCGCTCGGGAAGCCCGACCGCGCTTTGAGATAAGGTACGCGCCCCCTGTTCCACGCTGCGCGCACCCTGTTCCAAGGGCCGCGGGCCGTGAGCGAAGGCGCGCTTATGAAGATCCGGCCACGCCCCGGTGGAGTGCGCTTCGTCCAGCAGCAACCAGAAGCCGTACCGTTTCTGCAGCGCGCACAAGTCTTCCAGCGGGGCCGTATCCCCATCCATGCTGTACAGGGTTTCCGCGACCACCAGCCCTCCGGAGGCCGGCTGATGCGCCTGCAGGAGACGCTCGAGATGCGACACATCGTTGTGCGCGAAACGATGAAACGGAAGGGAACGAGGGAGCAGGCGCAGGCCGTCGGCCACGCTGGCGTGCACGGACTTGTCCGCGAACACGCCGCCCAGAAGTTCGCCCAAGGCGGACACCACGGTCAGGTTGGCCTGGAATCCGGTGTTGAACACCAGCGCGCGTGCGTGCGGGATCTCCGGGCGCCACGCTTCCACGGCGGCTTCCAGCGCCGCGTGCAGCGGCAGGCTGCCGCCCAACAGGCGGGAGCCGCCGCTCGTGGTTCCCGCGGCGTCGAGCGCCGCGCGCGCGCCGGCCACAAGACGCGGATGCCCCGCGAGATCCAGCGAATTGTTGGAGGCGAGGTTGAGGCAGGCGCGCGGCGTCCCGTCGACCAGGCGCGTCACGAATTTCCCCGGTGCGCCGTCGAGAACCACGGGGTCGCGATACAGGCCGCGGGCACGCTGTGCGTCCAGGGCGGCGAAGAACGGATTGGCCGGGACGTTCACGTGCCGGCCCACCAGGCGTCAAGCCCGGGCAAGGAGGTCGACAGCAAGCCGGCCACCGCAGGGGGCACGGGCAAACGGCGGTCGAGCCCCGGGCAATACGGAACGGTTCCGAAGTGGGCCAGCCCCGTCAATTCGCGGATCGTGGCGGCATTGTCCGCCTCGAGCGGCGTGCTGTCCTGCGCGCTCCGGATGAACGCGAAGCCTGCCGCCAAGGCTCCACGCGTCGCGAGAAAATGCGCCGTGGTCCAGGTATGATGCAACGTGCCCAACCCCGGCAGGGCTCCGATCAGGCAGGGCCATCCGGCTTCCGCCGCCACGTCCGCCATCGTCAACCCCTCCCGGTTCAGCGGGACCGCCGCTCCCCCCGCGCCTTCCAGCACCACCAGATCATGTCCTTGACCCGCCGCTTCCGTGCGCTCGATCATCCATGCCGGGTCGATCCACCCGCCCGTCCGTTCTGCGGCCAGATGGGGAGACACCGCATCCGGAAAGGTATAGATCCCGAAAACATCGCGGATGTCGGGCCACGCCGCCGCGATCCAGTCCGCGTCTCCGAATGCAAGCCCCGGCTTCCGCGATCCGCATTGAACGGGCTTCACGTACGCGACCGACAACCCGCACGAGCGCGCCCACAGTAAAACCGCAAGCGACAACACGCTTTTGCCGATGTCGGTGCCGGTGCCGGTGATGAACAGCGTTCTGGTCATAAAGGCCTGTTGCCCGAAAACGGACCGGACGGAGACGCCTGCCGTAAATCATACCCCGCCCACCCGGCATTCCCCGCGAATCCCGTAAAAAGTTTTTTTTTGGGGGGGGACGAATGCGGGCCTCCGGGTACTGTCCGGGAGGACACGATCCGGCAGGGCACAAGGGTTGGGAAATCCACCGTCGAAGGCTGTGGAGAGGGCATCGCCACGCAAAAGTAAAAGGATTTGTTCCTTCCCGACCGGCGGAATAAATTCCACGCGGGGAGACGGTTTCCGACTTGGTTTTTAGGCTTTTCGTGGCTAACTTTGCCCGTCCCGGCCTGCCTCCTTTCTGGAGGCCCGGCGTTGAAACGGGTCGCTTAGCTCAGTTGGTTAGAGTACTTCCTTGACATGGAAGGGGTCACAAGT
>CAZKRC010000114.1:0-7546 GCA_964555105.1 uncultured Bifidobacterium sp. | reverse complement strand
CTGTAAGCTGTAAGCTGTAAGCTGTAAGCTGTAAGCTGTAAGCTGTAAGCTCCCCTTACAGCCCCAACACGTCCTTCATGGTGTACAGGCCCGGCGCGCGGCCATGCAGGAACAGGGCGGCGCGCAGCGCACCCTGCGCAAACACGTTGCGGCCGTGGGCGACATGGCGGATCTCGATCCGCTCGCCATCGCCGGCGAACAGCACGGTGTGGTCGCCGGCGATGTCGCCGCCGCGCACCGCGTGGATGCCGATCTCACCGCGCGGGCGGGCGCCCACGAGGCCTTCACGGCCATACACGGCCTTCTCCTCGAGATTGACGTCGAGGCCGCGTGCGAGGGCTTCGGCGAAACCGAGGGCCGTGCCGCTGGGCGAGTCCTTCTTCTGGTTGTGGTGCGCTTCGATGATCTCGACGTCGAAGTCGTGGCCCAGCGCGCGCGCGACGGACTCCACGGCCTTGAACAGCACGTTCACCCCGATGCTCATGTTGGGCGAGAACAGCACGGGGATCTTTTGGGCGGCCGCGCCGATGCGCGCCTTCTGCGCCGCATCGAATCCGGTGGTGCACAACACGTGCGCGGCGCCTGCCTTCTCGGCCAGCGCCAGCGCGGCGAGGGAGGACTCCAGCGTCGTGAAGTCGATGAGAATCGCGCCGGGCTTCAGGACTGCGGCGAGGTTGTCGGTGAAGGGAACCTCGAGGCCATCGACGTTCAGCGTCGCGCCTGGCACATCCGCGCCGGGACAACCCTTGTACTCCACCGCGGCGACCACCTGCAGCGCCCCGGGCTTTTCGCGTAGCGTCTTGGCGCACGCGGACAACACCATTTGACCCATGCGCCCCTTGGCGCCCAACACGATGATTTCAACGGGATTCGGCATAATAGGCAACGATAGGAATTGTAGGGGCGTGCTATCTGGGCGATTTGGAATTTCGCCCCATAACCATTCGCCCTTACAATTCCCGTTGAGAACAGCGTGCACCAGACCGCCGCCCCGTCCCCCACCCCACCGCGGATGGACACGCACCGAAGGCCCCACGCCATCACCCCCTGAAAACCGGACAACAGAAAAGGCCGACGTTTCCGAAATCGGGACAAACAAAAAAGGGGCCACGCTTGCGCGCAGCCCCTCTTGATTCAACCAACGACGGCCGGCCTCGTCCGCGTAGGGACGAGGCAAGTCTCGTCCCTACTTGGATTCGTCCGAGATCACCCAGAGCTTGACCTTCGCTTCCACATCGCGATGGATCTGGAGCTTGATCGTGTACATGCCGAGCGCCTTGATGGCTTCCGGCAGCAGCACGGCCTTGCGGTCGATCTGGTGACCCGCTTCCTGCAGCTTGGCGGCGATGTCCTGGGCCTGGATCGACCCGTACAGCTTCTCGCCTTCCTGCACCTTGGCGGCGATGGTCAGCGACACGCTCTGCAGCTTTTCGGCGAGCGCCTGGAACGTCGCCTTCTCACGCTGCAAACGCACTTCCGCCTTGGAACGCAGGGCGTCCAGCTGCTTGCGGGCAGCGGGGGTCGCCAGGGTCGCGAGACCGCGGGGGAAGAGGTAGTTGTGCGCGTAACCGTTCTTGACCTTGACCACGTCCAGTTCCTTGCCCAGGCCCTGGATCGTTTCGTTCAGAATGACTTCCATGTTCGTTCCTCCCCCGGCCTAACGCATGTTTTCCGCCACGAAGGGCAGAAGCGCGAGGTGACGAGCGCGTTTGATGGCCTCGGCCAGCTCACGCTGGTAACGGGCCGACGTCCCGGAGACTTTGCGGGACACGATCTTGCCACGCTCGTTCACGAACTTGCGGAGCAGCTTCTCGTCCTTGTAGTCGATATGGGCGATCTTGTTTTCGGTGAAGTAACAGGTTTTGCGCTTGCGGATTTTGGCCTCGCGCTTGCCGTCCTTCTTGCCATCGCGTTCACGATCCCGTGGCGGCATTATTCGTCCCCTTCCTTCTTGGCTTTTTCTTCGCCCTTCTCTGCCTTGTCGGCCTTCTCACCCTTTTCGTCCGCTTCCGGAGCGGCGCTGTCGGCCACCGGCGCGGGAGGAATCCCGGCGGGGTTTTCGGCCACGGTCAGCCAGCGCAGGGCGTTTTCATTGATGCGCAGGCGCTTTTCGAGTTCGGCCGGCAGGCCCGGTTCCGCGTCGTAGTAGAACGCGGCGTATTCGCCGTGCGTGCGCTTGCGGATGGAGTAGGCCAGACGGCGCTTTCCCCAGCGATCCACGCGCGTGATCTTGCCCTGGGATTCGATCAGCTTGGCGACTGCATCGAATTCCGAGGCGATGGATTCGTCGGGGATCATCGCGTCCACGACGAGAATGGTCTCGTATCGCTTCATGTTGTTCCTTCGGACGTCCGCCGGGTTGATTCCCGCCGGATTGGCCGTTCACGGGAGTGAACGGCAGGAAGCCCACCAGGCCGGACGGTCCGGGGGAGGATGGGAAACTTATTTAATGCCGACGGCCCCTCCAACCCCTGATTCCCCCTCAAAAACGAGGATATCAAGAGCCCACCGGCATTTTACGCGCTTCCGGACCTCTCCCGTCTTTCCGTCATGCGCGCGCGGATGGACTCGGGCGAGAGGTCGAACAGTTCAAAACACAGCGCGAACATGTCGAGGGCCGCGAGGGAGGTGGGCGCGTGCTCGAACACGCTGAGACCGGCGCGTGCCGCTTCGGCGAGATCGATGGTCAGGCGGACGCGCTGCTTCGCCACGCGCCCGGGGTAGGCCGCTTCGATTTGCGCGGCGAGCGCCTGGTGCAGCTGGGTGTTGGCCCGGTACATGTTGATGACGATGCGGTACAGCCGCGCGGTGGCCGACATCTTGTCGAGCCAGGGTACGAGGTCGCCGAGGCCTTGCAGCGCGTACGCCTCGGGCTGGGTCGGCACGATCACGTCGCCCGCGGCCATCAGCGCCATGCGCGTCAGCCAGTTGAGTACGGGCGGGCAATCGACCAGCACGTAATCATAATGCGGGTACAGCGGCGTGAGCAGGGCGCGCAGACGCGACGGTTCACGGGCCAGACGCGGGTTGAGCAGCAGCAGATCGTCGAGCGCGGTGCTGCCCGCGATCAGGTGCAGGCCGTCGTATCCGGTCTCAAGGCACGCATCGGCGGGCTCACAACGCTGTTGCAACAGTTTGCCGATGTCGGGCCGATCGGGATCGGGCGGCAGCGGGCCGTCGGAGCCTTTGCCGAGCAAATGCCGCGTGAGGTTCGACTGCGCGTCGAGGTCGACCAGCAGCACGCGAAACCCGGAGAAGGCCAGGGCATGCGCGCAGTTGAGCGTGAACGTCGTTTTGCCGACTCCGCCCTTTTTGGAGAGAAGACTGTAGGCTTTGGTCATAGGGTCAAATATGAAATCGGAAATCAGAAATCAGAGAAGAAAACAAAAGTTGCGCGACATCCCGTTGGGCTCTACGTGCATTCACTCGCTATCATTCCGCGACTTCATCATTCTGATTTCTGATTTCTGATTTCCGTTTCCCGCCCTTCGACCACATCGATCTTCAGGCCCAGCGTGCGGAACTTCTCCACCACGCGGTCGTAGCCGCGCTCGATGTAACGCACGCCGGAAAGGCGGGAACGCCCTTTGGCCAGTGCCGCCGCCACCAGATAGGAAAACCCGGCGCGCAGGTCGGGAATCTCGATGTCCGCCCCATGCAGGGGCGTGGGCCCCTGGATCACGGCCGAATGCTTGTGGCCGAGATGCCGGAAGCGGCATTCGCTGCCGCCCAGGCATTCGCCGAACAGCTGGATGTTCGCACCCATGCGGTTGAGGGCTTCGGTATAACCGAAGCGATTCTCATACACCGTTTCGTGAATCACCGACATGCCGGTGGCTTGCGTGAGCAGGATCACCAGCGGCTGCTGCCAGTCGGTCATAAGCCCCGGATGAACCGCGGTTTCCGCGGCGACGGCCTTGAGTTTCGCGTCCTTGCCGTTGAAAACGATGCCGTCGGGACGCACTTCGAATTCCCCCCCCGCGCGGCGCAGCCAGTTGAGAAACGTCAGCAGGTGCAGCTGGTCCGCCCCCCGAATGAAAACCTCGCCGCGCGTGGCGATGGCCGCCGCCGCGAAGGACGCGGCTTCGATGCGGTCATTGACCACGCGATGGTCCGCGGGACGCAGGGAGTCCACACCCTGGATGACCCAGGTACGATCGGTTTCTTGCACGATGATGGCACCCATGGATTGCAGGAGCAACGCAAGGTCGACGATCTCGGGCTCGACCGCCGCGTTGCGGATCTCGGTGGTGCCCCGTGCCAGTACGGCGGCCATCATCAGGTTTTCGGTCGCGCCCACGCTGGGGAACGGCAGGGTGATGCGCGCGCCCGTGAGGCGGTCGGCGGTGAAGTGGTACGCGCCTTCGCGGCGCTCGACCTTCGCGCCGAGCTGTTCGAAACCCTGCAGGTGGAAATCCAGCGGGCGGGCACCGATGTCGCAGCCGCCGGGCGCGGGGATCACGGCATGGCCGAAGCGGTGCAACAGTGCGCCCGCAAGCAGGATGGGAATGCGGTTGAGGCCCGAATACTCCTCGGGGACAGTGGGACCCGCGAGCGTCGTGGCGTCGATGGTGACGACCCCCGCCATGGCGTCGTGATCCACCCTCACGCCCACGGATTCGATCACGCGTTTGGTGATCTCCACGTCGCCGATTTCGGGAATGTTCCGGAGGGTGGTGATGCCGGGGGCGAGAAGGGCCGCGACCATTTCCTTGGTGACGGCGTTTTTCGCGCCCCGGACGGAAATGCTTCCCTGGAGGCTGACGCCACCGTCGATGATGTATGTGCGCGCCATACGGTCAAATCTAGACAAGAACGATCACTTCCCCTTCGAGGCCGTCGCTTTCGCGGCAGGCTTCAGGGTGGCGGCGTAAAGCTTGTCGTCGGCGAGGTAACGAAGCGCCGCCTTGACGGTTTCGTCGTGCTGCAGTTCATGAACCGTACGGGCGTCCTCGCCCAAGGTGGCGCCGAGCAACTCGGCCTTGAGCTCGCGCCGGATCAGGTCGAGGTTGGCTTCGAATTCATGCCGCGCTTCCGCCAGCAGCAGGTCGTCCAGGGCCTTGAAGGCGCGCTCGTAGTCCGCCGCGCCGGTGATCGTGTCGCCGCGCAGCGCGCGTTCCTTCCTCCACGCCGCGCGCGCCTGCTCCAGCGTGGTCGCGGCGGTGCCGCGGAAACGGCTGAAGGTCGTGTCGGCGAAGACGAAGTCCCGGAACCGTTCGGTCAAGGCCGGTGTGACCTCGAAGGTCGGCGCCATCTTGCCACCCGGCTGCGACGCGGCGGTTTCGTCGCGGTGCCTGACGGCGAAGGTGAAGAACATGTTCTTGCGGAACAGCTCAAGGACGAAACGCGACACCCTGCGGTCCGGAACCGCGATGTCGGGAGTGATCCCTCCGTGGCCAAGCACCGGGCGCCCCGCGCGCGTCGTGAAGACCAGGGAGTCCGCCGCGGGTTTCCCGGCGGCGGTATCGCGCGCGCCCGGTGCGTGCCCGACATCGCCCTCCACCCCCTCATCCTCCGTCTCCGGTCCGGGGATACCCGCTTCCGGCCCGCTGCGGCCGCGGCGCCCGTTCTCGGGCTTGTTGATGTTGCGTCCCGCCGGAGTGTAATAGTGTGCGGTCGTGAGTTTGAGCGCATTGCCGCGGCGATCGAGTTGCTGCACGGTCTGCACGGAACCCTTGCCGAACGTCGGGCTGCCGAGCAGCACGCCGCGGTCCCAATCCTGGATCGCGCCCGCCACGATCTCCGCCGCGGACGCCGAGCTGCCGTTGACCAGCACGGCCAGCTTGCCCGTCCAGAGCGGAGAACGGTTGCCGCTGTAACGCTGGCTCTGGCCGCGCACGCGGCCTTTCGTCTCCACGACGACGGCGCCTTTGTCGAGGAAAAGCTCGGAAACTTCGACCGCCTGCCCCAGCAGGCCGCCCGGATTGGTGCGAAGGTCGAGCACCAGCGACTGCGCCCCGCGCTTGCGGAGGTCGACGAGTCTGGCCTCAAGGTCGGAGGAGGTCGTGCGGCTGAACTGGGTGATCCGCACGTAACCCGTGGAGTCGTTCAGCATGGAGGCGTGCGGCACGCTTTCGATCTTGATGACTTCGCGCGTGATCGTGTAATCGAGGGGCTCCGCCACGCCTTCGCGTCCGATGCGCAACGTGACCTTGCTGCCGGGTTTTCCCCGTAGCTTGTCCACGGCGTCGTCCACGGTGATGCCGCGCGTGGCGAGCGTGTCGATGCGCAGGATCTGGTCTCCCGCGCGGAGGCCCATGCGGTGCGCGGGGGTGCCCGACAACGGCGAAACGACGGTCAAGACGTTTTCGCGAATGCCGATCTGGATGCCGAGCCCGCCGAATTCGCCTTCGGTGCTCACCTTGAGGTTCTCGTAATCCTTCGCCTCGAAATACGCCGTGTGGGGATCGAGCACGTCGCGCATGCCGTCGATGGCGGCGTCCACGAGATCCTTGGAGGACACCTCCTCCACGTAACTTTCCGTTATTCTGGTAACGACTTTATCAAGGCGCGTGAGATCGGAATAAAAGCGGTCGGCATCCGCATCGACCCGGTTTCCGAGAAGAGCCAGCCCGAAGACCACGAGGATCACGACGAGAAAATACGGTTTGCCCTTGTTCATGAGGGGAATTTACCTCTTTGGGGGGCCTTACGGTGGAGTTGGCGCCCCTGGTGGGTGACGATTCCCTGCCGTTGGTGACGTCATTTCGGCCCTTCCATGCCGTTGGTGGTTCATAGGGAGCGACAAAAGCCAGTCTGTTGACCGCTTTGGCTCAACACCACAACACATGGCGACATTCGAACCGGTTCCCGACTACCGGCCCTTCGTCAAAATCCCGAGTACCACCGCCAGGATGTCCCGGTGCAATTCATCGGGCGGTTTCGTGGCATCCAATACGGTTCCCTCCTCGGGACGCGCCATGGCCTGGTCGAGAAACCCCTGCCTTACCCGCGCGAAAAACGCGCCGTTTTCCCGTTCCAGCCGGTCCCGCGCCGCGCCCGCGCGCGCCGTCATGCGCGCTTCGCGCGCGTCGGGCTCCAGATCGAGGACGAACACGTGGGCGGGCCTGATGTCGCCACAGGCGACCTCGGCGACGGAGTCGATGGCACTCAGGTCAAGGCCGCGGCCCGCGCCCTGATACGCGCGCGTCGACCATGTGAAGCGGTCGGAAACCACGACGCACCCGGCGTCGAGGGCCGGGCGGATGACTTCGTGGACGAGCTGGGCTCGGGCCGCGGCGTAGAGACAGAGTTCGGTGGAGGGTGCGACGGGACTTTCAGGGTCCAGAAGCAAGGCGCGGATGCGGTCGGAAAGCGGCGTGCCGCCCGGGTCGCGCACACGGGTCACGTCGTGACCGCGCGCCTCCAGCGCCGCCGCGAGCAACGCGACCTGCGTCGACTTGCCCGCACCGTCGATTCCTTCGAAGACGAAGAAAGGCCTCATGCCTGCTCCCGTGCTGCCACGGCGATGATCGTACGGGCGACTCGGTGAGTCGCCCCTACTCGGCGCCGTGGCACTTCTTGTACTTCTTTCCGCTGCCGCAGG
>CAZKRC010000113.1:0-7616 GCA_964555105.1 uncultured Bifidobacterium sp. | reverse complement strand
GCGGGCAAGGGCATCGCGAACCCCATCGCGCAAATCCTGTCCGCCGCCCTGATGTTGCGCTACACCTTCGACAACGACGAAGCCGCCAAGGCCATCGAAGCCGCCGTCGCGAAAACCGTGGCCGACGGCATCCGCACGGGAGACATCAAGTCACCCGGCTGCACCTTGGTCGACACCAAGGGCATGGGCGACGCCATCCTCGCGAACCTGTAAAAAGGTTGGGGGGTTGAAGACAAAAAAAAGGAAGGCCAAGGCCTTCCTTTTTTTTGTCGGGGGAGCGATAGATCCCCGACCTTCCCTTTGCTGTTGGCTGTTGGCCGTTGGCCGTTGGCATCGGGGCATTGTCCGGCCCGAAGGGTCGGGATCGCGCCGACGCGGTGCGCTCCCGATTCGATCTCCCGATACCGCGAGGCGGCCGGGATCCTACAACGCGTAGGCCAGTTTGAAGGCCCAGTAGAAATTCCGCTTCCCCTGCATGAACTCGCGGATGTCCGGCGTGCTGTGGACGTCCAGCATGCGGATGTGGTCGTTCGCCACCTGCGCGTACACGGAAAAGCCGGGAAGAACGTCCTTGCGGGCATGCACGGTCCATTTGATGTCGTCGTCCTTGAATTCCCGATACGAACCCCAGGCGTCGTCCAGGTACGGCGTCGCGCTGCCTTGCTGCAGCGGCCCCTCGGTCGAGTTCTCGAACGGGTTCGGCGCGTACTCCATTTCCACGGAAAGCAGATCCAGCAACCCGAACGTGGGAAGGTTGAGACCCGCCATGTACACGATGCGGTCCGCCAGTTTTTCGTAATAGGTCGGATAATCCTTCAACCCGAGCACGATCGCCTCGCCGTAGAGCTTGAAGTCGTCGGTTCCAATTCCCGGCACGGGCAGCAATGCTCCCAGGTTGAGTGCCGCGCGCGCCATCACTTTCTGTCCGGCGAACGTGTAGTAGCCGGTGTCGCTGATGGACACTGCCGGATCCAGAAGCCCGTTCTGGACCTCGTAATCATAACGCCCTTTGGCCATTTTGCGCCCGTCGGCAAGAGTGTAATAGCTGTTCGTCACCTTTTCAGGCGTCACCTGGTCGGGATCCGGATTGTAGAAGTTGTTGAACATGAATCCCGCACCCACTTCCAGAATGCCTCCCACGTTGTAGGAGACGATGTCCGTCAGGCTCAGGCCGAACACGGGCGGACGATCGGTTTCGACGGTCAGCATGAGTTCGTTTTTAAGCCCTGCGATACGGGTGATCGCCGCCAGGCCCGTGAGCTGCGTACCGGCCGAGTTGATGAACTCCAATCCACCCGTGGTGATGATGTTGGGATACGTCCAGGTGCGGAACATGTACTCGCCCAGGTTCTTGGCGTCGGGATTGTACTTGTAGCCGAACACGCCCGCCTTGAGCTGCAGCAGCAGATCACCATTGCCCGCGCGGGCGATGTCGAACTCGCCATGCGCTTCGGTGATGCCCACCGTGGAGCGTTTGCTGTGGCTGTACGGATTCTCCCCGATGCTGCGCGGCAACACGAAGAAGTAAGCGGCCCCCACGCCGAAACGCACGCGCGCATGTTCGTTCAAGGTGGCTTCGTGCAGGGTCCACACCGCCGTATGGTTGATCAATTC
Organism: uncultured Bifidobacterium sp.; assembly: GCA_964555105.1. Lineage (GTDB taxonomy): Bacteria > Fibrobacterota > Fibrobacteria > UBA11236 > UBA11236 > UBA11236. Next base: position 6,002 of record CAZKRC010000113.1, on the reverse strand, counting down.
CTTGACGTCCTTGCCGTCGTTGGTGGTCCCGCCTTCGATCTGGCCGAATTCGTAGTTCACAAAGGCCTTCATCGGCTGTAGAACGGGACCTTCCTGCGACCACGCGGGCGCCAGAGCGGCCGCGCACAGCGCGGCGGTCACGGCGGAAGCCCTGAAGACCCGCGGGCGGAAGGGAGTACGGAATCTGGACATGCATGCTCCTTATGAGGCCCTGCGGGCCATGAATGAATCGATCGATGCCGTGCCGGGGACAAGCCGCGGCACGGCCTGTGGTCTAGCGCGTGGACTCCGGAGTGGAGGACCGCAGCACCGGCAAGGCGGGGTTTTCCGGGTGGACGACGCGTCGTCCCTGGATATCGAAGAAGCGGTCCGAGGCGGAGGGACCGCGCGAAACCCCGCGCGCCCGTCCGAAGTAGGGATGCAGGGAAACCGGCACACCGGCATGGACCAGGATCGAGTCCATGGGGATCGCCTCCCGGAGTTCCTGGTGGGAGGATGCGTTCACGGGCACGAACCAGATGTTGTTGTACACCACGTTGTTGCCATGATCCTGCAGGAACAGGGCTCCGGCGTTCAACTGGCTTCCCGAGAATCCCGCCTCGGTGGTGACGGGTACGGGCGTGGAATCCTGAATCAGGACCCCGTTGAGGTAAACCGTCATCACCGCCGCGCCGGGCAGGGATCCGTTGGTGCCCGAGGCGCGGGGCGTGAAGAAGATATCGTACGTCTGGAAGTTCATGGGCGGCAGCACCGCATTGATCGCCGGGGGATTGACACCGTAAATGGCGCCCATCTCGTTCAAGGCGAGGGACTTCCCGAAGGAGTCGAGCACCTGCGCCTCGTATTTGGAATGCAGGTAAACGCCGCTGTTGCCGCGATCCTGACCCGAGGCGGAAGGACGGAACGGCTGCATGACCTCCAGATGGAGGTAGCCGGCGCCGTGCGTCACGGCGGTCCGCACACCGCGGTAGAGGTAGCCCCCGTTCAACTGCGGCGTGGTGTTGTTCTGGACCCACTTCGCGAGCTCCGCGGTGGGATTGGCGGCCGCGGCGGTGCTGTCGAACCACGAAAGCGCCTCACCCCACGAAGCCTTGGGCTTCAATCCCAAGGTTGGGCTGCGGCGCTGGACGCGGTTCAGCGTAAAGGTCACCCCGGCCACGTTCGTGGTGCCGCTCAAGACGCGGGCATACCCGTCCCCGGTGATGCCGGTCGTGGCATAGCCCGCCGCCGTGGCCACCGCGTAAGCACCCGTGGTGGCGTTCCACGTACCCGTACCCGTGTAGCGCAACATCCCCCCCCACTCCCCGCCGGGCTGGCCGGGAATGCGCACCAGGCCGCCCGGGAGGAGCGAAAGCGAATAGGAATTGTTGGCGTTGGCGACGACCCACGCCCCCAACGTATCACCCGTCGACGTCACCCCGACGTATTCGCCCTGGATTTGGTGCGCCAGCAAGGCGGCAGGGGTGCTCGCGATGTTGGCCGGAAGATACTGCCCCGTCTGCGCAAGGCCCCCGGTCGTGGCGCAAAGCAGGACCGCACCGGTGAATGTCAAAGTGTTCTTCAGGTTCGAGAAATTCATGGAGGAAAAGTCCTTGTTCGGTGCACCGGGTGAAAAAAGCATGTCGGTCTCAGTAAAGCGCGACGGGGCGCGCAAAGGTCCTGCCCGCCACGCGGGCTTCAAGCACGTAGCCGCCCCGCGCGAGGTGCGCCACGCCCAGGGTCGCGGTCTTGGAGCCGGGAGCCGCGTCCACGGTCGCCACCGGTCGACCCGCGAGATCACGCAGGGTGTAGCGCGCCGCCTGGGCGAAATCGGCGCGGATCAGAAGGCTTCCTCCGACGTGCTGCGCGCGGAAGTCGCGGGCACGATGCGCGGGTGAGGCGAGGCGCGCGTCCGCGAGCGAGGTGGGCGTGAACGCCGTATCGGTGGAGTGGTGGTTCAACGTGTACCACGCGGCGATGCGGGAAGGCGCCGCGCCCGCCGTCACCGGCTCACCCCAAGGGGCCGAGCCATCCGCGGACAGTATGCCCGTGCCGCGGATCAGCACCACGCGGGAGCTGCCTCCGCCGGCCGGCGCGCTTCCGGTCGGTGCCGTCGCGGCCGGAGGGTTGGGACGCACCGATGCGGCGGGCATGGACGCCACTTCCAGGAACACGCGCAGCGAGTCGGGGCTGATGCGCACGTTGCTCACGGAGACCGTCGTGTTTCCCTGCTGGCTGCCGCCGCCGTAGGTTTGGCTGCTGAGATTGTTCGTCCAGGTCCGCAGGGCGTAGTTGGAGGCAATGGCGGCCGACGGTCCCACTTTCTTGGTGAACTCGAGTTCGAAGCCGTTCACGCGGGCGCGGACGGCCAGCAGGTCGAAGACCACCGTGTCTTTCGGGACCAGCTTCAGGAAGTCGTACTGGACGTTGCAGTTTCCATTGACGCGATCCGCCGACAAGGCGCCCACGTCGTTGCCGCTGCCGCCACCCCAGCACCAGTTGCCCGAGGCCTGCGCCGTGCCGCCCGACTGGCCGCCGGCATAGATCGAACCGTCGGGACCGAGCAGGAGTCGCCCGATGCCGGAATGGAAACCCGCGGAGAACAGCATCGCCGCCCCCTGCCACTCCCCATTGATCTTCTCGAGAAAGACGCGTTGAATGCCTCCGAAGGTCACGTCGCCATACAACAGCTGCCCGGCGTACGGACCGGATTTGAGGTACACCAATCCCGCCGGATTATTGGCGATGTCGGTGTTGGCGGAGCCGCCCTGATTCAGGGACACGGCCGGGAACGATTCCCTGATTCCCATCATGTGTCCATAAGGCTGCAACGAATCGCACCGGAAACCGTAGAAGCGCCCCGGCCGGTAGTTTTTGATGGAGTTGGCCGGGTTGTAATTGCCCTGGATTTCGGAGAAGAAAATCTCGCCTTCCGGGCCCACCACGAAACCGTTGGGGGAGCGCAAGCCGCCCGCCACCACCTGCACCGTGCTGTCGGCCGGATTCATTTTGACCACGGCACAGCGGTCGCGCCCCTGCTCATAGCGGTCCCGGCCGTTGTCGTACTGCACGCCGGTACCGGCATAGAAGGCTCCGTCGGTGCCACGCACAAGACCGTAGTTGAAGTGATGCCACCGGCGGGTGGTCAGATTGGAATAGTTGTTGGGCGTGTGTGTGGTAAAACTCTTGTAAACGCCTGGCGACACGGAGTCCGCCGCGCACGTGCGTGTGTAGCACGTCCGCACGTTCTTGATCGGGTTGACGCCATTGGTGTACGGGCCCAGGCCGATAAAGCGCAGAAGGCCCGTCTTGGTCATCACCCAGATGGTATCGGTGGCCACGTTGCCGCTGCGGCCCACGTGCAGGCCGAGAGGCTCCCACAATCCGCTGTAAATCCGCATGGTGTCGGCCGGGGTGATCCCCGAAGTCCCCGTCACATTGCTGATGACGTTCATCCAGCCTGGGCCACCGCCATTGGGCACCGCAAGCCCGACGTCGCCGTAAACCCCATTGGCCTGATGGCCGCCGCCGGTTTGCAAGGAGAGGTCGTTCCCCCAGATCACGACGACCATACGACCGTCAGAAAGCCAGTCCATGCCACCGAAACGCCAACTCGAGTGAATGGCATTCCGGAAAGACACCAGATTATAGCCGGGATGCACACCCGGGCCGCTGGGGCTGATCACGCCGTTGGCGCCACCACCACTGGTGGCCGTCCCGAACGTCGCGTTTCCCAACGGCGTTGATCGCGCCGCGATTTCGGAAACGGAAAATACTCCCGCCAAAAGCGCGGCCGCGATCATCCCGCTCCGCTTCCATGTCCTCGTAGTGCTTTTCACCATTTCACCCCTCCTGTGAATTCCCGGCCACTCCACACAATCACATGCGCCGTACGGCATCAAGGACGATCTCCGACACCCGCGCCGTCCCGGCGCGTTCTTCCTTCCGGCGACACGATTTTCCCGGACGGCAGCACGATCACGGGAGCCCCACGTTCAAACCGCAACGTCGGCCCCAGGCTGGTCCGCGTGTCCCCCTGTGCGGCGCTTTCCCGCAACGAGGCCGGATACAGTGTGGCGTACAGGGGGTCTTCGGGAAAGAGTTGAACCTTCAGATCGCGGTAATAAACGTTGGATCCCTCCGACTGCCAGGCCATCAACCCGGAGGTCAGGTACTTGATCACCGCATCCGGCTGGTCGCGCGGCGCGATGCGCGGGCTGTGATACCTCATCACGACCTGTCCGTCGACAAAGTGCGTGGTGGTGCCATGACCATGCGTTTCAACCTCGACGGTCACCCAGTCGGTGTTGTTGCGCCAGCTACTGCCGGTGTGCAATGCCGGGGGACGCGGCTGCTGCCACCCCGGTGCGCCCACGATCAGGTTGCCGCACGGGTCTCCCCCCCCGCCCCAATGGATCTCGGGTTGGGTCGAATCATAACGGGCGGCCAGCTCCGAGCCCGTGCACCAACCCGCCGGATGATTGAATGTGGAAGCCCGCAGCGTGACCCACGTCCCTCCGTTGACCATTGCGTTTCCTTGGCGAATGCTGCCCAGGGCCCAGATCTGTCCGACTCCTTGCGTCGGGTCGCCCTGCGCTTCGACGGAGCGCGGAAACCCCTGGCTTTGCGCCGTGTCGTTCTCCTGCACTTTCATCAACAATCCCGCGTTGCCCACGTTGCCGGGCCATTTCAGCTGGTAACTGACGCGGTAATGCGACAGGGGCTGCTTGAAAATCAGGTGTCCATTGGGAGTACCGGAAGAGCGTATGGTGTCGCCTCCCAAAACGGAGAAAGGCGCGGACGGGCTGGCGGGATTCGGCCCGAGGAAATGCTGCTTGTGCTGGGAAGGCACCACGCGCGTGCTGCCCATGTAGCGGTAGAAGTTCCCGGTGTCCTGCACGCCCCGGAAGATCTTGATCCAGCCCGCGCTGTCGGGGGGCGGGAGATTGACACCGGGGGCCAGTTGCGCCGAGGCGCCGGGAACGAACGCCAACAACAGGCCGGCTGCGGCCGTGCGGGTCAGGAAAGCAAACATGCGACGCCTTTCAATGCCGTGACTCAAAACACCGTGACTTTATGGGTACTGTGTTGCGTCCCATGACGCGCGCTCACCACGTAGACACCGGGGCGATAAGCGCGCCTGGATACGACGACGCCCGGTGCGGCGACACGCGTGTCCACGGTTTCCAGCACGGTTCCGCGCACGTCGTGGATCGTCACGACGGAACGCACGCCTTCGGGCGCGAACCCGAGCTCGATGCGGCCGTCGGGGAGGGCTTTCGCGCCCGTCAGGTTCAGGCGCTGCGCGGGTGCCTGCCGCACGGACACGATCTCCCCGGGTCCGAAGGCGTTCAGCGTGTACCACATGCGATCGGTCAACAAGGGACGTCCCGACTCCGACGTGATCCCGGACCAACGCAAGTGAACGACATTCGACAAGGTGAGCCCCGGCAGCGTGACGGTGACGGTTTTTTTGTCCTCGCTCAGCATCACGGATTGAACGGTCAGATTTTGCGTGGTGCCCTTGCCCTGGCCGTAAGCGAGGGTGGGCGTATACCCCCACTGCTGGGCTTGCGGAAAGTTGGCCGATGACACGGAGGTGACGGGCTCCGTGAAGTCGAGTTCGAACGTGGCCGGCCCCGTGGAACGGACGGCGACGACATCGAAGAACGGTGTTCCGTTTTCCTGCATGCGCTGCAGACCGTGCTGACGGTTGCTCCACGCCCAGCCGCCCCACTCCGAACCCGTGGCGCCGATGCCTCCGATGTACAGCGCGTTGTCCGGCCCCACGACGATACGGTGGGCCGCGGCCCGCAAGCCTCCCGAGAAGCGGAAGACCGCCCCTTGGTATTCACCCTGGACCCGCTCCAGGAAGTAGCGTTGCAAGGTTCCCATGTTGTTGTCACCCGCCAGCATCTGCCCCTTGAACACCCCCGAACGGAGGTAGACGGGTTGCGTGGGCGACACGGACACGTTGGCCTGGTTGTTTCCGTGCGGAAGCCATAGAACGGGTGGGGTGACGG
>CAZKRC010000112.1:0-7849 GCA_964555105.1 uncultured Bifidobacterium sp. | reverse complement strand
TGGTGCGCAGCGATGCGGGCCGCGTGCTGGTGGACGATGCCGATGTTTCGCGCCTGCCGATGTACAAGCGCGCGCGCCTCGGCATCGGTTATCTCCCGCAGGAAAGCTCGGTGTTCCGCAAACTCACGGTGGAACAGAACCTGCTCGCGGTGCTCGAGACCCGGACCGGGCTCGACCGTCGCGCGCGTCGCGAGGAAGCCGATCGTCTCATGGAGGAGTTCAAGATCGCCCGGCTTCGGAAGAGCCGCGCTTACACGTTGTCGGGCGGCGAACGCCGCCGCCTGGAAATCGCGCGGGCGCTGACCACGCGTCCCGACTTCCTGTTGCTGGATGAACCCTTCGCCGGCATCGATCCCATCGCGGTGGAGGACATCCAGTCGGTCATCTTCACCCTGCGCGATCGCGGCATGGGCATCCTGATCACCGATCACAGCGTGCGCGAAACCCTCGCCACCACCAACCGCGCCTACATCATGTTCGAAGGTCGGGTCCTGGTCGAAGGCTCCGCCGCGCATCTGGCGCAGGACGAGGAAGCCCGTCGTATTTATCTGGGCAAATCGTTCTCGCTCGGCTGAGGTACGGACGCATGAATCTCGGATTCGAACTCGGCATGAACATGGGGTTGGAGCAACGGCTCTCGCCCCAGATGATCCAGTCGTTGCAGTTGCTGCAGATGAACTCGCTCGAACTGGAAATGGCGGTCAAGCAGGAACTGGAAACCAACCCGCTGCTGGAAACGCTGGAGGACGGCGAGGAGGACGAACCGCTGGCCGTCGTGGAAGAGGGGGGGGAGGATGTGACCGTGCCGGAAGCGCCCGATGCCGCTCCCGCCGGCACGGCGGAAGAAGAATCCGGCCCCGATGCCACCGGACTGACCGCGGAGGATTACGATCCCGCGCTGGACGCGATCCCTTCGGAATCCCCGCAGGTCGCCAACGATGAAATCGACTGGGAAAGCTATCTCGAGGACGGTTTCGACCCGTCCGAAGGCCGCAACGAAGAACACGAAGCGCCCGAGGAACTGTTCGAGCGCACTCCGGTTTACGACGTGTCGTTGCAGGATCACCTGCTGGAGCAGCTCAAGGATCGCGAGCTGGATACCGAGGTGCGCGAGCTGGTCGAATACCTCATCTACAGTCTCGATGACCGCGGCTGGCTGGTCGCGGAGCCCGTGCCCCGGGACACGGAAGGCCCGGGCTTGAAAGGCAAGCAGGAAGAGCCCGCTCCGGAGAGGGAAGCAGGCGGTGGAGACGCGGAGCCCGCCACGGGCGGAGTGACGTTGGTCGAGGAATCCGACCCGCGGCATCGGCAGATCGTGGCCCTGATCGAGGGCCGCCTGGACGTCGCGGAAGCGGAGGGCGTGGTACGCGAAGCGCTGCACGTGCTGCAATCGTTCGATCCACCGGGGATCGGCGCGCGCGACCTGCAGGAGTGCCTGCTCCTCCAGATGCGTCGCACCGACAGGATCTCGCCGCTCGCGCGTCGCATCGTCGAGGAGCAGTTCCCGCTGCTCGAGCGCCTGAAGATCGCGGCGCTCGCCAAGCAGCTCGATTCCACGCCGGAGCAGGTGCAGGCGGCCGTGCGGGAAATCGGCACGCTGGAACCGCACCCCGGGCGCCTGCTGGCGTCGACGACCGCGGTCGCGGTCATCCCCGATCTCATCGTGGAGGAGATCGACGGGGAACTCGTCATGATGCTGAACGACCGCACCGTTCCGTCGCTGCGCGTTTCGCGCGCCTACGCGAACCTGCTGCGGAAGGGAAGTCGCGCGAGCGCGGACGAAAAGAAGTACGTGCGGGGCAAGCTCAACGCCGCCACATGGCTCATCCGCGCGATCGAACAGCGCAAATCCACCATGCTCAAGGTGATGCATGCCATTCTGGAAAGCCAGCCCGAATTTTTCCGCTCGGGACCGGCCCACCTCCGCCCCCTGATCCTGCAGCAGGTGGCGGATAAAATCGGCATGCACATTTCCACGGTGAGTCGCGTGACCAACGGGAAATACGTGCAGACGCCCCACGGCATTTTCGAACTCAAGTTTTTCTTTTCGGCCGGGGTGACGCAAAGCGACGGTACGGAGGTCTCCTCGGTGGCGGCGCGCGACGAAATCAAGCGGTTGATCGCGGATGAGGATCCGAAAAGTCCCTTGAGCGACCAGAAAATCGTGGAAATCCTCAAATCGCGCGGAATCGACGTGGCACGCCGGACCGTCGCCAAATACCGCGACCAGCTGGAGATTCTGCCCGCGCGCTTGCGCAAAAAATACTGATCCGTCCAAAAACCCGTTTCGGTGGTTTTGAGGGTTTTCCAAGACGTCGAAGGAGTAGATTAAGGGCGGCTGACAGCCCCACCGAAAGGAGCTCCTCGATGAAAATCCAGATCACGGCACGGCACTACCATGCGTCACGGACCCTTCACCGGAATCTTGTGGAAAACGCGGAGCGGCTTGCGAGGTTCAACGACTCCCTCGCGAGCGTTCACTACATCCTCGACGCCGGGCAGGCCGCCGCGCCGCGCGCGGAGGCGGTCGTCAGGATCCGCGACAAGTCGGTGGTGGCACGCGCCGAGGAAGGAACGATGGGAAAGGCCATCGAGATGATGCTTGACAAGCTTGAGCGTCAGCTCAAAAAGGAAAACGGGAAGCTCAAGACCCACCAGGGAGGAACCTTGGTGAACGCCCTCGCCTGACGAGGCCACCCGGAAACCGCGCGTGCGGTTTCCGGTTTCTTCCAACCCTCCGGAGGCTCATGCCCGAAAGCATGGATTTCACCAGACTCGACATCCACCGTAAAAGGTCCCTCCCCGTGAGGGACTTTTTCGTGCAGTTCCGCGAGGAACTCTCACTGGCCTTGCGGACGCCCGAAACCGCGTTGACCACGGAAATCATCGAATCCAGCTTGCACCGTCCCGGGCTCGCACTGGCCGGTTTCACCGAGGTGTTCAGCTACCAGCGTGTTCAGATCATCGGCACCACCGAATGGTTTTTCCTGGAGGCCGCCGGGCCTGCGAAACGTCGCGAGATCTTTGAACGGCTGCGCGAATTCCGTTCCCCGCTGTGGGTGCTGACGCACAACGCCAGCCCCCACGAGGAGTTGCTCGAACTGTGCCGTGAGCAGAACGTTCCGATCTTTTCCACCGCCCGCGAAACGCTCGATTTCTGCACGGAAGTGCAAGACATCCTCGAGGACTGGTTCGCGCCGTATTGCTCGGTGCACGCCTCGCTGGTGGACGTGTACGGGGTCGGCATGCTGTATATCGGCGAAAGCGGCGTGGGCAAGAGCGAGTGCGTGCTCGACCTCGTCGAACGCGGTCACCGCCTCGTGGCCGACGACATCGTCAACCTCACGCGCAAGGGACGCTCCATCATCGGCAAGGGCAACAAGATCCTGGGCCATCACATGGAGATTCGCGGCGTCGGCATCGTGGACGTGGGAAAGCTGTTCGGCATCCGCGCCATCCGCAACGTGAAAAAGGTCGAAGTGGTGGTCGAGCTGCAGCGCTGGGTGGACGGTGAAAATTATGACCGCACCGGACTTGACCAGATCACCACCGAGATGATCGGGGTACCGGTCCCCAAGGTGATCATTCCCATTTCCCCCGGTAAAAACATCACCGTGATCTCCGAAGTCATCGCCATGAACATGCTGCTCAAGATGAACGGCGTGGATGCCGCCCACCTGTTCAACGAGAAGCTCATCGAGACGATGAAGGAAAAGGCGAAGCCGGAAGGGGTCACGCGTCTGGGGAACGAGGTGCACGAGTAAGCTGACAGCTGACAGCTGACAGTGGACAGCCGACAGCGGGCAGCGGACAGCCAACAACTTACAGCGGAACAGCATGTCATCCGAAGCGGCGGTATGCCAGCAGAACGGCGTATCACTGGTTGCCGCAAAACGATCAGTGGAGAAACAACCCCGGAGTCCTCCCGGCTTTCCAATGCCCCATTCTTAATTCCCCATTCTTAATTCTTAACTTACCCCCATGTCTCCCCGTACCCAAAACATAACGGTCGGTGCCTTCGTCCTCGGGGCGTTGGTGGTCCTCGTCTTCGGAATCTATTTCCTCAAGGAAACCGTTCCCGGTCGGGCGATGGATACGTATTACGCGCGCTTCGCCCAGGTATCGACCTTGCAAACGGGCGACCCCGTCAAGGTGAACGGCGTGAAGGCGGGGCGGGTGACCGCGATCACTCTTGAGGGACGCGGTGTCCGCGTCGCCTTTGAGATCGAACGGGGGATCCGCCTGCCCCGGGGTTCCGAAATCCGCATCCAGAACATCGGCCTGATGGGGGAGCGTCAACTGGGGATCCTCATGAGCGAGGCCGCCGCGCCCGGGAGTGAGGCCGCCGCGGATGCCGTCCCCGGGGATACCTTCGAAGGCCGTCTCGACGCCGGCATCGCCGAAGCGATGGGCGCGGCCGGTGAAGCCATCGTCGAGGCCGATCTGCTGGTGCGCTCCATCCGGAGCGCGGTGGACAGCACGGTGGGACGTCCCGAATTCGCGTCCCGCGTCAACGCCCTGCTGACAGCGGCGGAAAACGTCGCCGCCCGCCTTGAGCGCCTGGCGGCCGACATCGATCCTCCGCTCCGCGAAGGCATGGCGTCCTTCCGGGCGGCGGGGCGCGAGGTGGAAACCTTCGTCAGGAAGCAGGAGCCGCGGCTCGATCAACTGGTGCTCGACGGAGCCGCCGCGGCCCGGCAGGCGCGCGCCTTGACCGAACGTGGGGAGAACGCCGCGCGCCACCTGGAGGACATACTCACCAAACTCAACGAAGGGAAGGGCACGGCGGGCGCCCTGCTGAACGACACCACGCTGCACCGGGACCTCGCCTCCACCTTGCGCAGCGCCGACTCCCTGTTCCGCGACATGCGGCGCAAAGGGCTGGACGTGAACGTCGACCTTTTCTGAAGGGCCCGCAGCCGCGAACGTGCGGGCCTCATTCCTGGTTCCCCACCCCGAATTCCTAGTTTATCCCCATGATCCACCTTCTCTGGGCCGTCCACAATCACCAGCCGGTGGGTAACTTCGACTTCATCTTCGAACGTGCCTACCAACGCGCGTACAAGCCGTTTCTCGAAGTCCTGAAAACGCACCCGGGCGTGCGTCTCAGCATACACTACACCGGCATCCTGCTCGACTGGCTGGAAGCGCATCACCCCGAATACCTGCACGACGTGCGTGCGCTCGTGGCGGAGGGGCGGCTCGAAATTCTCGGCGGCGGTTATTACGAACCCATCCTGCCGATGCTTTCCGAATCCGATCGGCACGGACAGGTGGCGGCGCTCAGTCGTCGCATCGAAACGTTGTTCGGCGTCACGCCGCGCGGCATGTGGCTGGCGGAGCGCGTCTGGGAGCCTTCACTGGTTTCCTCCATCGCCGACGCCGGCATCGAATACGTGGTGCTTGACGGCAGCCATTTCAAGATGGTGGGCAAAACCGACGCCGAGCTCAGCGGCTATTTCGAAACCGAGGACCAGGGACGGGCGCTCAAGCTGCTTCCCATTCACGACGCGGTGCGCGACACCATTCCCTTCCGGTCGGTGGAGGATGTGGTGGGCATGCTGCGGGCCCTCGACGAGGACCACCGCAGGGTGGGGCGCGGGACGCGCGTGCAGGTCGTCTTCGGTGACGACGGGGAGAAGTTCGGCGACTGGCCGGAAACCTTCGACACCGTGTACACGTACGGCTGGCTCGACCGTTTCTTTTCGGCCATGGAAGCGGAGCCCGCGACCTTCGCCGTGCGTCCCCTCAGCGAAGGCGTGGATGAAGGGGAAAGCCTGGGACTGGTGTACCTCCCTCCCGCGTCGTACGGCGAGATGATGGTGTGGGCGCACGACCCTGGGAACATCCCCCGCCTCCGGGAGGCGCGCCGCATTCTCGGTGAGGCGGGCCGGCACGAGGATGCCGAACGCTTCGTCCGCGGCACGTTCTGGCGCAACTTCCTGGTCAAGTATCCCGAGAGCAACCGCATGCACAAGCAGGCCTTGCGCCTCTCGCGGGAGCTTGAACGCAGCGGCCTTCCGGACGACGCGACGACCCGCGCCCGCGACCACGTATGGCAGGCACAGTGCAACTGCGCTTATTGGCACGGCGTGTTCGGAGGCCTGTATCTGCCCCACCTGCGTTTCGGCCTCTATCATCATCTGATCGCGGCCCAGCGCATTCTGGACACGCGGTTGCTGGCGCGGGAGCCGGCCGTGTGGGAAGCGACCGACTGGAATTACGACGGTCATGTCGAGTATTTCCTGCATACGCCGACACAGTTGCTGGCGTTCACGGCCGGCGGGGCGATCGACCAGTTCTGGTTCAAGCGCACGGGCCTGAACCTGTGCGATACGCTCACGCGTCGTCGCGAAGCGTATCATGAAAACGTCGTCACGGGTCCGGGCGGAGGGACCAAGCTTGAAGACCAGATCGCGGCCAAGGAAGAGGGACTGGACGCATATCTGATTTACGACCGGCGCGTGCGGGAAACCTGTGCCGAATGGCTCCTGCCGCCGGATACATCTTTTGAGACGTATCGCCGGCAATCATTCGAGCCCGCCGCGACCTTGCGGTTCACGCCTCCGGTGTTCCAGTCGCGTGCGCAGGGGCCGCAGATCCGTTTTGACGCCCGGGCGGCGTACGGAGAGGGTTCTCTTGAGGTGACCAAAACCTATGCTCCCGCCCTCGACGGTGACCGCCTCACGGTGACGTGGACCGTGCGGGCCCGGAATGCGGCGGTGCGCGCCCGCTTCGTGGTGGAAACCCTGTTCTGTCTTCTGGCAGGCAATGCGCATGACCGGTATCTTCAATGGCGGGATTCCGACGGGACGCCCCGACAGGACATCCTGGCCTCGCGCGGCGTCATGCCCGGAGACACCGCGGTACGCGTCGTCGATGAATGGCTCAAGTTCGAGGCGGTGGTTTCCGCCGCGCCGGAAAGCCACGCTCCCGCGGCCTTGTGGCGTGACGCCATCGAAACCGTCAGCCAGAGCGAAGGCGGTTACGAGCGGGTTTACCAAGGCACCGTCATCGCGTTGGTGTGGGACGTGGACCTTGCGGAGGGCGAAGAAGCCCGCTACGCGGTGAGCCTGCGTTTTGACGAAAAAGGGGAAGCGGTTCCGGAAACCCCATCACCCGGGACGATTCGACTCACAGAGGAACAGGGACCCCGAAAGGAATCCGCATGATCAGCAAGACACTCAAGGTCACCAATGAAGCGGGCATACATGCGCGCCCCGCCGCCGCGGTGGTGGAAACGTGCACCCGCTTCAAAAGCAACATATCCTTCGTCAAAGGCGACATTCGTGCCAATGCGAAAAGCATCATGAACATCATGCTGCTGGCCGCGGAATATGGTGCCGAGATCGTGGTCGAGGCGGAAGGACCCGACGAGGCGGAGGCGATGGCCGCCGTGGAGAAACTTTTCGGGAACCGTTTCAATCAGGAATGACCCGGGGGCGTCAGAAGGGCGTCAGGGGGCTCAGGAAACGGGAGGAGGGAGCGCCGGAGAGACGGCTGCTGCCATGTGTTCGCTTTGCGTCGTTTCGGCATCGGATTCCGCCCCGAGGGAGAGCACCAATTCTCCCAAAGTCAGGTCGAGGGCCTTCGCCAGACGGTAGAGCGTGGACAATTGCGGGTCGCTTTTACCCGTGATGATGCTGTGCAAATTGGCTTTATAGAAACCGGATACGGCCAGAAACTGGTCCTTGGAGCGGTAGCGCTGGTAAATCAGGGATTCCAGGCGTGTTCCAAAGCTGAGCAGCAGCTTTTTCTTGTCATCCGGCAACACGGGCATACTTTCAGACAAGTTGGCGTGACCCCTAAAAAACGGACGGGGTGATAAGAGTCCTTTCCGTCCTTTCGG
>CAZKRC010000111.1:0-7913 GCA_964555105.1 uncultured Bifidobacterium sp. | reverse complement strand
AGTCGGACGATGACGACGAGTCAGACGATGATGACGAGTCGGACGAAGATGACGAGTCAGACGATGACGAATCGGACGAAGAAGACGACGAGTCGGACGACGACGACGAATCGGACGAAGAGGATGACGATGACGACGAATCGGACGAAGAGGATGACGATGACGACGAGTCGGACGAAGATGACGAGTCAGACGATGACGACGATGCATCCGACGACTCCGTGAACCGCCGCGCCGATTGACAGGGAGACGACCTCTCGAAGGCGCGGCTTCCCCCCCATAAACTTGCCTGGATTGTGCTCCGCACTCGCGTGCGCGGCTACACGCGGCCGGTCATGCGCGCCTCAAGCAGTAACAGGCTGTCGGGACATCACGAAACGGGCGTTCCGGCCTTTCCTTCCGTCGGGTCGCCGTCCTCCCCCTCGGTATCCTCCCCGGCGTCCACCTCTCCGGCCTTCCACGGTTTGAGCGGACGGCCGTCTCGGCGACGGATCAGAGCTTCGGCCGAAGCCAGCGCCTCACGATAGTCGGGGTGATCGGGTTGGAGTTTGAGCAAGCGTCCTTCGAGCAAGGTCTTCGCGCTTTCGGGCCGGTCGAGTTCGTCCATCAGGATCGTGACCGTTTCCCAAAGGGACGGCTCATGATCGGGAACAAGATTGAGCGCGCTTTCAAAACGAAGCAACGCCTGCTCCCACTCGTCCTGCAATTCAAGCGCGCGGCCCCACAGGTAGTAGCGCTGCGCGTCGGCCTCGGTGCCGTTCATGGCGGCCTTGAGCGCTCCCGTGAAGGCCGTCAACAGCCGTTCGGCCTCTTCCTCACGCTCATCGACGATCAGGTCGATCGCGTCGGAGAGGATCTTTTCGGGGTCGTGGGGATTCGGAGGAGGCTGCATCATGGAAAGTGCCGGGGAAACGGGTGGTGGGTTCCTGAAGTCGCTGTCGTCGCATTCCGCAAGCGCCGTGGGGAAGCGAACACATACGGACAAAAGTTAGCATTGCGGGCCGAACCGCTTTCGTGCCGGTGTTGCGGCCGGTGTTGCGGCCGTCGGGGCGGTTCGGCCTGCCGATCCGCACACCGGATCCGGGTCAGGTGGTGATCTTGAGACCGGCCACGGACACCAGCAGCAGAATGATGAAGCCCCACTGTGCGGGACGCAAGGGCTCGTGCAGGATGAAGGAACTCACGAGCGCCGTGCCCGCCACGCCGATGCCCACCCACACGGCATAGGCCACGGCGATGGGAAGCGTGCGCTGCGCGACCGCGAGCAGGTACATGCTGGCCACGATGGCGGCTCCCACGATCAGGGACGGCACGGGTTTGGTGAAACCCTGGGTGGAGCGCAAGCCGACGGCCCACGCGACTTCGAACAAACCGGCGATGAAGAGGATGATCCAGGACCAGGACATGTGGAAACTCCTGTTGAGGTGTACCAGACCGTCTTTGCTGCGGGTACGGTCCGCCTCGTCCGGTTCCGTCACCCTGAAGCGCGGAACGTCTGAAATTTAGAAACCACCCGGACGAAAACACCCAGCCCGGCGTCATCTAGGCGGCGAGCTCTCCGCGAAACGTTTCCACCGCATTGCCCGTCATCAGGACCGCACCGCTTCCGTCGTACTCCAGCAGCAGGTCGCCGCCGGTCAGATGGATGGTGAGACATTCCCCGGTCATCCGGAGCGTGCGTCCCACGGCGGCCACCGCGGAGGCACCCGTCCCGCACGCCCACGTTTCACCCGACCCGCGCTCCCACGTGCGCTGGATCACTTCGCCCGGCGACACGATTTGCACGAACTCCACGTTGACCCGGCGCGGAAACAGTTCATGGTTTTCGATGAGCGGTCCATAAACGTGCACGGGAAAGTTCCGTACGTCGTCGACGTAGATTACGCAGTGCGGATTCCCCATTGATACCGAAGAGAACTCGAAGGTCCGGTCGCCCGCCTGCAGCGTGCGGCGCAGCACCGTGGGGGCGTCGATCGTGGTCGGGATTTTCAGGCCCTCGAATACCGGCGCGCCCATGTCGATCCGTACCGACGTCGCGTTTCCAGCGGCGTCGCGATCACGGATGCGCGCCGTGCGCCATCCCGCACCGGTCATCAACTTCAACTCGTCCTGGCCCCGTGCGTACGTGTCGTGCACGTACTTCGCGACGCAGCGGATGCCGTTGCCGCACATCTCCGAACGCGAGCCGTCGGCGTTGTACATGTCCATTTCCCCGTCGGCATCGTCCCGGGGCTTGATGAGGATCAGCCCGTCGCCGCCGACGCCGAAATGCCGGTGCGCCACCTTTTGTGCCAGCGCCACGGGATCGTCGACCTTCTCCAGCCGCGTGTCCACGTAGACGTAATCATTCCCGGTGCCGTGCATTTTAATGAAGCGCATGAAAAAAAAGTAGGTACGGAGGAGGCGGAGCGAACGCGGCCGGTTCAAAAAAACGGTGTTTCGGAGGCTGGCCGGGTGACGCTACGGATCCCTCCCGCGGGCCGCGTCACCGGGTCTGCCGGAACCGGCCGCGCCGGGGAACCGCCGCCTATCCGGCCAGCGGAAGCGGCGGCCGGCGTTCCAGGAAGTCTTCCGCGGCCGCCCGAATGTCGTCGGCGGAGGACAGCGTCAGCAGGCGATCGACCAGATCGCGACAGTCGGCCATGTCGACGCGCTGCAGCGTGGCGCGCACGGCATCCGCCGAGCCCGGCGCGATGCTGAGCGCGCTCAGGCCCAGCCCGAGCAGAATGGGGATGGCCAGGGGATCGCCCGCCATTTCCCCGCACACCGTCACCGGCTTGCCGACCGCGCGGGCCGCATCGGAAACGCGCTTGAGCGCGTGGAGAAAAGCCGGATGGAACGGATGGTGGTACTCCGCCACGCGCGCGTTGCCCCGGTCGATCGCGAACAGGTACTGGATGAGATCGTTGGTGCCCAGACACAGAAAGTCCGATTCCGCAAGGAAGGCTTCGACCTGGATCACGGTGGACGGGATCTCGATCATGATGCCGACCGGCGGGATGCGCACGGGCTTGCCCTTCTCGCGCTCGAGCTCCCGGGCGGAGGCCTGCAACAGCGTCTTGAGTTCGCGCAATTCGTGCAGCGTGGAGATCATGGGAAGAACGAGGCGCATGTCCCCCAATTGCGCCGCGCGCAGCAAGGCCCTCAGGTGCGGCGTCAGGATTTCCGGACGCTGGAGCAGCATGCGGATCGAGCGCCAGCCGAGACTGGGGTTCTCTTCACGCCCCCAATCGAAGTACTTCAGGGGCTTGTCACCGCCCACATCCAGCAGGCGGAATGTCACGCCGAACGATCCGCACCGCTCCATCACCTGACGATACACCGCGAACTGCGTGTCTTCGTCCGGAAAGGAGTTGCGGATCATGAAGAAGAACTCGGAGCGGTAAAGCCCGACGCTCCGGATGGAGAACCGGCGCATCAGGTTCAGGTCCGACAGCAACGAAACGTTTCCCGAAATCTGCACGGCATGACCGTCGCGGGTGCGGTCGATGCCGTCGCGCACGCTCATCGCCGGTCGGGCGCGCGCGACGGACATCAGGCGTTGATATTCACGCACCACGTGGGCGTCGGGCCGGATGTAGACCAGCCCCGAATTGCCGTCGAGAATGACGCGCGTGCCCGAGGTCAAAAACCGTGTCAGGCCGGGAATGCCGATGAAGCACGGGATGTCGAGGGAACGCGCCAGGATCGCCGCATGCGACGTACTGCCTCCGGATTCACACAGGATCCCCAGGATTTTACGGGACTGCAGATAGACCAGGTCTGACGGGAGCAATTCCAGCGCGGCGACGATCACCCCCTGCTCCTGCTCGCCGCCGCTCCGCGGCTCGATGCGGTGAGGGGCCTCTCCCAACGCATTGAGAAGGCGAAGGCCCACATCGCGGAGGTCGGCCGCGCGGGACGCCAGCATGGGCACGCCCGATTCCTGAAACAGGCGCGCCATCTCGCGCGTGGCGAGCTTCACGGCGAATACGGCCGTCGTGCGCTTTTCCCGGATGTGCGCACGGATCATGCCGAGGTAATCCTCGTCGGCAAGGAACTGCTCGTGCGTCTCGAAGATGCGTGCGTCGATCTCCGCGAAGATCTCGCCCGCGCGCTGCCGCAAGCGGCGGGACTCCTCGCGTGCACGCTCCAGCCCCCGCTCCAGCAACCGCAATTCGCCTTCGGGGTCGTCGCTTTCGCTGAAGAACACCGTGTCCCACACCTGCTGCGTCTGCAGGAGCGTGACGATGCCGTCGGCCACACCGCCGAAGGCCGTCTGGGCCCGCACGAAGGGAGGCGCGGCGATCCTGGCGGCCGCGACGGGACCGCTGCCCTCGCTGCGAACCGGGCGGTTGACGGGCTGCCGGCTTTCCAGCAACGTCGCCAGCTGCGCGGCCAATGTATAGGCCAGATCCTCCACCGTCGTGCCGAAAGGCACGGGCTCCCCACCCTGCAGGATCAGGACGCCGGCACCAGAGGCCATGCCCGGCGCGATGGGAATCCCCAGGAAGCTCGCGAGGTTTTCTTCGCCCAGTCCGGGGATGAGCTTGAAGCGCCGGTCGCGTTCCGGGTACGCGATGTTGATGATCTCACCCGTGGAGTACACCGCACCCGTCAAGCCTTCCTCGGTACCGAGGGACACCTCGGCCAGCGCCCCGCGGTTGAGGCCGTGCCCTGCCGCCAACCGCAAGCGACCGGACGCGGCGTCGAAGAGATAAAGGGAGCACACCTGCACCCGCATTTTTTCGGAGATCAGGCGCGTGACCGCATCCAGCGCCGGCTGGATGTCACGTGACTCCATGATGGTGCGGGTCACCGTGCGGATGATTTCAAAGGCAATGCCTGCGTCGGGCATGAACACTCCTAATCCCAGTGAATGCCGGGCTTGGGATCAGGCAATTTATCGGCGTTCCGCTTCGCCCATTCGAACTTCTTCTCGAGCGCGGCCTTGCGTCCGTCCTCGATCCGCCGGGCTTCCGCGAACTTCTCTTCCAGGTCCCTGGCACGGCCCGCCTCGTTCTTCATGAAGCTTTCCAGAGTGGGAGGCGCTTCCTTGTGCGCCGTGGCGTGCAATACCAGGCCCGTATCGCGGTCAATGACGAGTGTGGCATTGCAGCAGGGGCAATCGATGCGGAGTTCGGAAGGCATGGCGGGTGGGGTTATGAGGGTGGCCTGTGTGTGGCTTAAATATACACGGGCCGTGCGCGCACGGGTTGCGATCCGGTTGCGGGAGCACAAGAATCGCGGCTTCAGGTATGTTTCTGCACGGTTTGGGGGTGGGGGCTTGTGGGCCACGGCCCCAATCCGGTCATGAAGGCCCCCAAGCCGGTTGTGAACGCCCTTTGACAACCCCTGAGGTTAAATACTCTCGCGCGTCTCGAGCACTCGTGTCGGTCATGAGATCACCGCGCCCGCATCCGGGCGCAAGACCCCGAGGCCGCGGAGGCGGCCTCGTCACCCCCGGAAAACACTTCCTGAAAAATACCGTTAAAAGGTCGTCACCTCGAACACGTGCAGCACGTCCTTGAAGGGGTTCAGCTCCACGTAGTTGCGGTCGCCCCACGCATAACTTTCGCCGGTGAGCAGGTCATGCACACCGAAGATGTTCTCACCCTCAAGCCCCAGCGCGGCCTTGTCGATGTTCACCCACCCCGCCTGCGTGTTCAAGGGGTCAAGGTTGACCGCGAAGAGCAAACGGTCGTCGTCCTCGATCTTGGAGTATGCCAGGATGTTCGGGTTGTCGCAGTCGTGGAAGCGGAGGTTCTTGAGGCGATGCAACGCCGGATGGGCGGCGCGAATGCCGTTCAAGGTGCGGATGAAATCCTTGATGTGCCCCGGCTTGTTCCAGTCGCGCACCTTGTAGGCGTACTTCTCGGAGTCGTTGTACTCCTCCTTGCCGGGGAACGGTTCGTTCTCGCACAGTTCATAGCCGTTGTACATGCCGTAGGTCCCCACCAGCGTGCACGCCAGCGCGTGGCGGATCTTGAACATCTCGCGCGACGCGTTCTGCAGGTGCCAGGGAAGGATGTCGGGCGTGGTGGCGAAGAAGATGGGGCGCATGTAGGACGCGGTTTCCTGCGTGAGCTCTTCGCAGTACTCCCGTAGTTCCGCCGCGGTCACACGCCAGGTGAAGTAGGTGTACGACAGATCGAAGCCGGCCTTGGCGAGGTGCCGCATCACCTTGGGCCGCGTGAACGCTTCGGACAGGAAGATCACGTCGGGCCGCTCCTTCTTGACCTCGGCGATCATCCACTCCCAGAACGCGAACGGCTTGGTATGAGGATTGTCGACGCGGAAGATGGTCACGCCCATGTCGATCCAGAAATCAATCACCGACTTCAGCTCCCGCCACAGGTTCTCGCGATCGGCGCAGAAGAAGTTGAGCGGATAGATGTCCTCATACCGCTTGGGCGGGTTTTCGGCGTAGCGGATCGTTCCGTCGGGTTCGCGGTAGTACCAGTCGGGATGATTCTTCGCCCAGGGATGATCCGGCGAGCAGTTGAGCGCGTAGTCGAGCACGACCGCGAAGCCCCGTTCACGGCAGCGGTCGATGAAGCGGCGACAATCCGCCAGCGTGCCGAGCCCCGGCTCGACGGCCTTGTGTCCGCCGTCTCCGTGCTCGGGGCTGATGTCCTGCCATGCGCCAATCGCGTAGGGCGACCCCGGCTCACCGGGTTTCGACGTCACCGAGTTGTTGCGGCCCTTGCGGTTGGTGCGGCCGATCGGATGGATCGGCGGCAGGTAAATGGTGTCGAAGCCGAGGTCCTTCACGTAATCGAGACGCGCGATCATGTCGTCAAAGGTCGCGCTTTTGTCCGGATCCGCGCCCTGGGAGCGCGCGAACATCTCGTACCACGCCGCGAACTCCGTGGCCCTGGGGTCGACGCGCAATGCACCGTAATGCGGATGATGGTACGGTTCCTCGAAGGCGGCGTACACAGCGTATCCCTCGCGGTGACGGGTGCGCGCCTCGATGGTGAACTGCCATTCGCCCAAGGCATCGGCCTCGAAGGAACCGGCCCAGGCGTCGTTGTCCACGAACGCCATGGGCGCGCGCCGCCAGGATTCTTCGCCCAAGCGACGATACAAAAGATCCGCTTCGCATTTCTCGTGGCCGTCGCGGAAGATGTCGGCCGTCACGGTGACGGTGTCGCCAAGCACCGCCTTGGCGGGATATAACCCGTTCTCCACCAGCGGACGCATGTTCTCCACGACCGCGTGCGCGGTCACGCGGGCATGCGGGATCGTGACCAGCGACGAGTTTTTTTTCGTGAGGAGGGGGGGAGGCGGGGCGGCCGCCGGACGCTGTCCCGACGCCCCCCGGGAGGACGCCGGCCCGGGCGCAACCGTGGTCGCGACCGGCTTGGAGAGCGGTTTCGCGACAGATTTTTCCGCCGCGACTGAAGGCTGGGAGGAAGGCTGGACGGAAGCCTGGGCGGCCGGTTTTACGGAGGATTTCCCGACAGCGGATTTACCGGCGGCGGCCTTTTTCGGGGAGGACGGGACGCTCGCCTTGGGGGTTTTCGGCGCGGATGCGCCGGCGGGTGTTCGCGCGGATTTTTTCTTGCCTGCCATGTTACGCCACCTTGTTCCTTGCAACCAGTTCCTTGTAAAACGCCAGGGTTTGCGCGGCCACGCTTTCCCACGAGAATTTTTGTTCGACGCGCGTGCGTCCGGCGGCGGCAAAGGCCGCGCGCCGCTGCGGATCCTGCATCAACTCCGTGATCGCGGCGGCGAGGCGGCGCGCGAACGCATCCGGGTCGCGGGGCTCGAAGTCGCCGCCGCCCACGGGGTCGACATCGACGAGCAAACCGGTCTCCCCTTCGGCCACGGCTTCGGGGATCCCACCCACGCGCGAGGCCACCACGGGCGCGCCGCAGGCCACGCATTGCGGCGGATACAGCAGGCGCAACGCGCCTTTCATCGCCCCT
>CAZKRC010000110.1:0-7945 GCA_964555105.1 uncultured Bifidobacterium sp. | reverse complement strand
CGGCGGTTTAGAAAACCGCTGCTCTATCCAGCTGAGCTACCGGCGCAGGAGGGCAGAAGGTAACAGGCGCGCGGTGCGGGTGCAACCACCGGCGCGACATGCGGGGGACCGGAGGGACGCATGAGGCGCTGTAAGGGGCCCCGTGAGGGCGCGGCGTGCCGCACGAAGCAGGTCTTGCTACTTTTAGGGCCGTGGGCCGGGTTTTTTCCGGCTTTCGTAACCGTTTCCTGGCCGCGTTTCGCAATGCAGGCCTTTAAGGAGTGTTCTCATGAATTTCGGCAGCCCCGACCTTCTCTTCCTGCTCGGGACGATCCTGGTCATGTACTTCCTGTTCTTTCTTCCCCAGCGCCGCAAGCAGCAGGCCCTGAGCAAGATGATCGCGGCCCTGAAGAAGGGTGATCGCGTGGTCACCACGGCCGGCATGCACGGCGAAATCACGGCGGTCGGCGACAAGACCGTCACCCTGAAATTCCACGGCGATACGCGCGTCGACTTCGACAAAAGCGCGGTCGCGCACATCGTCGACGGCAACGCCGCCTGATCGATTCCCAACCGGAGAGCATCGTGTCCGATCTGAACATCGTCACCTACGGCAGCAAGGTTCTGCGCAAGCGCGCGGAGAACGTGAAGGACGTTTCCCCCGCCCTGAAGCGTCTTGCGGACGACATGCTCGACGCGATGTACAAGGCCAGCGGCGTGGGCCTGGCGGCCCCGCAGGTGGGTGAATCGGTCCGTCTTTTCGTGGTGGACGTGTCCCGCGAGGAAGGCAAGAAGGATCCGCTGGTGTTCTTCAATCCGGAAATCCTCACCGTCAGCGGCAAGGCCACGGCGGAAGAGGGCTGTCTTTCGATCCCCGACGTGTGGGCCGAGGTCACCCGTCCCGAGATCATCACCGTGCGCGCGCTCGATCGCGAAGGCACACCCTTCATGATCGAGAACGCCGACGACCTGCTCGCGCGCTGCATCCAGCATGAGTACGACCACCTCGAGGGCGTGCTCTTCACGGACAAGATCTCCGCCACCGACCGTCTCCTCAACGAGGGGCGCCTCAAGAAACTGACGAAGCTTTCCCGCGCGGCGCTATGAGCGCGGCGCGCGGATCGCGACGCGCGAAGCGCGGAGCGGGCGGGCGGGCGGCACGCCTTCTCGTCCTGCTGGCCGGGCTTGCGGGCTCCGCACTCGTCCACGGTGCCTCCCCGGGATCTGGGCGCGAGCGCGAACCCGAACTGACGGCGGGCGCCTTCATGCGCTTCGTGGGCGGTACGGAGCTCGCGCGCCCGCCTTATCCCGAAGCCTGGGACCCCGCGCCGCTGCGCTATCCCTATGCGGCGACCGAATCCCTGTTCCTGCCGGCCGTCCCGGCGCGACCGGGCGTCCCTCCGCGCGACGGGACCCGCATCGGGTTGTTCGCGCCGCCGGGCACGGTCGCACGCACCGTGCGCGTGTTGCTCCACCCGCAAACCCGCACGCTGCTCGTGCACGCGCGCGACGGCGCCGACTTCCAGTGGCGCGGCCGCGACGGCCAGCCCCGACGCAGCCTGTCGCAGGCCGGACCCGTACGCATCGAACGCAAGGACAGCCGTTTTGTGGTCGTCCCCACCGGGCGGCCCGCCTTGAACGGCGGGGACGCCGTGGCGCTGCGCATCGCGCCCCTCGACCCTTCCGTGCCGCTCGAGGTGAACGGCAAAAAATACCGCGGCACGCTGGAGTTTCATGTGGACGGCGCGGGCTTCATCTGCGTCAACGTGCTGCCGCTCGAGGAATACCTGCGCGGCGTCGTGCCGCTGGAGATGGGCCGTCACGACGAGACCAGGCTGGAGGCGTTGAAGGCGCAGGCCGTGGCGGCACGCACCTATGCGGTCAAGCGCGCCCTGGCCCGCACGCGCGAACCGTTCGATTTGCACTCTTCGGTCCAGGACCAGGTGTACGGCGGCGCGGGCGCGGAGCACCCGATGAGCGACCGCTCCATCCGCGAGACCGCGGGCCTGCTGTTGCTGTACGGCGACTCGCTCGCCCACACGTATTACCACAGCACGTGCGGCGGTAAAACCGCCAGCCGCCACGAAATGTGGGGCGGCGAACACATTCCCTATCTCGTCTCATCGCCCGACACGGACGAAGCGGGCCAGGCATGGTGCCGCGCCTCGCGCTACATGGACTGGACGCAAACGTGGAGCGTCGACGCCCTGTCGGGCATCGCGCGGCGGAACATGAGCGCGGCGGGCGTGCGCAACCCGCCGGCCTTCCACGTCGTCACCGGTTTCGACGTGCGCGGCCGCTACGACGACGGCCGCATCCGCCAGCTCGACCTCAAGACGGACAAGGGCATCATTCCCCTGCGCGGCGACAAGACGCGCTGGGCGCTCAAACCCGCACCCGGCACGGGACGCATTCTGGAAAGCGCGCGCTTCGACATCGAGATCAAAGCCGGCCGGGTCACCGCACGCGGCAGCGGATTCGGACACGGGATCGGCATGTGCCAGATGGGCGCGCTGGGACGCGCGGCCGCGGGCCAGAACTATACGCAAATCCTGCAGGCCTATTACCCCGGAACCGAGCTCGCGAAACTCACCCCCTGACCCGGAACTCCCTGCAGGGACGGGAACACCGGAAACACGGGAACGCCGCGCAGGGGACGTGTAACGGGGCGAGGTAAAGGGACGGATGTTTTTTTGGGGGGGGGGAAGGGCCGCACGCCGCCCCGACCCGACCTCTCAGGCTTTCGCGTCGGCGGCCGGTTTTCCCGGTTGCCCCGATTGTCCGGGCTGGGTATCGGCATCCAGGGCTTCACGAATCCGCATCAATTGGGTCAACAGCGTCGTGCGCTCTTCCGCGGACAATGTCCCCAGTTGGTGCCTGTGCAAGTCCTGCATGAGCGGATCGATGCCGGAGAGAACATCCAGGGCGGAAGCGGTGATGCGTGCGGAGACGACGCGTCGATCTTCCATGCCGCGTCCCCGCGTGATCAGTCCGCGTTGCTCCAGACGGTCCAGCAAACGCGTCACGTCGGGATCGCGGGTGACCATGCGCGCCGCGATTTCCCCGCACGGCAACCCGGGATCACCCGCGCCACGCAGGATCCTCAGGACGTTGTACTGCGGAGGAGAGAGCCGTGCGTCTTTCAGCAAATCGTGACACGCACGGCCGAGGATGTCGGCGGTGCGGATCAGGCTGAGGTACAATTCCTCCTCAGGGATGGCGAACGGCCTGGTTTGCCGGAGTTCACTGAGCATGTCGTGTGCCATGTTTCAAAGATAATCCGGAGACAGGCGTTTCCACGCGTTCCGGAGGGCGAAAGCCCCCTCCCCGGTGGCCCGGGCCCTCCGCCCCGGGGGCCCTTTGACCCGGCCGCAGGCCGCTCCACCCCCTCCTTTCGTAACATTTTCGTTACAAAAAAAATGTGGCCCGTGCCCTTGACGACGGGGCCTCGACCCTCGTAAATTGGAAACCGCAAAAACCTGAATAGTTTCCTAATTAATTCCCCACCCCGGCGACTCACACCCATGCCCGCACCCGCTCCGCGCAAAAGCGCTCTTCGCTCTCCCCCAGGGGGGAAACGCGGAGTCGCAAAACCGGTCATCAAGCCGGTTGAACCGCCGCGCCCGGTGGGCCGCCCCGCCGCCCCGCAGGATGAGGTCGCGCGCCGCGTGCTGGAGACCGCAAGCGAGCAGTACATGCGCCTGGGATTCAGCTCCGTCACCACGGATGAAACCGCACGGGCTGCGGGCATCAGCAAGAAAACCCTTTACCAGCTTTTCTCCAGCAAGGATGAAATCCTGCGCAGCGTGGTCCACGAAAACTGCGAGACGCACACCGCCTCCGTACGCGCCATCTGCCGGGACGAAAGCCTTCCGGTGGGCGTGCGCCTGAAGCGCATGCTCGGTTACGTGTCGAAACTTTTCGGGGAGATGAGCCCGGCGATCATCCACGACCTGCGCCGCAGCGCCCCCAAGTTGTGGCAAGAGGTGGAACGGAGCCGCCAGCAATGCATTCACGAGGATGTGGGCGCCTTGCTCCGCGAGGGCCGCGAACGCGGCGACTTCCGCAAGGACATCGATCCGGAAATCTTCATGGTCATTTACGCGGAAACAATCCGCACCGTCGTCAACCCCCAAGTGTTCGCGCAGACGGGCATCCCCCCCGCGCGGATCTATGAAAACGTTTACAAGGTGCTCTTCGAGGGCATCCTGACAGAAAAAGCCCGGAAGGAGTCCACATGACGATCACATCACCCGCGACCTTGCTCGGAGGCGCCGGGATCCTGCTCTGCGCCGCGTTCGCGACGGCGCAAACGCCGCTCACATTGGCGGAGGCCATCCGCGAGGTGCGCCTCAACAGTGATGAGACCCGGATCATCGGCGAGAAAAGCGCCAAGCTCGAGGCGATGAAAAGCGAGTTGTGGGCGGCCGCGTTGCCCAACGTGTCCGCTTACGCCAACGCGGGGCGCGGCGCGACGCCCTTCAACCTCGGCTCGTTGCCCCTGCCGGGCGACAGCAGCGGCAGCACGCCCAGCGTGTACAGCACGACGCAGAACACCTTCACCTACGGCGTGCAAGTCCAGCAGACGCTGTTCTCGCCCTCGCTGGGCCAGTCGATCGTGACGGCGGGGCGCCAGCTGCGTTCGCAGGATGCGGCCAACCGCCGCTCCGTGCAGGAGCTGGAGCTTCAGGCGCTGGACGCCTTCTACAACGTGATCGTGGCCGAAGCGAAACTCAAGGTGCTCGACGCGTCCATCGCGCGTCAAACCCAGACGGTGGCCTTTCTGGAATCCAACTTCAGCCGCGGCGCGGGAGCGCGCAGCACCTTGCTGCTGACCTCCGCCTCGCTGAAGGCGTTGACGCCCGAGCGCATCCGCGCCGACCGCGACGCCGATGCCGCGCGGATGGCCTTCAACCGCCTGCTCGGCCGCCCGATCGACGCGCCGCTGACGCTGGACACGACCGTCGCGCTCGCGGCACCGGCGCCCTCCGGCGCGCTGAACACGAACGCACTGGACAACCGTCCCGACCTTGAAGCCATCCGCCTGCAGAAGGAGGCCTTGCGCGGCTACGCCCGCGTGTACCGCCTGCAGTATCTGCCCGCCATCGGCGTGCAGGGCAAGGTGGGCATCCTCGCCTACGAAATGGGCGAACAGCTCACCGATTTCGACAACAACCTCGACTGGCAGGTCGGCGTGGGCCTGACCTGGTCCCTGTTCGACGGTCTGGGAAACCGCGCCAAGGCGCGGCAATACGACTCCGACGTGCGCACCCTGGCGGCCAACGAGCGCCAGGCGCGCGCCTATGCGGAGATCGAACTGCAAAGCGCCCATCGTGAGATCCTCGCCGCGGATACGGCCTATCTGGCGGCCCAGCAGGCGCGCGACGCCTCGACCGAAGCGCTCGATCTGATCTCCCAGGACTTCCGCGCGGGCTCGGGACAGCTGACCGACCTGCTGGCCGCCGAGGAAGGCCTTCGTAACGCCGAATTCTCGTTGCTGGCCGCTCGTTATCAAAAAGTACGCGCCGCTGCGGCGCTTCACCTCGCCATGGGTATGGACTTGACCAAGGAGACCTCCAAATGAAACCGCACTACCGTCACTACGCGGGCCTTTTTGCCGCCACACTTCTGCTCGCGGCCTGCGGAAAGAACTCCGAAGGGGGCTCCGGGGCCAACCCGAAACAGGCGAGCGCCGACACGTCGGCCGTCATCCGCGTCGTCACCGGCGTGGTGAACGCCGGTGCCTTCGAGGACTGGGGTGAGTACGCGGCCGACCTGCGCGGCGCCGACGACGCCGTGCTGACGGCTCCGTCCCCCATGGGCGGCCGCGTCTCGAAGGTGGCCAAGGTGGGCATCACGGTCAAGAAAGGCCAGGCCCTGTGCGACATCGACAGCGAGCTGTACCAGGCCCAGTTCAAGCAGGCGGAATCCGCCGTGGAGCTGGCGAAGGGCGAACTCGACCGCGCGAAGAACAACGTGTCGGAAGGCTACGTGGGCAAGGCCGTGCTCGACAAGGCGCAGCTGGATTACCAGGCCGCGCGCGTGGCGTTGCTGCAGTCGCGGCGCGCCTACGAGGACAGCCGTTGCCAGGCGCCTTTCGAGGGCGTGCTCGTGAGCCGTTCCATCGAAGAGTTCCAGAGCGTCCCGCCCGGAACGTCGACGATGCGCATCGCCGCGCTGGGAAACCTGGAAGCCATCGTATCGATCCCCGAAAGCGAGGCCCACGGCTTCCGCGAGGGCCAGAAGGCCCGCTTCAACCTGCTGCAGCCCGGCGCCAAGCCCATGGAAGGCCGGGTCACCAGCCTCGACCGTGCCGTGCAGGTGCCCAACCGCGTGGTCACCGCCCGCATCGCGCTGGCGAATCCGGGCGGCACCTTGCGCCCCGGCATGATCGGCCGCGTCAGCATTCTCCGTGCCCAGCACGACCGGGCCATCGTGGTCGCATCGCAGTCGGTCCTGCGCCTTCAGAACGGAACCGTCGTGATGCGGGTCCGGGACGGCCGCGCCGAGTCCGTCCCCGTGAAGCTCGGTCCCGCCCGCGGCGACTCCGTCGTCGTCACCTCCGGCCTTTCGGCCGGCGACCGCATCATCACCGTGGGGGCCTTCCAGGTTTCCGACGGCACGAAAGTCAGTTACTAAGACGAAGCAGGACGCCGCGCGCACCGTGCGGAACGCGGGGAATCCTCCCGTTCCGCACCGCCGCCCGCAGCCCTCACCCGGAGCCTCCCCATGACCAAATTCGCAGTCAAGAACACCGTGACGACCCTGGTACTGGCCGCCATCCTGCTGATCGCAGGCGCGATGTCGTACCTTCGCCTGCCGCGCGAATCCTTCCCCGAGATCAAGATCCCCCTCATCTTCGCCACCGTGCTGTATCCCGGCGCGTCGCCCGAAGACATGGAAAAGCTCGTCACCGAGAAAATCGAGGACAAGCTCGAAGGTCTCGACGGCTTGAAGAAGATCAGTTCCACCTCGGGCGAGAGCTACGCGTCGATCCAGGTGGAATTCAACACCAACGTGGAAGTCGAGACCGCGCTGCGCCGCGTGAAGGACAAGGTCGACGAGGCGCGCCCCGAGCTCCCCGCCGACATCGAGGAACCGATCGTCCAGGAGCTCAACTTCTCGAGCATCCCCATCTTCGTGCTCTCCCTCTCGGGCGATTACGAACCCGAGCGCCTGGATGAGATCGCGGAGGAGCTCAAGGACCGCATCGGGGCGATCGGCGGCGTGCTGGAAGCGAAAGTCACCGGCAAGCGCGAGCGCGAGATCGCCATCGACGCCGACCCGGTGAAGCTCCGCGAGTACGGGCTGAGCCTCAACGACCTCGTGACCGCCGTACAGACCCAGCACCGCAACATCCCCGGCGGCACGCTCACCGCGGGGGGCAACCGCTTCTCGGTCAAGCTGACCGGTGAAGTGGAGAACCCGTACGCGTTCGGCGACCTCGTCGTGCGCGCCAACGGAACCGACCTGGTGCGCCTTCGCGACGTGGCCGCGGTTTCCTTCGACTACGCCCGCGACCAGTCGACCATCTTCCGTCTCAACGGCCGTCCCACGCTCGCCATCAGCGTCACCAAGCGCGTCGGGGCCAACATCCTTGAAGTCGTCGACGAAGCCAAGGAGGTCGTGGCCTCCCTGAGCGCGACCTGGCCGCGCGGCACCACGGTCGACTACACGATGGACCAGTCCACCGAGATCCGCCACATCGTCAGCGAGCTGCAGAACCACATCATCCTCGGCGTCATCTTCGTGGTGCTGACGCTGTCGTTCTTCCTCGGGTTCCGCAACAGCATCTTCATCAGCACGGCCATCCCGTTCTCCATGATGATCGGGTTCCTGGTGCTCGAGGCCTCGGGCATCACCCTGAACATGGTGGTGCTGTTCTCGCTGATCATCGCGCTGGGAATGCTCGTGGACGACGGCATCGTGGTGGTGGAAAACATCTACCGCCACCTGCAAATGGGCA
>CAZKRC010000109.1:0-8067 GCA_964555105.1 uncultured Bifidobacterium sp. | reverse complement strand
TGCGCATCCAGGACATCATGATCCTGCACATCGTGCAGAACAACTTCCCCAAGCGTCCGGTCCACTTCGCGGTCACCATCGGCGGCAACAACGCCATGGGCCTCGATCAGTTCGCGGTGATGGAAGGCCTGGTGTACACCTTGACGGAGGAGCGCCATAACCGCGCCATCGATGTGCAGGCCACGGCGCACCTGATCGACTCCGTGTACCAGTTCCGCGGCCTGGGCGATCCCAAGCTGCACATCGACCGCAACACGGCGGGCCTGCTGACGAACTACTCCGCCACCAACTTCCGTCTGGCGGCATGGGCCCAGGACAGCATCCAGAAACTGAATCCGCTGATCGAGGCCGCTCCCGCCGGCTCCGCCGCGCGTTCGCGCCTCGAGGCGGACCGTGATTCCGTGACCGCATTCGCCGAGAAGTACCTGCGGCTGAATGCGAAGATCCTTCCGGACGAATGGCGCGTGCACTACTACGGCGGCCAGCTGCATCAGATCACGGGGAACGTGGCCAAATCCGATTCGGCATTCCGCCTCGGCATGGAACTTCCCGGTCCCAGCGCGCGCCTGTTCGCGATGAGCCTGGCCCAGTCGTACATGCTGCAGGAGCGACTCGAGGACGCCCGTGAAGTGCTGGCCACCATGGTCAGCCGCTTCCCGGAAGACCTGGAGGTCGCCTTCGGCCTGTCGGAAATCCAGCGTGCCAGCGGCGACCTCAACGGCGCCCGCGCGACGCTGTCCGAATGGGTGAAGCGGAATCCCCGGCACCAGTTCGCCGCGCAGGTCAATGCACAGGTCCAGCAGATGGGCATTCCGGAATCCCTTCCGGCCGCCCCCGAGCCTTCGGCTCCCTGACCCGAAGGCTCGCGATGGAGGACGCGGTGAACTCGCCCGGACATTCCGGCCAGTCCGATGGGCCGGCGCGGCCGCGCGTTCTCATCGTCAACTGGCGCGACATCCGCAACCCGGCGGCCGGCGGCGCCGAACTGCATCTGCAGGAAGTCGCCCGCCGCCTGGTGCGCGACGGCTTCACCTGCGTCCAGTACGCGCACGCCTTCCCCGGCGCGCCCGCCACCGAAACCGTCGACGGCGTGGAGATCCATCGCACCGGTAACGCCTTTCTGTTCAACTTCACGGCCCTGCTGGGCATCCGGCGCTGGGTCCGCCAGCACCGCATCGACGTGGTGATCGACGACTCCAACAAGATCCCCTTCCTGTTGCCCTGGGCCAGCCCCGCGCCCGTCGTGGCGCGGTTCCACCACCTCTTCGGTCGTGCCATCTTCCGGGAGACCAATCCGGTGGCGGCCTTGTACGTATGGCTGTTCGAAGCGCTCATCCCTTTGGCGTACCGCAAGGTTCCCGTGATCACGGTCTCGCCGAGTACGGAAGAGGAACTCAGAGCCAAAGGTCTGGGCCGCCACGCGCCCATGACGCTGGCCCTCAACGGCGTGGACCTTTCCCGCTATCGCCCCCTGCCGACAGTCACGCGCGACCCGAATCTGATCTTTCATGTCGGCCGCCTGATGCGCTACAAGAACGTGGACACGCTTCTGAAAGCCTTCGCGATCCTGCGCCGGGACCTGCCGCAGGCGCGCCTGGTGATCGGCGGCGACGGCAACCACCGCCCCGTGCTGGAAAAACTTGCGCGCGACCTCGACATCGCGGGTGCGATTGATTTCCGCGGCTTCATCAGCGAGGAAGAAAAAATCCGCCTGTACAACGAGGCCTCCGTCTTCGTGAACCCTTCGCTGAAGGAAGGGTGGGGACTGACCTCCATCGAAGCCAACGCGTGCGGCACGCCCGTGGTCGCCGCGGATTCTCCCGGCCTGCGCGACAGCGTGCGGCATGGGAAAACCGGACTGCTCGTCCCGCCGCGCGATGCACCCGCGTTCGCCACGGCCATCCGTACCGTGCTGGAGGACGCGGCGCTTGCCTCCCGTCTCCGTGACGGCGCGCGCGCATGGGCCGCCGGCCACGACTGGGAACACACCTGTGAAGCCACGCGCGACGTTCTCATGGCCGCCGCGAAGCGAGGGAACGCATGACGACGCAGCCTCCCGTCAAGACGCTCACGCGCCCCGCCATGACGCGATTGTGGTTCGGGGTTCGCCTCGCCGTGGTCATCAGCATCCTGTGGTGGGTGATCGAGAGCAACGGACGCGAACGCATCGCGCACACCTTGCTCTCGGCGCACCTGCCGTGGGTGGCGGCCGCCATGTTCGTCTTTTTCCTGTCCATCGTCGCCGGCGCGTGGCAGTGGCATCTGCTGCTCAGGATCCAGGGCGTCTCGTTCAGCATGCGCGACTGCTTCAGGTCCTACTACTCGGGCATGTTCCTCAACAACTTCCTGCCCGGCACCGTCGGCGGCGACGCACTGCGCGTGTGGGACGTGCACCGCCAACAGCTCGCGCAGCAACAGTCGTCCTTGGGGAAAGCCGCCGCCTCGACCCTCCTCGACCGCCTCATGGGGTTCAGCGCCCTGTCGTTCTTTTCCCTGCTCGCGCTCGCGATCGAGTTCCACCGCCAGGATCTGCCGCGCGGACTTCTGCTCAACCTGCTGCAGGCCGTCGGCGCCGTGACGGTCGCGTTCGCCCTCCTCCTCCTGCTGTTGCTCAGCCGACGTTTCGCCGGCGCGTTGCACGCACTGATCCGCGCGCTGGGCATGGAGCGTCTCGGCCAGGTTCACGCCAAGGTGCAGGACTCGCTGCAGGCCTACAAGGCGCGTTGGGACGCGATCGGCAAGGTGTTCCTCGTGGCCTGCGTGGTGCAGCTCCTGCGCATCTCGGTGCACGCGTTCTGCGCCTTCGCGCTCGGGCTTTCGCTCGCGCCCGCATTCTTCTTTTCCTTCATCCCGCTCATCGCCCTCACGGCCGTTCTGCCGCTTAATGTGGGCGGCTGGGGCGTGCCGCAGGGATTGGGGGCGTACCTGTACGGGCTCCCGGGTGTCTTGACCGCCGCGGCCGCGGGGGTTGCGGCCTCGGGCTCCCCCGTTTTCGACCCCAAGGCCGCCGCGGCCGCGCTGGCCTTCCTGCCCACCGTCATCGGCATGGTGGTGATGCTGGGCGGCGGGTTTTACTTTGTGTTCCGCCCTTCACGCGAACCCCGGATTCCCTCGTGACGCAACCTGTGACGCACACCGCACCGTTCCTGACGATCGTGATCCCCGCCTACAACGAGGCGGAAAGCCTGCCGACGCTGCTGGCGGAAATCCGCACGGTGTGCGAGGCCCACGGCATCACCTATGAGGCGCTGGTCTTCGACGATGGCAGCACCGACGGGACGTTCGAAGTCGTCTGCGCCGAAAACCTGCGCGACCCGCGCGTGCACGCGGTCCGCTTCCGCCGCAACAGCGGCAAGGCCGCCGCGCTGGCGGAAGGTTTCCGCCGGGCACGCGGCCAGCGCGTCATCACCATGGACGCCGACCTGCAGGACAACCCGGCGGAAATCCCGGCGTTGCTGCAAATGCTGGAGGACGGCGCGGACATGGTCTCCGGCTGGAAGAAAATCCGCCACGACCCCTGGCACAAGACCATGCCCTCGAAGCTGTTCAACGCGGTGACCAGCGCCGCCTCGGGCGTGAAGCTCCACGACTTCAACTGCGGCCTCAAGGCCTACAAGGCCGAAGTCGTGAAGACGGTCGAAGTATACGGTGAACTGCACCGCTACATCCCCGTGCTCGCCCACTGGAACGGCTTCAAGGTCGCGGAAAAAGTGGTGGAACACCGCGCGCGCCGCTTCGGCGTGTCCAAATACGGGTGGGCGCGCTTCACCAACGGCCTGTTCGACCTGGTCACGCTGTTGTTCCTTCATCGCTATACCCGTCGCCCGCTGCACCTGTTCGGCTTCATCGGCCTGTTGTTCACCCTCGCGGGCGTCGGCGTCCTCTTCGGTTTCGCGGTGGACTGGCTGCTCACCGGCGCGCTCCATGTGCGTCCGCTCATGCTGGGCGGCGTGGCCTCCATGATCGTGGGCATCCAGTTCGTCTCCATCGGATTGCTGGGCGAACTGATCAACCAGCGCTTCACCGCCACCGCCCCGCCGCCGCCCATCGCCGCGACGACCCCCGGCGCGCCCGACGGTCTGGCGGGCTGACCGTGCGGGTTCTCATCGCGGGCTGCAACGGCCTGCTGGGCCAGAACCTCCTGGAAACCGCGGCCGCGGGCACCATATCCCTCGGCCTCGCCCGCCATCCCGAACCTCTTCGCCCCGACCTCCTGCCGTCGCGGTCGTATCGCGCCGGAGACGTCACCGACCCTGCGACCTGGCGGTTCGTGGCGGCGGACCTGAAGCCCGACCTGATCCTCAACGCCGCCGCCTTCACCGATGTCGACGGCTGCGAACGCGACCCCGACACCTGCCGGCGCGTCAACCACGACGCGGTGGCCGCCATGGCCGCCACCGGTATTCCCTTCGTGCACGTTTCCACCGATTACGTGTTCGACGGAACGGCGGGCCCGTACGCGGAAGACGCGCCCGTCAATCCACTCAGTGTGTACGGGCGCACCAAACTCGAATCCGAAGCGGTGACCTTGGCGGGCACGCCGCGGAACCTGGTGGTGCGCACGATGTGGGTGTGGGGCGACGCACGCGTCGCGGGCGGCGGGGCCAAGAAAAGCTTCACCGACTTCGTGCGTGAAAACCTTGCGGCCGGAAAACCCGTGCGCGCCGTCACCGACCAGTATGGAAACCCCACCGCAGCGGAAGACCTCGCGCGCGCGATCTGGGCCTTGGTGGCCGCGCGCCGCTCCGGCGTCTACCACGCGGCGGGCGCCGACCGGATGAACCGCCTCGAGTGGGCGCACGCCGTCGCCCGTCATTACGGTCTCGACGCCTCGCTCATCGCACCGCTCACCACCGCGGCGCTCGGCCTCCCCGCCGCGCGCCCGCTGCAGTCGGGCCTGCGCTGCGACAAGCTCGCGCGCGACACCGGCTTTCGCCCGCGCGGCCTCGACGAACAGCTGCGCGCGCACCGCGGCGCGCACACATAACCGACGCCGGTAATCGACGCCGCCGGATTCCGACGGGCCCACGTACATTCCGACGGGCCCCATGCCCGCCTTCATGCCCGAATCCCCGCCCGGATTGCCCCCCCCGCGAAGGCCCCACCGCCCACCCCCCAACACCATCCCCGGACCCGCCATCCTGCTATATTGACGCCTCCGCGCGTCCTGCGCGTTCACAGCCCGCCAACCGGACTCCGCGCATGCCCAAAACCCTGATCATCATCCCGACCTACAACGAGATCGAGAATCTTCCCGTGATGATTCCCGCCCTCGAAGCGCTGAACCTGGGACTGGACGTACTGGTGGTGGACGACGGCTCGCCCGACGGTACCGGCGCATGGGTGCGCGAACAGCAAAAAACCAAACCGCACCTGCACCTGATCCAGCGCGAAGGCAAACTCGGCCTCGGCTCGGCCTACGTGCGCGGCTTCAAGTACGCGCTCGAACACGGGTACGATTACGTCTTCGAAATGGACGCGGACTTTTCGCACGATCCCGCGTACATCTCCGACTTTCTCGACGCGATCCGCGACGCCGACCTCGTGATCGGCAGCCGCTACATCAACGGCGTGAACGTGGTGAACTGGCCCATGAGCCGGCTGCTGCTCAGCTACTTCGCCAACATGTACGCCCGCTGGATCACCGGCATTCCCGTGCGCGACGCCACCGGCGGCTTCAAATGCTTCCGCGCCGACGCCTTGCGCAAGCTCGATCTCGACGGCATCAGCTCGGGCGGCTACTCCTTCCAGATCGAGGTCAACTACAAACTCTGGAAAAAGGGCTGCCGCATCCGCGAGATCCCCATCATCTTCAAGGACCGCACCATGGGCACCTCGAAGATGTCGGGCGGCATCATCCGCGAAGCGTTGTTCCTGCTTGTGAAACTGCGTCTGGGAGGCGGCAAGTGAAAGCAGGGGAGGGGGGGGAAGGCGCCGAGGCCATCCCTTCGCGTTCTGTCGGCGCGGCCGGGGAACAAGGCGGAGTCGGGAGTCGGGGGTCGGGAGAAACCTCCATGACACCGTCCACATCCCTTGAGCAGGACGGTTCCCCAAAAACCGGGAACGAACCGTTTCAACACCCGGCTCCCGAATCCCGAACCCCGACCCGTCCCCAGGGCGTGTCCGTCGTCATCGTGTCCTACAACGTCCGCGAACTTCTGGACGCGTGCCTGCAAAGCCTGCAGGTGGCCGCCGCGCACCTGGCGCGGGAGCGGGGCGCGCACACGGAGATCATCGTCTTCGACAACGATTCCCGCGACGGCACCGTCACCTTGCTCAAACCCCGTTGGCCCGACGTTACCTGGGTGCCCTCCGACCGCAACCTGGGGTTCGGGTCGGGCTGCAACCGCGGGGCGGCCCTCGCCACGCAGGACCTGCTGCTGTTCCTGAATCCCGACACGCTGGTGCGCGAGGACACGCTGGCCGTCATGCTCGACTTCTTCGCGGACCACGCCGATGCCGGCGCGGCCGGCTGCAAGGTGATCAACCGCGACGGGACGCTGCAAGCGGCCTCCAAGCGCAGCTTCCCGTCGCCGCGGGTGGCCGCCTACAAGTTCCTGGGCCTCAGCAACCTGTTCCCGAAAAGCCGCGTGTTCGGCCGCTACAACCTCACCTATCTCGACGAGAACAAGACGCACGAGGTGGACGCCATCTCGGGTTCCTTCCTGTGCGTGCGCGCCGCCGTCTACCGGAGCGTGAACGGGTTCGACGAGGACTTCTTCATGTACGGCGAGGACCTCGACCTGTGTTTCCGCATCAAGGCGGCGGGCTTGCGCAACTACTACCACCCCGCCACGCAGGTGGTGCACTTCAAGGGTGAGAGCGCGAAAAGCCGCCCGTTCCGTTCGTTCCTGTATTTCTACGAGGCGATGATACTGTTCTCGCGCAAGCACCTCGAGCTGCGCGCCCTGCCGGGATATTTGCTCAATGCCGGCATCGTGCTGCTGGGCACGGTCAACTTCCTGACCTCGCGCTTTCGCAAGGCCCCCCGCTGGCTGGCCGACGCCGCGGTGGTGAACATCGTCATGGCCGTCATCGCCTCGGTTTACCACCGCCTGCGCGAGATGCCCCATGTCGCCGTCACCGATACGTTGGCTTACGGGCTGTGGCACGTCTTCGCCACGCTGGCGGTGCTGCTGCCGCTGGCGTACGTGGGCGACTACGGCCGCCGGGTGGCACGCCTGCGCACCGTCCTGCTCGCTTCGGCCACGGGTTTTCTCGCCTTCTTCTCGGTCAGCTTCTTCTTCCACGAATTCGTGTTCTCGCGCATCGTCTTCGGCGCCACCGGCATCGCGAGCGCGCTGCTCGTGACCGGCTGGCGCTGGCTCAGCGAAAGCGGAGGCCGCTTGTTCCGGCGCATCATGGGCGGCACCAAGCGCGTGGCCGTGCTGGGTACCGGGCCGCGCGCACAGGCGTTGGCGGAAGTGATCCAGCACGAAGGCCTGGAAGGCTACGAGTGCGTGGGGTTCATCCACTTTCCGCCGGGCCCGGTGCCGCCGGACATGCAAATGGCCGTGATCGGCGACCTCGAGGCGCTGGAAAGCCTGTCGCGCAAGCTCGACCTGCAAGGCGTGATCATCGCGCTGGAGCAGGACGCCTACCAGACCACGCTGCAACTGCTCGCCGATCACGGACGCCGGACGCTGGACATCCAGATGCTGCTCGGCGAGCCCGCACCCGGGCGCGTCTCCCTGGTGGAGCTGAACTTCGGGAAGTAACCTGCGCCGGAGCGGGCTCCCGACACGGGCGCCGGGGCAAGCCCCGGTCCCCACGCCTTCCCCGCCCGCGGGCCGCGCCGGGTCCAGGGTCCGGGGTGACGGGGCCCGCGCTCACCCCCCGATACCGGGTTCCCCAAAAAAGGAAAATCCCGGCAGGAAGGGTTTTCGGGCCGTTTGAGAGATATTTTGGGTTCTTTTACTCCTTTTTCACCCCATTTCCCGGCATTTTGATTGATAGTCCGCGTAGAGCTGCTACCTTCAAACGTCTTATCTTTCGGATCAGTCACCGCACCCGCGGTGGAAAGGACATGTTCGCATGCCAGTGCCCAAGGGTCCCCATCTCGAATTC
>CAZKRC010000108.1:0-8080 GCA_964555105.1 uncultured Bifidobacterium sp. | reverse complement strand
CTGGTCGTAGGTTCGAATCCTACCTGGCCAGCCACTCACCCCTCTTCTTCATTCAATTTGATTGCCGGCGTTCAGGCTTCAAACTGCATGGATTCCCCGCACTCACACCTCCGCGCTTGACTCATAAACCGCGTGCCGGAGACTGGCACGGCCTTCGCTCCCGTGTATTCGCACCGACGGGCCGCAGGGTTCCGGAAGCGGCGTTCGCTTTCGGACCGCCCCGGAAAGGAACAGGTGTTTCATGTCCACGAAATTTTTGGACTATATCGCAACGCAGGACAAACCCGTACTGGCTGACTTCTGGGCCGAATGGTGCGGGCCTTGCCGCATGATGCACCCCGTGCTGGAGCAAATCGCGAAGGAATGGAAAGGCAAGGCCACCGTGGTGAAAATCAATTCCGATGAACAACCCGGCCTCGCCGGCCGGTTCGAAATCCAAAGCCTGCCCACGCTGGTTTTGTTTGTGGGGGGACGGGAAGTCCACCGGGTGAGCGGCGCCCTTCCCGCAGCCGCATTGAAAGCGGAATTCTCACGCTGGGTGACGTGATCACCGGGGCGCCGCGCCAAGCCTCAAGTCTTCGGATGCGACTACCGATTTTCACATCTCCTCGACAATAAAACCTTGACCGCTGCCCGAGAGTGAACTATACTTTATCACATCGATGCGGGGTGGAGCAGCCCGGTAGCTCGTCGGGCTCATAACCCGAAGGTCCTTGGTTCAAATCCAAGCCCCGCTACCAACCTCAAAAGGAGATGTCGGAAACGGCATCTCCTTTTTTGTTTGTTTTTTGTTTGTTTTTTATTTGTCGTTTTTTGTGGGCGCTTTTTGATTGCCTCCCCCTCCTGGCTCCCCTGTCTTTTCCCGCGGCATTTCGGTTTAACTTTCCGCCATGTCCCGCCTCCTCCGTTTGCACGACATCTCCGCCGCCCTGAAACGACTGACCGGCCCCGCAGGGCCGTGGCTCAACCGCGCTTTCGCCCTGTTGCTGGCGGTGTGGGGCGGCCATACCGTCTTGCGGATCGCCGTCCTCTTTCGCCCGGACGGATTCGGTCTTCCCCTCGTCGGCAAGGCGGACTGGTACATCTTCCACGCGTTGTTCATCGACTTGCACTGGATTTTCATCGGCTCCCTGCCGTTGCTCCTGTTGCTCGTCCTCTCCGCCCGCGTGGCGGGGCGGCTCTGCGCGCCCTTGCTGGTGTTGCTGGCGGTGGCGCACGCAGGCATCCTGCTGCTCACGGTGATCGACCACGAAACCCTGCGTTTCATGGGCATGCACTTCGATCCGGGCATGTTCCGGACCTATGGAAACCCCGCGGCGACACGCGATGTCCTGAAGTACATCATGGCCGACGCCTCCGTCCCCGGTTTGCCGTACATCCTGTTTCTGGGGTGCATCCCCATGCTTTGGCTTTTCTACCGGCTGCTCGGCAAGGCGGAATGGGTGCGCGCTCCCGAGTGGCGCCTGAAACCCGTCCTCTGGATCGCGCTCACCGGCTTGGCCGGCTATGCCTACGTCTACCACATCTGGACGGGTGGAAACCGGATGCGCTTGCTGCGGCCGGTGGTCCAGACGGTTTACCTCTCCGCGAAAAAGGAGGACACCCCCCCGCTTACCCCGGACAGCACGCGGCAACTCACCAACGCCTATCGCGACTACTGGCTGTCCGCGAGCAACGACGACAGCTGGGTGTTTCCCCTGCCCGGCTATCCGTTCTACCGGGAACCGCTGGAAATCTACTGCGCCCGCCCCGAAGCGGAGCCGGACCGGTGCGCGCATTCCGTCCCTGCGACCTCTTCAGCGTCCGGCAAGGAAGACGGTCCCTGGAACATCGTGTTCATTCTTCTGGAGACGCAACGCGCCCTCAATGTCGGCCATCTCAAGCCCTATGGGGCCCTGTACGCCTCTTCTCCGTTCCTCGACACGCTCGCGACCCACGGAACATTCTGGACGCGCATGGTGGCCACGGGCATCCCCACCATCAACTCGTGGATGTCGCTGCATCTCTCGATCCCCCAGCACCCCACGCGCTACATCGCCAGCGAGTTCACCCGGCTCGGCAACGAAAGCTTCGTGAAAATCCTGGAGCGACACGGATATCTCACGCGCTACTTCTCGACCTCGGATCCGGCATGGGACAACAAGACCCCGTGGATCCGCCAGTGGTACCAGGACTTCGACTACGACCGCGGTCGCGAGGAAGACGCCGCCATGTTCGCCCACCTGAAAGGCTGGATGCGCGACAGCCTGACAAGGGACCAGCCGTTCTTCATCACCGCCATGACCAAAACGAACCACTACCCTTTCAATCCGGTGAAAGGCGTGCGTCCCACCGCGCCCGGTGCCAGCCTGCTCGAGCGTCTGGACGCCACCATGCAGTATGCGGACTCCGGTTTTCAGGACTTCGTCGAGGGCATCCGGAATGAAGAGTGGTTCGATCGTACGGTGTTCGTGATCATGGCCGACCACGGCTTCCCGCTCGGCGAACACGGGTCCTCGCAAATCGGGTTCGGGCTGTACACCGAAAGCATCTGGATGCCGCTGGTCATGAGCGGACGGCATCCCGCCCTGCGCAAGGGCCCCCACCACGATCTGGCGTCCGGGTTGGACCTCGCTCCCACCTTCCTTGATCTCGCCGGCATCCGGGCTCCCAACGCCTTCATGGGG
This sequence comes from uncultured Bifidobacterium sp., assembly GCA_964555105.1. Classification (GTDB taxonomy): domain Bacteria; phylum Fibrobacterota; class Fibrobacteria; order UBA11236; family UBA11236; genus UBA11236. Next base: position 5,414 of record CAZKRC010000108.1, on the reverse strand, counting down.
CACAGCCTGCTGCAGGGCTCCAACCCCCACCGCCTGAGCTTCACCTTGCGTGGCGAACAGGCGATGGTGGAAAGCGGTGACTTCCGCTGGCACGGCCCTTGGGGAACACAGCCCCGCGTCCAGGGCGAAGAGCTGTTCGACCTCATCCGGGACCGGGGCGAACACCAGGACCTCATGCCGGCCCACCCGGAGCTCCGTGAACGGCTGGGACGCTTCGTGCGCGACCTCACCCGCCTCCACCTGCACGTGCTTGACAACGACCTCCTCTGGCCGCAACCGCCTGAGGCCAATACCCCCTGAATCCGCGGGGGTTGCCGACGGGTGGCCCCTGCCGCGGATTCAGCGTCCCCCCGACCACCGAAACAAATCTTTTTGATGATCCCGTCCCTTGTACGAGTTCCTTCGGTGTGTTAACTTTACCGCCTCGTTGGGGTCATAGCTCAGTTGGTAGAGCGCTTGCATGGCATGCAAGAGGTCCGGAGTTCGACTCTCCGTGGCTCCACCAGTTTTCGAAGGGGTGGTTCGATACAATCGGGCCGCCCCTTTTTTTATGCCGTTGCCGGATGCCGTGGCGTGTACCGCTTGACGTTGCGGCAGCGGCGCTCACACCGATCCGACATGCCGCAACAAAGGCCCTTGCCTTCCATTCCCCGTTCCACATTCCTAATTCTTGATTCACATGCTGCCCTACATCGACACGCACTGTCACCTCGACCAGATTCTCGGGAAGATGGACGTGAAGGATTTTTCCGCTCTCCGGGAACAATTCTTCCCGCCCGGATTCGCTTCATGCCTGACGATCGCATGCGACCCCGATGCGATCACTCCCACGCTGGACCTGTTGCGGCACGAGGGCGTGTATGGATCCTTCGGGATCCATCCCCACGACGCGGTACGATACACTTCCGCGGTGGAAATCGCGCTGGCCGACGCGCTGCGTCACCCCAAATGCGTCGCGTATGGGGAGATCGGGCTTGACTATCACTACGACTTCTCGCCGCGCGACGTGCAGCGCAACGTGTTCATCCGCCAGATCGAGGTCGCCACGGCGGCCGGGAAACCCATCGTCGTGCATACCCGCGAAGCCGAAGACGACACGCTTGCCGTCATGCGCGACCATGTGCCACGCGACTGGCCGGTGCACGTGCATTGCTTCACGTCCTCACAGGCACTGGCGGAAGCCCTGCTGGCGGATTTCACTTCGCTGTACATCGGGTTCACGGGCATCCTGACCTTCAAAAACGCCGAGGACGTCCGCAACACCGCGCGCATCGTTCCCCTCGACCGCATTCTGGTCGAAACCGACGGTCCCTACCTCGCACCCGCCCCCCATCGCGGCAAGCCCGCGCACCCCGGCCACATCCCCCTGATCGTGGACAAGCTGGCCGAAGTGCGTGGCGAACCCGTGGATGTGGTGTCGGCCGCGGCCCTGGAAAACGCGCAACGCCTGTACGGAATGTGACCTTCGCCGCCGTGGTACCGCGGCGCGCGCGCACGCCTCCGTGTCGCGTCCCTTACTTGATCTCGACGCGGACGCGCGGCAGCTTGTTCCACAACCGCATGGATTCACGAGCCGAGTCATGAGCGAGGTTCAGGACCCGGCTTTGGGCCTTGTGCCATCCGTCGGGAATCAGCGTGGCATACCGCGCGCCTTCCTGCAGCCCGCGCTGGAGCAGGGTTTTCCGGGGGCGGCAGAAGGCCAGCACGATGACGCCCGTCACCGCCGCCAGACCGAGACCGACCGCCAGCACGGTCTTCCACTCGAGAGGACGGACGGCCTCGATCACGGCTTCCCGTGCCGCGTCGTACCCTTCCTGCACGTACTCGTTCGCCGTCTGGAAACTGTCCTTGACGGCATCCTCCAGGCCGGCCATTCCAAGTCCTTCGCCGCCCCCGTCGTCCTTTTTGTTCACATGTCGCATCGCACACCTCCGTAGGGAATCGTCATGCCGGGAAACTCCGGCCACAGCATCACGTTCCAAATTTATCGGGGGGGCGACAACAGGAGCCGTGTTCCCTGCGCCATCGTCTTACTCCGTCAAGCGGTAGCCTGCGGCTTTCCACCGTTCGTAACATTCAAGGATGTCCGCCGCAGTGGTCTCGACGCCGATCCACTGCACCGGTAATCCCCGGCGCTCCATGCCCCGGAAATAGGTTTCCTGGCGTTTGGACAACAAGTGGATTTCGCGCATCAGTTTGGCCGTCATTTCGTTCAACGAAATGTCGCCGCGAAGATAAGCGGCGACCTGGCGGTACTCCATGCCGAGCTGGGCGAGGCGGTCCCAGGAGATCCCCCGCAGGTGCAGGCTGTTCACTTCGTCCACGAGTCCGGCTTCCAGACGGGCTTCGAGACGTTCGGCGATGCGGGTGCGCAACACCGCGCGATCAAGACGGGTGACGAAGATCAGGGGGGCGAGCGTCCATTCGGGAAGGCGGCTGGGAGGAATCGCGCCACGCGGCGTCGATGCGATCTCGATGGCGCGCACCACCCGCTTCTTGCTGCTGAGGTCGGTGCGTCCGTAAAGTTCGGGGCTGAGCGCCTTCAGTTCTTCGCGCAGCGCGCGCACGTCGCGTTCCATCAACTCCGCGCGCAAGGCCGCGTTCTCGGGCACCTCCGCGATGGCGTAGCGTTTCAGCACCGCTTCGAGGTAAAGCCCCGTGCCGCCCACGAGCACGGGCGGAAGACCCGGTCCATGTTCGCCCAGAAAGCCGTCCAGGGCGACATAGGCATCCACCTGAAAGCGGAAGAGGCTGTAGACCTGTTCAGGTTCCACGATGTCGATGAGATGATGCGGGACGGGTGGCATGAACCGCGCATACTCGTGCAGGTCCTTGCCGGTTCCCAGGTCGAGGCCGCGGTAAACCTGACGCGAGTCCATGGAAAAAATCCCGCTGCCGAGACGGTGCGCCACCTCGACCGCCAGGGAGGTCTTGCCTGACGCGGTGGGACCCGCGATGACGATACACGGCCAGGACCGGTTCATGCTCGATGCTGCCGATGGGAGGGCGAAGGACTCTTCATACGGGGGCCTGTGCGGGAACAGGATCCGCGCAGGCACGGTTCGCCGAACACGGCAGGGCATTGCTTCATCGCCGTTATCATATTCTCACATGGTCTTTCGTGTTGCGGGTTCGGAGCGCCAGTCTTCCGAGCAGATCCTCATGCAAGGCCAGCGCATCCGGTTCGTCGCGACCGATGATGGCCCACGACACTCGCGAAAAAGGTAACAGCGGGGTGAGCAGGATCGCACCCCGCTGCGATTCATGGTCAAAGGATAAATTGTCGCACAGCCTCGAAAGGGTATGGTAATCATCAAATTGTCGCACGGCTGCCGCGGGGAATTGCCTGAACAACACCGTGCGTGCGGGGAAACGCGCCGCCAGTCCATGGAGCGGCCACGCCATGGACTGGCGTGCGTTCAAATCGACGAGCGGACGCAACCGTCGGACGCCCTCGCGCTCGAAGACGAACATGTCAAGGCTCACCGGACCGAAATAACCGGCGGCATGCAACGCGCGCGCCACACCGTCCACCGCGTTCAAGGCGTTGGCGCCATGCTCATCCCACAGCGCGTCCGCACGTGCCCCGTTATCGAATGTCATCGCCCCGGCGTAACCGCCCTCGGGTCCCGTCAACAACCGGTGCCGCCGCACGGCCGATCGCCTCCCGTCGCGGCCGAGGCGGAAAAGAACGCCCCATTCACGCACCACCGCCAACTCTTCTTCCACGACCAAGCCGCCCTGTCGCGCCGCCAACCTCCTCAGGGCCGCCGACAATGCACGCAGACGCACCGTCTCGTTTGCCACAGCCGCTTCGGTCACTTCAGCCGCTTCAGCCACTTCAGCCGCGGCCCCGTTGCCCGCAATCGGGCGCGCAGGAATTTCAAAACGCACCTGTCCGATGCCCGCGAGCCCATGATTCCCCTTGGCCACGTAACGTCCCGCCGGGGCCGTCTCCAGCCATGCCATCACGCTTTTTTCCGTGGCGCAAAACGTCGCGCGCGCAGGCTCCCCGCCCAGGGTACGTTCCACCTCCAGACTAAAGGCACGACTGTTCACGCGTCGCACAACCTCCAGCGACGGATGCGGAGTCGGGCATGCCATCGCGGCGTTGCGTACGGCGGCCAGGGAGCTCCAGCCGAAGGGGGTGAAGCGCGCGCGCCACAGGCCATCATCCCCTCCGTCACCCTCTCTCTCCGTCACGTTCCCTTCCCTCCCGCGGCGCGCGGCGGGTGAAGCCATCGCGCGTGCCGCCTCCGCCTCCGTCACGAAACGGGGCACGCGCAGGCCCATCGCTTCGAGGTAGGCGCGGTAACCCCCGGGAGGAGGCTCGGGCACGATGAGGGTGTCCTCCGGAGCCAGAGCGGGCCACAGCGGCCATGTCATCGCGCCCGCGGCCGCCAACACGCGGGCAGGCATCTTGCCGCCCCCATGCGCCAGGGTGAGGTCGAAATCGGCGTTGCACCACCACAGACGCGGACGCGGGGCGGCAGGGGCCCCGGATTGTATTTTGGTGGGATGCGCCGCATCCATCGTTTCCTGCTTCCCGTCTCTCTGTCCTTGCTGCTGCTCTCCGGGTGCGGCCTGTCCACCCGTGCGGACTGGCAACGCTGTACCTTCGACGTCACCGATGTCGTCTTCCAGGGCTTCCGGGAAAACCAGGCCGAGTGGCGCATCGTCGTCGCCGCCATCAATCCCGGCGACAAACGTCTCTCGCTGGACGGGCTTCATCTAAATGCCCTGATGCAGGGGGACACGCTTGCCCGGCTGCGCGATCCGGGCCGGGTCACCCTCGCGGCCCGCGACACCACCACCCTCAGCTTCGATGTCACCATGCCGCAAACCGCCTGGAACAAGGCCTTGCGCACGTTCCGGCAAACCGGCTCCAGCGAGATCCTCATCACGGGAGACGTCATCGTGCCCACGCTGTTCGGTTCACGCCTGATCAGGAACGCCGTGCGGGAAAAACACGTCGTGGATCTCGGAGAAGTTCTCGGCGGCATGGGGTTGGGAGGGGAATTGCTCAGGGGATTGTTTGGGAGGTGAGGGAGGGAACAATGCTCAATGAGCAATATTCATTGATCAATGGGACAATGGAATGGTAAAACGGTACAGCAGTACAGCAGTAAACACAAAACGGCAATCTTAAATCGCCCGGTTCTGTTCAAGAATCATACGGTTGACATCAATCGGGCTGGCTGTCCCCGTTATACACCGTCCAAATCCGAAAAGGTGCAGTTCTGCGTCATCCTGTTGCATTGAGCATGATTCGTCCCGCCTTCGGCGGACCTCATGCCTTCGGCAGAGCATTGAGCAACCATATAGAACCGCTGTCCTTGCCACCCTGCTTTCTACTGTGGTACTGCTGTACTGTGGTACTGTGGTACTGCTGTACTGCTGTGATGTTCGGATGC
>CAZKRC010000107.1:713-8481 GCA_964555105.1 uncultured Bifidobacterium sp. | reverse complement strand
TTTCGCACCGCGCCCCTCGCCGGAATTTTTCCGCGTCCCCGGGGAGGCCGGCAACGGATCAGGACGCGTTATCGGCAGAGATCGGACGCCACGGCGCCGCGCCGATACATCTTCAGGAACTCTTTACATGGAAACCTTGTCATTCATCGCTCTGGCCCTTTCGGCCGCCACTTTGGTCGTGACGATTCTCATCGCCACCCGCCTCAAAACCGTTCACTACCTCCTGCAACAGCCCGTCGTCAAGAAAATCTCTCCCCAGCTGCGCCTCAAGCCCGTCAAGCTCGATGAAGCCGGAAACCGTCGCGACCGTAATGGCAACGGCGCCGGAAACGGCGACGCGCGTCGCGAAAGCCGCGATGGTCGTCGCGAAGGCCGCAACGAAAACGGCCGTCGTGAAGGCCGCCCCGAGGGCGATCGTCGCGAAGGGCGCGAGAACCGCGAAGCCCGCGGCGAGGGTCGTGAGAACCGTCGCGAAGGTCGCGAGGGTCGCGAAAATCGTGAAGGCCGCCCCGAAGGCGATCGTCGCGAAGGGCGCGAGAACCGCGAAGCCCGCGGCGAGGGTCGTGAGAATCGTCGCGAAAGTCGCGAAAATCGTGAAGGCCGCCCCGAAGGCGATCGTCGCGAAGGACGCGAGAACCGCGAAGCCCGCGGCGAAGGCCGTGAGAATCGTCGCGAAGGTCGTGAAAATCGTGAAGGCCGCCCCGAAGGCGAGCGTCGCGAAGGTCGTGAGAACCGCGAAGCCCGTGCTCCGCGTGAGGCCGCCGAAACCTCCGCTGCCGAAACGCCCCGCGAAGCCACGACCGCCCAGGCTCCGGCCGGCCTGCCGCCGCGCCGCCCCCCGCTCTCCGCTCACTCCGAGACGTCGGCCTCCACGGCCTCAAGCTCCGAGCCGAAGACCGCATCCGCCCTGCCCGAAGCCACGTTCGTGGGCCAGTCCGATGACGTGCAACATGGCCGTCGCACGCAGTTGAAGAAGAAGCCGCGTTTCGACGTCGAAGAGGAAACCCCCTCGACGCCTTCGCTCTAAGTCCTTTTCGACTTCCTGAAGCCCTCTTCCGGTCCGGCATTCACGGGCAGGGAGAGGGCTTTTTCGTTGCCTTTTTTACGTGAGCGTCGCGGTATTTTCATTAAAAACACGGTCGGCGAATTTCCCGTAAGATCCGGTCCTCCCTGAATTTCCGGGGATTCCCCATGCTTTTTTCTACCTTGTAATTCTTCGATTTTTGCCGAAAACCGGCATTTTGTGTCGCGAACGGTTTCGCGCCGGTACACACACGTACAGACAGCGCGCCGGAGGCGGCGGAGATCCAGGGGAATAAAAATGGCCGACATCATTCGCTTCGAGGATAACTGGGAATTCTGCTTCGACCCTACCGACGCGGGCATGGAAGGTCAATGGTTCCGGCTGAAACCGGCCACCACCCGCCCGGTGACCGTCCCTCATTTGTTCCAGAATGAGCCCAACCCCGAAAACGCCACCATCGGTTTTTATTTCCGTGAATTCACACTGGAGAAGAAGGAACCGAAGGAAGCGGCCAAACGCTTCATGCTGCGCCTCCATTCCGCCCACCCGCATTGCACGGTGTGGCTGAACGGAGAACAACTCGGCACGCGCGCCTTCGGCCACGCCCCCTTCGATGTGGACGCCGGCAAATCGCTCAAGCCCCACGACAAGAACCTGCTCGTGATCCGCGTGCAGGCCCCCGACAAAACGGGACGTCTCGGCGACGCCACCGCGCAGGAACTCCCCTTGGGTAACCCCTACCTGCGCGGCGCCTATGCGGGTCTCACCGCCCCCGTGGAACTTTTCACGGCCCAGAAAGCCATCGTCCGCTCCATCAACGTACTCCCCGACTTCGAGGCGGACCGCATCACGGTGGAAGTGCGCTTCTGGAACGCCAAGAGCTTTCAAGCCGAAGCCGCGTTCGACATCATCAACCCTGAAGGCGAGCTCGGGACCCTGGTCAAGAACATCCGCCTCGACAAGGAAAACGGCTCGTACCTGATGTCCCTGCAGCTGGAAAGCGGCAAGGTCTGGAGCCCCCTGACGCCCACGCTGTACACGCTGCAAGTGCGCTTGCCCGGCAGCCCGCCGGCCAAGGTCCGCTTCGGCATGCGCGGCGTCGAAATCGACAAGGGCACCTTCCGCCTGAATCACGCCTCCTTCAAGGTCCGTGGTGTCGGATACCCCTGGTTCTTCAACTTCCAGCATGGCTTGCCCGCGCACCCTGTGGATTTCCGGGCCGAGCTCACGGCCATCAAGGATGCGGGCTTCAATCTCATTCGCGGCTTCGGTGCGCCCCTACCCCCCGAAATCCTGGACATCTGCGACGAGATCGGTTTGCTCGTACTGCAGGAAACCTCCGCCTACAACATGAAGTCCAGCCGCGACGGCGTGGAAGCCGTCAAGGCCCAGTTGCAAGCCCTGGTCGAACGCGACGGCCACCACCCCTGCATCTTCGGTTGGGTCGTGGGCTCCGAGAACGGGTCGTTGGCCCTGGAAAACGGCAACAAGCTGCTGCGCCTGACGGCCGACCTCGACCCCACGCGCCCGGTGTTCTCGAACCTCGGTTCCGTGCACCTCGACAACCAGGGTGGCGGAAAAATCGACCTGGGCAAGGTGTACGAACCGGTCACCGCCCAGATCGTTCCCTTCGAAGGCCACAAGCTGCGTCTCGGCTATCCCCTTTCGCGCCGCGGCTACGCGATGATCTCCAACTACTGCACCTCGAAGGACGGCAAGTCCCTCGCGGACGGCCTGCACGGCAACAAGTCCTACTGGGAGCGGTACAACTATCTGAAGGATCAGATCGCCGGCAAGGTGCTGGTGGACGGCCTGGGCCTTCCGGCCTTCGACGACCTCCCCGGCCTGATCGAAGCCGCGAAAAAGTTCTCCTCCACCACCGACATCAAGGATGTCGTCAAGTTCATGCAAGAGCTTGAAGGGGGGATCAAGGAGCGCGGACTGCCCTGGAAAACCGCGGCCGCGCTCCTGGCGGAACTGGATGCCTTCGGGCGTGAGGCCCTTGCACGGCAAATCGAGGCGGCCTTCTCCAACACGCAGATTTCGGGCTACATCCTCGAAAACGGCGTCGACCAGGGCCTCCGCTTCACGGGCCTGTTCGACAGCATACGTCGTCCCAAGACCGCCTTCCTCGAGGCGGTGAAAAACGTGAACCGGCCGATCCGCGTGTTCGCCGAAGCCGAAGAGCGCACCCCGTACTCCGGCAGCTCCGCTTCCGTGAAAGTGCATGTGTTCAACGAAGGCGGACTCGGCGACTACGCGGTGCAGTTCCGCGTCAAAGGTCCGAGCGGACGCACCGTGCACCAGGAGTCGCTCACGGGCAAGGCCCGCACCGGCCTGAACACCGCGGGCACGTTCCAGTTCCCCGTCGGCTTCGAACGCGGCCGTTTCACCTTCGACCTCGTCCTCACCCGCAACGGCAAGGAAGTCAGCCGTACCGAAGAGCGCTTCTTCGTCCCGGCGGAAGTCAAGCTCGACAATGTGCTCAAGAAGGTGACCCTGCTGGGCAACTTCCCCGACACGGTCTCGTGGTCCTCCACCGAGGACGCCGCCGTGATCGTGGCCACCGACCTGCAGGATGTCTCCGACACCGCGCTCAAGAAAGCGCTCGACCGCGCCAACCAGGGGGCCACGCTGATCCTCGGCGCCCTCAACGAGGAGGACGTGAAGAAAGTGCAGAACCTCAAGGGGTTCGGCGACATTTCCCTGATCCGTTCCACGGGCAGCCCCCAGGGCAACTATCACTACCTCCTCAAGAGCGCGGCCTTCAAGGATTTGCCCGCACCCGGCCTGATGGACGAAACCTTCGCGGAAGTCCAGCCGCTCTGGAGCGTGGAGCACCTCTCCGACAAGGCGGACATCCACGCCGGCAGCCTGAACATCAACCCGACTCCGGGCGCGAAGGTCAAGATCCGGTGGGGCGCCGACCTCGCCGTGGTGCCGCACGGGAAGGGCAAGGTGATCTTCTGCCAGTTCGATATCTTCGAACGTCTTGGCAAGAACGCCCTCGCCGACGCCCTGTTCGCGAACCTCGTGACGTTGGCGAAGTAGCGGACAGCTGACGGCGGACAGCGGACAGCTCACAGCTCACAGCGAACGGCGGACAGCGGACAGCTCACAGCTCACAGCTCACAGCGAACGGCGGACAGCGCAACGTATTCCGTACAAACCTCATTCCTGCCCCTTTTATGGTGGGAATGAGGTTTTTTTTGTTGCAGGGTTTCCGGTTTCGGCCTCAGCCACCCGCTTTTTTCGTTCCCGGCTATAAGCTGTCCGCTGTAAGCTGTAAGCTATTTTCACCCTCCATGTCCTCCCCTCTCCTCACCGCCCGTGCCCTCACCATGCAGTACCCCGGCGTACGGGCGCTCGGCGGCGTCGACTTCACGTTGCGCGCCGGCGAAGTCCATGCGTTGTGCGGCGAAAACGGAGCCGGAAAATCCACGCTGATCAAGATCCTTTGCGGCGTCATTCCCGCCCGTGACCATGGCGGTACGGTCTCCCTCGCAGGCACGGTGTGCCGCTTCATGAATCCCGGTGACGCCCTGCGCGCCGGCATCCGCGTCATCCACCAGGAGCTCGCGCTGTGTCCCGACCTCAGCGTGACCGAAAACGTTTTTCTGGGAGAGGAAATCATGGGGAGGGGGATGGCCCGGGGCCTTCCCGATGCGCAACGCATGGCGGCGGAAACGCGGGTCACACTGGACGCGCTCGGTCTCCGGGATGTGGATCCCGACGCGCGCGTGGGAGGACTTCCCGTCGGCTTGCGCCAGATGATCGAAATCGCGCGGGCCTTGAAAACAGCCCGTGACGACCGCAGCCGCACCGCGAGAGTCTTGATATTGGACGAACCCACCTCGGCCCTCAGCGCCCGCGAAGCCGAACGCCTGCTGGACACGTTGCAACGCGTGCGCGCGGACGGCATGGCCATCCTGTACATCTCCCACCGTCTCGACGAGGTCTTCCGCATCGCGGACTGCATCACCGTACTCCGCAGCGGCGAAAGCGTGGGCACGCTCAACCGCGCGCCCGGCGCCGACGACGAGGCGCCGGTTCCTCCCTTCGACGCCGCCCGCGTCGTCTCCCTGATGACGGGGGGGACTACCGCGATGGGCGTGGCACGGCCGCAGCCTGCTGCGGCCCCTCACGCGGCCGTATCCCCGTCATCATTCACCCCGCTGCTGTCCGTGCGCGACTGGACCCTCCCCGATCCCGCGAACCCCGCGCGGCATGTGGTGGACGGCGTGTCGTTCGACCTTCATCCGGGGGAAATCGTCGGGTTCGCGGGTCTCATGGGGGCCGGCCGCACGGAACTCATGGAAAGCCTGTGCGGCCTGCATCCCGCCGCGGGGCACGGAACGCTGCGTGTCGACGGAGCCCCCTACCGGCCGCGCGACGCGGCGCACGCGCAGCGGCACGGCATCGCGCTCGTTTGCGAGGACCGGCGCGGCCGCGGCCTGTTCCCCGACAAAAGCGTGCGCATGAACATGACCATTTCCGCGCTGCGCGACTTCTGTTCCTTCGGATGGATCACGCGCGCGGGACGCGCAAGCCGCGAGCGCGCGGAAGCGCAGGCCCGCATCGACGCCTTGCGGATCAAGACGCCGGGTACCGAGTTCATCGCGGGAAACCTTTCGGGCGGCAACCAACAGAAGGCGCTCATCGCACGGGCGCTGCTGACGCGTCCGAAAATCCTCATCCTCGACGAGCCCACGCGCGGCATCGACGTCGGGGCCAAGGAGGAGATCTATGCGCTCATCGAAACCCTGGCCGCGGAGGGGCTGGGCATCCTGCTCGTCTCCTCGGAAACCGAAGAGGTCCTGCGCCTCGCGCATCGCGTGATCGTCCTGCGCGGCGGACGCATCGCCGACGAACGCCCGGCCTCCACCCTCTCCCTTGAAGAAACGCTGGCGCTCGCCGCCGGAGGAACGTACGCATGAAACGCGCCCTCGTCCTGCTCATCGCCATCCCCGCCCTCTGGCTGCTGTTCCACGCCCTCTCCGACGGCGCGGTGCTGACCGCCGGCAACATGGTCAACCTTTTCAAATACGTCTCCGTGGTGGGCATCCTGGCCGCGGGCATGACGCTTGTGATCGGCGCCGGCCACATCGACCTGTCCGTCGGCTCCCTGCTCGGCTTCCTGGGCGCGGCCAACGCGTGGATCCTCGCCTCTACCGGCTGGGGCTGGCCGCTTCCCGCCGCGCTCGCCGCCAGCGCCGTGCTGGGCCTCACGGCGGGAGGACTTCATGGCGGCCTGGTCGCCTGGTTCCGCGTGCCCTCGTTCATCGTAACCCTCGGCGGCCTGCTCGCCTACATGGGCCTCAAGCAATACGTCGCCAACCCGGTGATTCCGCTGCGTGATGAAACCTTGATCATGTTGGGACAAGGCCATGTCGCGGGCCATGCGGCCTGGATCCTCACGGCCTGCGTCGTGGGCGTCATGTGGGCCGCCACGCTCCCCGGCGGACGCAAAAGCGGACGGGAATACGGGGGCGTCATGCTGGTGACCGCCGGGTTATGCGCCCTGACCGCTGTTACCGTGCAGGACCGCGGCATTCCCTACTCCGTCGTGGCGCTCGGCATCGCCGGGTTGCTGTGTCACTTCATCGCGCAAAAAACCCGTGTCGGACGCTATGCCTTCGCCCTGGGCAGCAATGCCGAAGCCGCACGCTATGCCGGCCTTCCCGTCCGGGGCATCGTCGTGTTCGTCTTCGCCCTCATGGGACTCATGGCCTGGCTCGCCGGCCTGGTCGCGACCAGCCAGCTCATGGCCGGAGCCGCCGACATCGGCGACCAGCAGGAGCTTTACGCCATCGCCGCCTGCGTCCTGGGCGGTACCAGCCTGCGCGGCGGATCGGGCAACGTGTGGATGTCCATTCTCGGCGCCCTGTTGATGGCGACGATCCTCAACGGCATGGAGCAGATGGGTATCGCCTCGACCGTCCAGAAGATCATTCTCGGGATCATCCTCGTCACCGCCGTCGCGGCCGATCAATGGACGCGCCGGGGGGAACGGCACGGGTGACGAGAGAAAATATGAACTATGAAGTATGAAACATGAATCGAACAGGGTCGTGACGCTGATTCATGAGACGGACTGCGGCCGGGCGCCGAAGGCATTGACATTTCGTACTTTCGTCACGATACCGGAATCCCCCCCACTGGTTCCCGCGATCGTTTTCCTTTACAGAGGGCGGCGCATGTCACGAATCCTTCTCGTCACCATCACGGTTCGCCGCGACCAGATGAACGCCTTCTTCGCGTATGAACGCAAGGCGGCGGGGATCATGGCGCGACACGGCGGCAGAATCGAAAAAGCCATCGCGATCGACGCGGATCCCGCCACCCGGCACTACCAGGAAACCCATCTGGTGGTCTTCCCCGACGACGCCCATCTGGACGCCTACCGGAACGATCCGGACATCAAGGCGCTGGCTCCGTTGCGCGACTCCTGCATCGTCGCGACCACGATCACGTACGGGACCGAGGGCGAGGACTACAGTGGAAGTCAGAAATCGGAAATCAGAAATCAGACATGAACACAAGCGCGGCTTCGGTCGCATCGTGATTGAATGGATCGTGAATGCTCTCTCGCGCGGGGGAGGTCACGTGGCCGCCAGGACTTCCTTCCTGATTTCAGATTGATTCGTTCCGCCTCCGGCGGACCTCATGCCTTCGACGCAGGTTTCTGATTTCTGATTTCTGATTTCTGATTTCTGATTTCTGATTTCTGATTTCTGATTTCTG
>CAZKRC010000107.1:0-613 GCA_964555105.1 uncultured Bifidobacterium sp. | reverse complement strand
ATTTCAGGCTTATTCCTCCTCTTCCCCGAAGTCCTTCTCCAGTTCCTCCAGCACGCCGCTGACCTTGGCTTCGGTCTTCGTCAGCACGTCCTTGCAGAACTTGAGCAGCTCCGAGGCCTCCTCGACGCGGGCGGCGAGCTCGTCGAGCGGCACCTGGTTCTGGTCGATCTGTTCGAGGATCTCGTCGAGGCGCGCGATGGCCTCCGTATAGGTCTTCTTGTCGCTCATGCTTCGTCTTTCTCCGGGTCCGGGGCGTCCGCACGGATATCCGCGCGAACGCTTCCGTCATGGAAACGGATCAAAATAGACTCATTCGCGCGCGCCTCGGCGGCGGACGACAGCCCTTCGCGCGTCGCCCCTGCGCCCGGCGCACGGTAGACGCGCGCGTACCCGCGCTGCAACGGATCAGCCAGCTTGAGAATGCGCGCCGCGTTGGCGAGCACCGCCTTTTCCACGGCGAGGGTCTTCCCCGGCCCGCGGCGAAGGCCCACCGCGGCCCGCGCCAGGTGCCGCGCTTCCGTTTCGTGTCCCGTACGCCATGCGCGGCGCACGGCGCGCCCGCGCGCCGTGAAGCGCTCGCGCCCCAGCGCGAGCAGCTTGCGCGGGCCGCGCG
>CAZKRC010000106.1:0-8490 GCA_964555105.1 uncultured Bifidobacterium sp. | reverse complement strand
CGAAGCCCTGGTGGGCATGGGCCAGCGCGACCTGCTGGTGGATACGCAAGGAAACTGGGGAGACCCGGTCACCGGCGACAGCGCGGCCGCCCCGCGCTACATCGAAGTCAAACTTTCGAAATTCGCCCTCGAAGCGGCCTTCAATCCCGCTGTCACGACCTGGCAGCGCTCATACGACGGCCGCAACCTCGAGCCCGTCACGCTGCCGATGAAGTTCCCGCTGGTGCTGGCGCAGGGTACCGAAGGCATCGCCGTGGGCCTGGCTACCAAGATCCTGCCGCACAACTTCTGCGAGCTTTTGAACGCATGCATCGCGATCCTGAAAAAGGAGAAGTTCAAGCTTCTGCCCGACTTCCCCACGGGCGGACTCGCGGACGCCTCGGCCTACAACGACGGCCAAAGCGGCGGCAAGGTGAAGGTACGCGCCAAAATCTCGATCGAGGACGACCGCACCCTGGCGATCACCGAAACTCCGTACGGGGTGACGACGGCGTCGTTGATCGAATCGATCGTGTCCGCCAACGAAAAGGGCAAGATCAAGGTCAAACGCATCGAGGACAAGACCGCCGCCAAGGTAGAGATCCTGGTCCACCTGCCGCCCGGCTCCGACCCGCAAAAATCGATGGACGCCTTGTACGCGTTCACATCGTGCGAAGTCTCGATCTCCCCCAACTGCTGCGTGATCTTCGAAAACAAACCCGTGTTCCTCGGCGTCTCGGAACTTTTGGAGCTGAGCGTCCAGCACACGCTCGCGCTCCTGCGCGCCGAACTCGAAATCAAGCGCAAGGACCTGCAGGAGAAGTGGCACTTCAAGTCGCTGGAGCAGATCTTCATCGAAGAGAAGATCTACCGCAAGCTGGAAACCGCCGAAACCGCCGAAGCGGTTCATGCCGTGGTCCACAAGGGCCTCGCGCCTTTCCGCGACAAGTTCCTCCGTGATGTGACGGACGACGACGTCAAGCGCCTGATCGAGATCCCCATCCGCCGCATTTCGCGTTATGACGCGAAGAAGGCCGACGAGGAAATGGCCGCGCTGGACAAAGCCATCAAGGAAACCGAGAAGCACCTCAAGAACCTCACTCCGTACGCGATCTCATGGTACGAGGGCCTGCTGGCGAAGTACGGCAAGGGCCGCGAGCGCAAGACCAAACTCCCCCGCGGCGGCTTCCAGGCCATCGACGCCTCGGAGGTCATCCTCTCCAACCTCAAGCTGTACATGGATCGCGAAGGCGGGTTCGTCGGTACCGGGATCCGGGGTGGCGAACTGGTCGGGGACGAGTTCTCCGCACTCGACGAAATCATCGCCTTCAAGGAGGACGGCACCTTCGTGGTGACCAAGGTCTCCGACAAGGCCTTCGTCGGCCAAAAGATCCTGCGCGTTGAGAAGTTCGACCGGGGCGAAAACGCACCCACATACAACCTGCTGTACCGCGACGGACGCGGCGGCGCGCTGATGGCGAAGCGGTTCCAGATCGGCGGCATCACGCGCGACAAGCAGTACGACCTCACCAAGGGCACGGCGCAGTCGAAGGTGTTCTATCTGGAGAGCCAGCCGCAAAAGGGCGCCGACAAGGTCACCATCCACCATCAAACGGCGCCGCGCATCAAGCCTACGCTGCCTCTGAACTTCGAGGACTATCCCGTGAAGCCGCGCGGCACGCAAGGCGTGATCGTGACGAAGCACGGGGTGAGGAAGGTGGAGCGGGCGGGAAAGTAACCGGGAGCGGAGAGCCAAAAATATCACAGCATCACAACATCACAGCAATGGAACTACAGGAACTTGCAGAGCCGCTCCCTTGCCTTCTCCTGTTGTGATACTGTGATGCTGCAATGCGCCCTTGTCTTGCCCCTTGATGATTGAGCATTGTTCGTCCGCATACCCTTCCCTCTCCCGCCAACGCCGAAGCACCGCAGGGTGCCGAAATCCTCCGTCCCCTCCGACGGCAGGCCGTAATCCGCACCTCGCCCCGAGGTCGCGAGTTTCGGATGCTGATGTTCAAGGGCATGTGCCCCGAACACTCACGGAGGTTTCACATGGGAAACACACAACACCATGACACGCGTCGGGATTCCGGAACCCACCCGGGGGACGTGAAGGACGACAAGGCCCACTCCCTGAATCCCGCCCAAGGTGCCGCTCACTCCAACACTCCCGAGCAGGCCGCCCAACCGGAGCTCAGGACGGACGAACCCGGTACAAACGGCAACC
The DNA here is from genome assembly GCA_964555105.1 of uncultured Bifidobacterium sp. Taxonomy (GTDB): domain Bacteria; phylum Fibrobacterota; class Fibrobacteria; order UBA11236; family UBA11236; genus UBA11236. The sequence continues at coordinate 6,281 of CAZKRC010000106.1, read as the reverse complement.
CGACGACGGGCAAAGGCAGCGTCGAGCAGGACGACGAGGATGTCGGCGGTGACCAGGACCGCGCCCCCGAGCCGGAAATCGCCCCCGTGGTCGACAAGGACGCCCTGTAACCCGCTTCGGAGGGAATGTAGCCGGAACAGGGTTGTATCTTACCTGTAAGACCGGTCGTGCGACATCTTCCGACATCGCACGTTTCCGTGCCCATGATCCTTCACCCTGACACCGGAGATTGTATGAGCAAGTCGAAGTATGAAATCGTTGTGCTTGTGGGGAGCCTGCGTAAAGAGTCGTTGAACCGCCGCTTCGCGGAAGCCTTGGCCCGCCTCGCGCCTGCGGATCTTTCCTTCCGCTTTCTGGACATCAATCTTCCCCTGTTCAACCAGGACGAGGAAAACACGCCCACGGACGCCGTCGCCCGCTTCCGTGAAAGCGTGAAAGCGGCCGATGGCGTCGTATTCGTGACTCCGGAATACAACCGTTCCATCTCCGGCGTCCTCAAGAACGCGATCGACACGGGGTCCCGTCCGTACGGCCGGAGCGTGTGGGCGGGCAAGCCTGCGGCGGTGATGGGAGTGTCGGTCGGGCCTTTCGGAACCTCCATGGCGCAGCAGCACCTGCGCAACGTCCTCGCGCATCTCGACATGCCCACTTTGGGACAGCCCGAGATGTTCCTTTTCGCGAACGACAGCCTGTTCGCCGCGGACGGGAATCTGGGTGATGACGTTGGAGCGATGGCGAAAAACTGGATGGAACGCTACGGCGCCTGGGTTAAACGGCACGCCTAGACAGGGCCGCACACAGATCAAAAAGCACGCGATGCGCCTATGCGTCGCGTGCTTTTTTATGCCTTCGGTTGTAAGACCGTGCGGGCGGATCCAGGGAGAAGCCGTCCCGCAACGATGACGCAGGTTACCGGATCCCCAGCTCTCCAGGCTCGTCCGACGAAGGGACCACGGGTACCCCCTCCCCTTCCAGCGCCGTCAACACCTTGACTTTCTCGGCCTTCAAACGTTCCCCGACCGCGACCTGCTCGTCTTCGGACAATTCTTTTAGTGCCTGGGGAAAGAGCTCCTTTTCCTCTTCCTTGATGTGATGCTCCACGTTCTCCTTGAGTACGGCCAGCTTGGCCGTCCATTCCTCCGTGTCCACCGGCATCGCGATCAGGGATTCGAGCAGCATTTTCACGACGTTGTGTTCCTCCACGGCCTCAAAAGACAGGGCCCGGGAACCATCGTGCGACTTCAGCAAGGGATACAGGACGGCCTCTTCCACCAGCATATGAACATCCAGCTCCCGACTCAGGGCTTCGAACAGCTCCGTCCGGATTTTCACGCCGCGTTCGGTCGTCTTTTCCAACTTTTCAAAGAGTGCGGAAACTTCCTTGTGATCCGCTTTCAGCATGACGAATGGATCCATGAGATTCCTCCGTTGAATGACAAGTCGAAAGCGTCCCCCAGTACCGACACGGTGCTGACGGGTGCTCCGCCTTCCATGCAGTCTACAACATCCGGAAACACCCGCCACCAGTGCCCGCCCCCCGTAACCAATCGATACAAGCCTGACACGCACCGTCCGGGAATCCGGAGCGGGATCCTCCTATGTTGATTCGTGACGCCCGCATCACGACATCAGGAAGGAGCTCCCCATGAACGAAACCGCCAACGATTCCGGCATCATCCTGAACTCGACCTCTCCCCGGGTTTCGCTGTGGTCCGCCACGGCGGAAACGACGCCTTTCGAATCCCTGTCCCATGACGAGGAGGTCGACGTCTGCGTCATCGGCGGAGGGATCGCGGGACTCACGACCGCGTATCAGCTGCTGGAGGCGGGGCGGTCCGTGGTCCTCCTCGAAGACGGGCTTCTCGGCGGCGGCATGACCTGCCGTACCTCCGCGCACCTTTCCGCCATTCTCGACGACCGTTTCTCGGAACTGGAACGCTTGCGCGGACCGGGAGCCACACGCATGGCGGCAGCGAGTCATGCCGCCGCCATCGACCGCATCGAGGAGATCATCGCGCGGGAAAAAATCGACTGCGATTTCCGGCGCGTCAGCGGTTACCTGTTTCCAGGATCGGAACGCGATCCCGCCGACGCCCAGTCCGAACTGGAAGAGGAACTGGCGGCGGCCCGGAATGCCGGGGTCAACGTGGAGAAGCTCCCCCGCACCCCGGTGCGCGGCTTCGGAGACGCCCCTTGCCTGCATTTTCCCGGGCAAGCGCAATTTCATCCGCTGCGCTATCTCGAAGGCCTCGCGCATGCCGTGATCGCGCGGGGAGGGAGGATCCGCAAAGCCCACGCGACGGTGGTCGAAGCCGGCGACCCGGCATTCGTACGGGCGGGAGAGTACAGCGTAAAGGCCCGTAACGTCGTGGTGGCGACGAACGTTCCGGTCAACAATCTCGTCGCGCTCCACCTCAAACTCGCGGCCTACATGACCTACGTCCTGGCCATCCGCGTTCCCAAAGACTCGGTGACCACCGCCCTTTACTGGGATACGGACTCGCCGTACCACTACATCCGGCTGGTGAAGGATCCCGGGGACAACGCATCCGGAGAGCGTACCCCGGGTCCGCAAAATGACCCGGGGTATGACTTGCTCATTGTCGGCGGCGAGGATCACCGAACCGGCGACATTCCCGCTGGCGATCCGCCGCACGCGCGTCTGGAGGCATGGATCCGCAAGCGCATCCCTGCAGCCGGTGAGGTCGCCTGGCGCTGGGGCGGTCAGGTCATGGAGACCATCGACGGTCTGGCCTACATCGGGAAAAACCCGGTGGATCGCGACAATGTCTATGTCGTGACCGGTGACTCCGGCATGGGACTCACGCACGGAACGTTGGGGGGCATGCTCATCGCCGACCTGATCACCGGTCGTGACAATCCATGGAAAGACCTGTATGACCCTTCACGCAAGCCCCTCAAGGCCACGGCCGAGTTCACGCCGGAAACCCTGCATGCCGTGGCACGTTACGCGGATTGGGTCACCGGGGGAGAAATTCCTGATGCCCAAAGCCTGGCGAAGGGCGCTGGCGCCGTGGTGCGGGACGGTCTGACGAAGGCGGCCCTGTACCGCGACGACGATGGGGTTCTGCACGCTTGTTCCGCGGTGTGCCCGCATCTCGGCTGCGTCGTCGCATGGAACGGAAACGAAAAAACCTGGGATTGCCCCTGCCACGGCTCCCGTTTCGATCCCCTCGGCCGCGTCCTGAACGGCCCGGCGAACCGTAACCTCACCCCGTATGACGACACCTCCGCCCTGACGGGAGCCGCACCCGGCTCCCGTTCATGAACCCCCATGAACCACTCTCTTGAACCGTGAACCGGGAGCAACCATGAAAAAAACGTCCGACAAGAAAAAGATCCGTTATGCCGTCGTGGGACTGGGCTATTTCGCCCAAACCGCCGTCCTGCCCGCCTTCGCCCATGCACGCAAACACAGCAGGCTGGTGGGGCTGGTCTCGGGAGACCCGGTCAAGCTGAAGGAGATGTCCCGCAAGTACAAGGTGCCGCACGCGTGGTCGTACGAGGAGTATGATGCGGCGCTCGACTCGGGAGAAATCGACGCGGTGTACATCGTGCTTCCGAACGACATGCACAAGGAGTACACGGTGCGCGCAGCGCGCAAGGGCATCCACATCCTGTGCGAAAAGCCGATGGCGGTCACCGAGCGCGAGTGCGCGTCCATGAACGATGCCGCCGCCAAAACCGGGGTCAAGCTGATGGTGGCCTACCGGCTTCACCTGGAGGAAGCCAACCTGAAGGCCGTGGAGATCGCGCGCTCCGGAACGATCGGCATCCCCCGCATCTTCAACAGCCTGTTCAGCATGCAGGTGCTTCCGGGAAACGTCCGGCTCGATGCGGAAAAGGGGGGCGGTCCCCTTTACGACATCGGCGTGTACTGCATCAATGCCGCGCGCTACCTCTTTCAAGCCGAACCCGAAGAAGTCTTCGCGTTCAGCGCCTCCCGCAAGGACAAACGGTTTCGTGAAGTCAACGAGATGGTTTCCGTGATCCTGCGTTTTCCGGAGGAGCGCTTGGCATCCTTCACCTGCAGTTTCGGCGCGTCCGATGCGCGTGATTACGAAATCATCGGAACGGAGGGTTCGCTGCGCGTGGAAGACGCGTACACTTATGCCGGAGCGGCCACGCACGTGCTGACGCGCAAGGGCAAGAAAAAAACCGTCTCCTTCGGCAAAAAGGATCAGATCGCGGCGGAGATCGCGTACTTCTCCGACTGCGTGCTCACCAACCGTACCCCCGGGCCCTCCGGACGGGAAGGCCTCGCCGACATTCGCATTGTGCGCGCCTTGCTGAAATCGCTGGAGAGCGGGAAGCCGGTCAAACTCGCCGGGTTCTCCAAAACCCGACGTCCCCGCCTCTCCCAAAAAGTCACGCGTCCCCCTGTGCGAAAGAAACCCAAGCTGGTCCGCGCCCGGCCGGTCTCACCATCCTGAAGCCCGTCGTCGCGGTTTGAACCGCGTACACCATCTCCGCAGCCGCACGGTGGTCATCGATACCGTCCCAAAACGAGAGGAGGAATCAGAGTCCTCATACCACACGACGTGACCTAAATTTAAGGCCATGGAACTGATCATCGCCACCATCATCTCGCTTCTGCCCATCATCAACCCGTTCAGCACCGCGCCCATGTTTCTCGCGATCACCGAAGGCGATACGGACGAGGAGCGCAACGAGCAAGCCCGCAAGGCCGTAATCTACATGGTGTGCATCCTGGTCTCGTTCCTGCTGGCGGGCACCTTCATCATGAAATTTTTCGGCCTTTCGCTTCCGGGACTGCGGATTGCCGGCGGCATCCTCATCGCGGGCGTCGGCATGCGCATGCTCTACCCCAAGGATGACGTCGAGCAAACCCACGCGGAGCATCATGAGTCGCGCCAGAAAGCCGACGTGTCGTTCACGCCCTTGGCCATCCCCAGCCTTGCGGGACCCGGCGCCATTTCCGTCACGATCGGTCTCACCTCCCTGGCCGACGTCTGGTGGCATTACGGCGCCATTCTCGCGGGCATCCTGATCGTCGCCGCCATCGTCCTGACCACCCTGCGCCTTTCAACCCGCATGGTTCATGTCCTCGGCGTCAACGGGCTGCATGCGATGACCAAGATCATGGGCTTCCTGATCCTGTGCGTGGGCGTGCAGTTCGTCGTGAACGGCGTGATCGCCGTGGTCACGGACCCGGTCGTCCTTCACGCGATCCGCGACGCATTGCAGTAGTCGCCTCGAAGCGGGGATTCCCGCCGGGCACCCGGGCTTTCGGCGCGGTCGCGCTGCTCTGGGTTCTGATTCTCGTGACCCTGATTGCGTTTTGGCGCGCCAATCCGCATTTGCGGGGCTGACTCGGCGATATCGGACCGAGGTCCGGGCTCCGCGCCGTGCGGTGGGCCGGCCAATCCGCTCATCGCTGCGGCCACGGCCGCATTTCACCGAAGGTTGGGATTCTTTTCTGTAACATTTGACATCGAACCTACCGCTTCCCCTTTGCAGCGTTTAAGTTTTGTCGTCTTTTGACGCCCATTCGCAGCTTTAACATTGTGGACCAGAGTCCGCCCGACACTCTCAATGAAGACTTCGCCTCCCCTTTTCAACTTCCATACCACCGCCTCCCAGATCGTCACAGGGCTCGATTTTTCAGGAAAACGGATCATCGTCACGGGGGGAGCTAGCGGCATCGGCCGGGAAACCGCCCGCGCGTTGGCGAGCATCGGCGCCGAAGTCACCTTGGCCGTCAAGGACACGGAAGCCGGAACACGCGCGGCGGGCGAGATCACCGCGGTCACGCGCAATCCCCATGTGAAGGTCGCGCGTCTCGACCTTGCCGACCGCGCCTCCATCGCCGCGTTCACCGCCTCATGGCAAGGCCCGCTCAACGCGCTGATCCTGAACGCGGCGGTGATGGCGTTGCCGGAGCTGACCCTGACGCCCGAAGGTTGGGAGACCCATTTCGCCGTCAACCACCTGGGACACTTCGCGCTCGCGCAGGGACTCCACGGCGCACTGGCCGCGGGTGTCACGCCCGATTACGCGTCGCGCATCGTGTCCGTCAGCTCAAGCGCCCATTTCTCATCGCCGGTGATTTTCGACGACCTGAATTTCAGGTACCGACGCTACCAACCGTGGCTTGCTTACGGGCAATCGAAAACCGCCAATGCGCTGTTCGCCGTCGAAGCGACGCGACGTTGGAGCGCCGACGGCATTTACGCCAACACGCACACGCCCGGCTACATCCGCACGCGGCTGCAGCGCCACCTCCCGGACGATTTCCC
>CAZKRC010000105.1:0-8633 GCA_964555105.1 uncultured Bifidobacterium sp. | reverse complement strand
CCGAAAGGACGGAAAGGACTCTTATCACCCCGTCCGTTTTTTAGGGGTCACGCCATATTGTGTTTTACTGCTGTGATGTTGTGATGCTGTACTGTTCGTTCGGTTTTATCCCTCTCCGTCCATCATCAACTTGTACTGCACGCCGTCGCGGAGGGCCAGCCACGAGGCCTCGATGACGTTCGTCGACACGCCGATGGTGCCGTAGGGCTCGCGGTCGGGTCGACTGTGGTCCAGGTAGCGTGTCCACACGCGCACGCGGGCGCCCGCGCCGGTGTCGTTATCGAGTACGCGCACCTTGAAGTCGGCCAGTTCGAGATCCTTCAACGACGGGAAGAAGCGCATGAGGGCCTTGAGCATGGCCGCGTTCATGGCGTCCACCGGGCCGTTGCCGTCGGCGGCGGTGTGTTCGATCTCGTCCCCCACCTTCAGCTTGAGGGTGAACTCGGAGCGGACGACGCCGCCGACCTGTTCCTCGATGGCGCGGAAGCCGAGGAATTCGAAACGGTCGGCGAACAGGCCGAGGCGGCGGCGTGCCAGCAGCTGGAAGCTGGCGTCGGCGAGTTCGAAGTGGTAGCCTTCGTCCTCGAGGCGCTTCACTTCGGTGAGGATGTCGGTGACCTCAGGGCTGCGGCGGTCGACGTCGGGCTTGATGGCGCGCACCTTGTCCCAGATCAGGCTGCCGCCGCTCTGGTTGGAGACCACGAAGTCGCGGCCGTTGCCCACCAGGGCGGGATCCATGTGCTCGAAGCTGCGCGCGAGCTTCATCACGCCGTCGACGTGCGCGCCGCCCTTGTGGGCGAACGCGGCCTCGCCCACGTAGGGCTGGCGGATGTCGGCGGCCAGGTTGGCGATCTCGTCGATGCTGAGCGACAGCGCGCGGAGGCCGCGCATCTGTTCCTCATCCACCAGGGGAATGCCCATCTTGAACTGGAGATCGGGGATGATGGTGGTCAGGTTGGCGTTGCCGCAGCGTTCCCCATACCCGTTCATCACCCCCTGCACCTGCACCGCCCCCGCGCGCACCGCCGCGAGGCTGTTGGCCACCGCCGTGCCCGTATCGTTGTGCACGTGGATGCCGAGCGGCGTTTTCAGCGTAGCCGCGACGCGCGCGGTGATCTCCCCCAACTCCCAGGACAGCGCCATGCCGCCGTTGGTGTCGCACAGCACGATGCAATCCGCACCGCCTTCCTCCGCCGCCTTCAAGGTCGACAGCGCGTAGTCGGGGTTGGCCTTGTAGCCGTCGAAGAAATGCTCGGCGTCGTACACGACTTCCTCGCAGTTCCTTTTCAGGAACGCGACGGATTCGCGGATCATGCGGAGGTTTTCCTCGAGCGTGGTGCGCAGCACGTCGGTGACGTGCAAGTCCCAGCTCTTGCCGAAGATGGTGAGCACGGGCGCGCCGGACTCCACCAGCGGCTTGAGGATGGGGTCGGTGGCGGGATCGCCCTTGGGACGGCAGGTGCTGCCGAAGGCGGCGATCTTCGCGTGCTTCCACGTCATCGCCTTGGCACGACGGAAAAACTCCACGTCGGTGGGATTGGTCGGGTTGGGCCAGCCGCCTTCGATGTAGTCGATGCCGAATGCGTCGAGCTTGCGGGCGATCGCGAGCTTGTCCTCCAGCGAGAAGGAAATCCCCTTGGCCTGGTTGCCGTCGCGCAACGTGGTGTCGTAAATGAATACGCGTCGGGGGGCGTTGGTGGGGGAGGTTTCGGGGGTGGCCGGCGTGCCGCTCATGATGTCGTCCTTGAAATGTCTTGAATTCCTGTGATCGACGGTATTCCGTGAATTAAAAAAGCCCGCTCAGCAAGAGCGGGCTTTGCCAGGAACCGGAACATTCCTCAAAGACCGCTCTACTGCGGGCTGGTAATTCGTGTCCGACGAACGAGGATGACCACCGGGAAGTTCATATCCCAAAAATAGTAAAAGGTCCCCACCACGGGATCAGGGGGGAAGCCGTGCGCCGGGGCGCACGGGGCGGTGCGGCCGCGCGGAGAAAAGGTTGTCGACGGCCGCGCGGCCGGGTGCTCAGCGGGCGATGGAAAACCGCTGGGAGCGGGAGCCCTGCACGGCGCCGGCGGCGTCCAGCGCGGACATGCGGACCGTGTAGGCCCCGCCTGCGGGGCCTGCGGCCGCCGTGGTGGCGGCCGCGCCGCCGGCGCCCCAGACGGCTTCGGCAAGGCCATCCCGCGTCGTGACCGTACGGGACCACAGGAGGCGACCGTCGAGCGAGATCACGTCGAAGCGTGCCCGCGCCACGCCGGTCAGGCGGAAACGGACGCCACCCGGCGCGGCGTGTACGGTGCCGGTGAGGCCGGAGACCGTATGCGCCGTGGCCAGCGACACCACGGGGACGGTATCGGCGTGGATCAGCATCGTGGCGGCGGGCTTCTGGTTGTGATACTCCAGGCGCGCCCACGCGCCCGATCGGGCGAGGTTGGCGACGCGGAGTTCGTCCACGAAACCCCACCACCAGCGGCGTGGTTCCTCACCCGCGCGCCCGATGAAGAAGTTCGCGCTTTCGTTGCGGTCGCCTCCGCCGCCGCAGCAGTCGATGATCGACTCGGCGAGTTCGCCGTCGACGTACAGGTGCGTGTCGCGGCCGTCCATGACGCCGACGAGGTGCGTCCAGCGTCCCGCCTCGTAACCGCTGCCCGCGATCGTCCAGTTGTCGTCGAACTCGAAGAACTGCCAGCGGTTGTCGGTGCTGATCTTGAGCGCGTACTGGTTGTCGTGCTTGGCGGCGATCACGCGGTCGACGACTTCGGAGGCGGGATCGATGTAGGCCCATGCGGACAGCGTGTAGTGGCCGTCAAGGGGGAAGTTCAGCTTGCCGGAGGCGGAGTTCGGCACCTCGAAGTGCTGGCCGATGCCATCGAAGGTGCGGGCCGGTCCCACGATGCCGGCGGCCGATCCGGGCGCACCGGTCGGTGCGGCATGGAAGCGGTTGCCGGTGGCGTCGCGGGCGCTGTCGGTCTCCGCCTCGTTCAGGTGGTAGACCGCCTGAAAACCCTGGGTCGTGTCGAAAACCGCGGGGCCGCTGGAACTGTCGCTCGCGCCGGCCTTGCCCCAGTGCATGCGGAACGACGTGACGGCGGCGCCGTAAACCGTGTCCAGCTTGACCCAGACTTCGGCCTTGCGGCCGACGCTGTCCCAGCGTTCGATCTGGTGCGGCAGGCGCACGGCGTCTCCGGGTTTGGTGAAGCGGAGGTCGGCGCCGTCGCCCGAGGATTGCGCGAATCCGGTGGCGAAGTTGGAGGTGTCGAGGCGCACCAGCACGGGGAAGTTCCGCACGTCGCCGGAGACGTTGGCGCCTCCGCCCCGCGGCAAGGTGTTCACGCCGATGAAGCGGTGGTGGCCCCAGGTGGAATAGTCCTCCTGGGCGTGGGCCGTTGGGGCCGCCAAGGCGGTCGTGATCAGCGCCGTCGCCAGGGCCGTTGCGGCGGTTTTCGTCGTTGCGTGCGTCTTGAGCATGGGGCATCCTCCTCGCTGTATGCGCCCGTGATGGACACGGGTGCCGTTAAGGTAGCGGGAAGAAGGCGTGTACGCCCGATGTTTTTGGAGGTTTTTTACAAAAACCGTCCGGATCGTCTTATCTCGGGATCGTGGTGAGCCACCCGTGCGTGTCGGGAATCTCGCCGTACTGGATCCCCTGAAGCTGTTTGTACAAAGTCGTGAGCGTCGCACCGGCGACGTCCTTCTCCCCGAAGCGGAAGACGCGTTCCGCGCCATCCGCCGCGTGATGATGCACCGCGTGGATGGGCGTGATCACGGCCGCGGTGCCGCACGCGCCCACTTCGGAGAACTGGTCGAGGTCGGCGAGGGCGATGGGCGCGCGCACCACCCGGAGGCCCAAACCCTCCGCCAACACCTGCAAACTTTCGTTGGTGATGCTCTGCAGGATGGAGGATGATTCAGGGGTCTTGTATTCGTCCGCCACCCCGTTTTTAGAGGTGATGCCGATGAAGTTGGAAGTACCGAACTCGTCGACGTATTTGTTTTCCTTCGGGTCGGCGAACAGGATGATGGGGAAACCCTTCTTCTTGCCGATCAGGCCGGGCAGCAGGCTGCCGGCGTAGTTGCCTGCGGCCTTGGCGCGGCCCGTGCCCTTGGGCGCGGCGCGGTCGTAGTCCAGCATCACCAGGGCTTCCACCGGGTTGAAGCCGCCCTTGTAATACGGGCCCACGGGCGTGACCATCACGATGAACGAATAGGTGTCGGAAGGCTTGATGCCGATGGTGGGTTCGGTGCCGATCAGCAGCGGGCGCAGGTACAGGCTGGCGCCGGTGCCGTAGGGGGGCACGAATTCGAGGTTCTCGCGCACGGCCATGGTGCAGGCTTCGATGAAGAGGTCGTCATCGGGCGCTTCCATGCACAGGCGCTCGGCGGAGAGGCGCATGCGCGCGGCGTTGCGGTCGGGGCGGAAGATTCCCACGCTGCCGCCTTTCGCACGGAAGGCCTTGAGGCCTTCGAAAATCGCCTGGCCGTAATGCAGGGCGTTGGCGGCGATGTGCAGGTTGATGCTTGGTTCCGCCTTGAAGACCGGTTTGCCCCAGGCGCCATCGACGTAGTCGCACTGCACGTGGCCGCGGGTGGGAAGGTATTGAAAGCCGAGGTTTTTCCAGTCGAGATTCGCGGTGTGCATGATGCCAGAGTATCTAGAAAAATCGGGAGGGCCGCGCGAGAGACCCGTTTCGGGAGGGTGCTCCCCGCTGCGATGTGCGCGGGAGGATTCTAGATTCCTCGCATGCGCAAACCCCCGCCGGCAACCGGCTGGAAGAAACCTCTGGAGTCTTTCGGCAAGGGCCTGATGTTCGTTCTGAAGCCGCTGCAGATCGTCAGCAACTTCGTCTTTCTCGGCGCCGCCTACGTGCTCGGGGTGGGCCTCTCCTCCCTTTTGTACCGTCTCGGGCCGCGTCGCAAGGCCAATCGCGCGCCCGCTTCCGCATCCTGGTGGCGCGAGTTGCCGCCGGCGCCGCGCGACAAGGACGCCTGGCAGCGGCCCTTCTGATGACGCGCATTCTCGGCCTCAGCTTCCATTACCACGATTCGGCGGCCGCGCTGATCGTGGACGGCGCCGTCGTGGCCGCCGCCGAGGAGGAACGCTTCACCCGCATCAAGCACGACCCCAGTTTTCCCGACGAGGCGATCGACTTCTGTTTGCGCCAGGCCGGCATCACCATGGCGGATGTGGATGCGGTCGCGTTCTATGAAAAACCGCTGGTGAAGTTCGAACGGCTCATCACCCAGCACGTCGAACATTTTCCGCGCAGTTTCAAGACCTTCCGCATGGCGATGCCATCGTGGCTGGGGGAGAAGCTGCACGTGCGCAAACTGCTGCGCAAGCGCTGGGATTACACCGGCGACGTGTACTTCCTCGAGCATCACCTTTCGCATGCGGCGGGCGCCTTTTATCCGTCCCCGTTCGAGGAGGCCGCCATCCTCACCGTCGACGGCGTCGGCGAGTGGACCACGGCCGCCCAAGGCGTGGGACGAGGCCGGCGCCTCGACCTTACCCACGAAATCCGCTTTCCGCATTCGCTCGGCCTGTTGTACTCCACCATCACCGCCTACCTCGGCTTCTCGGTGAACAACTCCGAATACAAGGTGATGGGGCTTTCCGCATACGGGGAAAAGGATCCCGCGCGCAACCCTTACCACGCGAAGCTCCGGCAGGTGATCGACCTCAAGCCCGACGGAAGCTTCCGCCTCGACCTCTCGTATTTCACGTACGAATACGCTGACCGCATGCCGTCGCAAAAACTGTGTCGTCTGCTCGACGGCCCCGTGCGGCGTGAGCACGAACCCGTCACCGTACGGCACCAGCACATCGCGGCCGCGGTCCAGATGATCACCGAGGAGGCCCTGTTCGCCATGCTGCGCGGCCTGCACGCGCGCACGGGACTCGACAACGTCGTGCTCTCGGGCGGCGTCGCGCTCAACAGCGTCTGCAACGGCAAGATCCTGACGCATACGGACTTCAAGGACGTGTGGATCCAACCTGCCGCGGGCGATGCCGGGTCCAGCCTGGGAGCCGCGCTGTACCTGCACCATGCCATTCTCGGAGCGGAACGCAAGACGGTTTTTTGGGGGGGGGAGCCGGCCTCCGGCCGGGGTGAAGCGGGGCCGGAGGCGTCCGTTCCGACACTCGGCCTGGGCGCGCGCCTCGGCCCCGGGTATACCTCCGCCGCGGTGGGAGACTTCCTCCGCGCGCGCGGCATCGCCCACCACCGCTTCGCGTCGTATGGGGCCGCGGTCGAACATACGGCGCGCTTCATCGCCGAGGGTAAGGTGGTCGGCTGGTTCCAGGGTCGCATGGAATGGGGGCCACGTGCGCTCGGCGGCCGCAGCATCCTGGCCAATCCAGTCGACCCCGGGATGCGCGACACGTTGAACCTGAAGGTCAAGCATCGCGAGGCCTTCCGCCCGTTCGCGCCGTCGGTATGCGCGGAGGACGCCCCGACCTATTTCGAGTGTGATGATCCGTTGCCCGCGCCGGCGGACTACATGTTGATGGTGTATCCCGTGCGTCCGCAGTGGCGCGACAAGCTTCCGGCGATCACGCATGTGGACGGCACCGGGCGCGTGCAAACCGTACGGCGCGACGCCGACCCCCTGTACCACGCCCTGATCAAGGCGGTGGGGGAGCACACGGGGATTCCGATGGTCGTGAACACCTCGTTCAACATCCGCGGCGAACCCGTGGTATGCACGCCGGAACAGGCCTATCGCTGCATGATGGGTACCGGCATCGATTGTCTCGTCATCGAGGATTATCTGATCTGGCGCCACGAAAATCCGCAGGACATGTGGGATTCGGAAGAGTTGGCGAAGGACTGAGGGGGGGATGCAACAGTGCAACAGTGCAACAATGGAACAGTACAGCAGTACAGCGGTACGACAGTACAGCAGTAGAATACAGGGGCCGTTCGGTATTCTGACCTGGAGCGTGCGAAGGACAGGGATGTGAAAGGCTGGCCGGTATCTAAGGCCGTAGATTTTTGGCGCTCTCCTGTTGTACTGTTGTACTGCTGTACTGCCCGCGCGCTGTGTTGCCCCGCGCATGATTCATTCCGCCTTCGGCGGATCTCATGCCTTCGGCAGAGCATTGCCCCATTGTTCTATTGTTCTATTGTTGAATTGTTGCACTGAATATTGACCAAAGGCCTCCGGAATGGCACAACGCGGTATACTTCGTGATGTTTGGGACTTCCTGCGCGTGCGCAAGGCCTGGTGGATGTTGCCGATCGTGGTGATGTTGATCCTGATGGGATCGCTGGTGATCGCCTCCCAGGTTCCGTACCTCGCCCCCTTCATTTACGCCCTGTTTTGAGGGCACGGTCGTCAAATAGTCATTTGACTACGATCCGCATGAGGTAAGTCCCGTGTCGTCGCCATCTGGATGGTGAGACGGGTTTAAGGTTCCAGAATGCCTGTGACTTTGGAATTGTCGAAAAACGCCATCCCGTTCTGAAAAATCCTGTTCTGACTCCCGGATTTCCTCAAAATTGTGATGTTTTTGTCATCGGGTGGAGATAGATTACTATGGCTTGGAATCCGGACCCAGGGTTCGGATTCCGGCTGTTTGGAGCCCTTTCGCAGCCATCAGGAGTCAATATGCCCGTTTTCGTCGGATCAGTGCGCCAGGCTTGGGTCGGGGCGACGTTAGCGCTGTGCTCTTCCCTCGCCGCCGCACAAGGAACCCCCGGTACGCAGAATGGTCCCATTGGCCATAACGATATGCGTGTGCACCCGGGGTTCACGATGACGAACCTGATCCCTGCCGGCGCGCCCGCCAACTGGCCACGCGTGAGCGGCCTCGACTTCCTGCCCAATGGCGACCTGGTCGTTTCCACGTGGGATGGATTCGGCAATGCGGCCGGCACGACGCGGCCCGGGCGCGTGTACATCCTGAAGAATGTGACGACGGGCGATTCCACCCGCGTGACCTACACGCAGTTCGGCGCGTCGGACATGAACGAACCGCTGGGCCTCATGGTTTCGGGCGGCGAGATCTACATGGTGGAAAAGGATTCGCTCGTTCATCTCGTGGATGCCGACAAGAACCAGGTCCTCGACGCCAAGCGCAAGATCGCCGGAGGGTGGACGCGCTACCGGAACGACAATAACGGGCGGGACCTGTCCTTCGCCCACGGACTCGTGCGGCTGCCCGCGCCGGACAACCGCTTCGTGATCGGTCTCGCCACCCGCTGGAACGAAGGCGCGGGCGCGTTCAACAACGGCCCCACGGCATCCACCAGCGAGAAAGGGTGCATCCTGGGGATGTCGGACGGCTCCTCCGCGCTGGAGGCGATCGCGTGCGGCATCCGCAGCCCCGACGGCATCGTGTTGGGCCCGGAAGACGGCATTTTCGTGACCGACAACCACGGCCACTATGTTCCGGCCTCGAAGATGGTGCACGTGAAGCAAGGGCGCTTCTTCAATGTGCGCAAGACGCAGCCCAGCCCGTTCGAGGACGCACCGGTCACTCCGCCCGTGCTGTGGCTTCCGCACGGGAACAACCAGGCTAACGTTTCCGTGTCGCCGACGCAGCCTGTGTATCTCCGCACGGGCGTCTTCAAGGGACAGATGCTGGCGGGCGACAACAACATGGGAACCCTGCAACGCTACTTCCT
>CAZKRC010000104.1:1453-8716 GCA_964555105.1 uncultured Bifidobacterium sp. | reverse complement strand
GGTCTCCATGTACCTCTCAAAACTCCGCATCTCCGGCTTCAAGTCGTTCGCCAACAGGGTGGAAGTCAACTTCCCCAGCGAAGGCATCACTTCGGTGGTCGGCCCGAACGGTTGCGGCAAATCGAACATCATCGACGCGATCCGCTGGGTGTTGGGGGAGCAACGCGCCCGCGCGCTGCGGTCGAGCAAGATGGAGGATGTGATCTTCTCCGGCACGGCCGAGCGCCCGGCGCAGAACCTGGCCGAAGTCAGCCTGCTGATCCACAACGACAGCGGCGTGCTGCCGTCCGATTACACCCAGGTGATGATCACGCGCCGCGCCTACCGCAGCGGCGAAAGCGAATACCTGATCAACAACCAGCCCTGCCGCCTCAAGGACATCCACAACCTGTTCTACGACACCGGCATGGGCGCGGCCTCGTACAGCCTCATCGAGGCGAAGATGATCGACAGCATCCTCTCGGAAAAGGCGGACGAGCGCCGCACGATGTTCGAAGAGGCCGCCGGCATTTCCAAATACAAGCAGCAACGCAAGGAAACGCTGCGCCAGCTGGACCGCACGCAGCAGGACCTCGCCCGCGTGGAGGACGGCCTCAAGCACGTGCAACAGAACGTCGCCATGTTCGAGCGGCAGGCGAAGAAGGCCGAACGCTGGCGCGAGCTGCGCGACGCCGCGCGTGCGCTGGAACTCAGCTACCAGCACGACTCCTACACGCACATCGCGGCGGAGCTCGAAAAGCTTCAGCTCGAGCAGGCCCGGGACGAGAACCGCACCACCGAACTGGATGCGCGCATCGCCACCGGGGAGGCGGAGCTTGAAGAGGAAAAGCTCGGGCTTTACGAAGAGGAGCAGCAAGTCGCGGATTTGAGCCGTCGTGCCGCCGCGACGCAGGCCGAGGCGATCCGTCTCGAAAGCGAGGGAGACAGGGCGCGCGACCGCGCCGGCCACCTGGACGAATCGTTGCGCCGCCTCAAAGCCGAAGCGGCCGAAGCCACGCATCGTCTTGAGGAGATGGCGCAACAGCGCGCCGAAGCGTTGCGCGAGGCGTCCGAGGCGGACGCGTTCCTCGCGGGCGCGGCCGAGCGCAGCCAGAAGGCGCGCGAGGCCACGGACGCGGCGCAGGCGCGCGTACAGGCGGCGCGGCGCGCCGCCGATGAACAAGGCGGCGAGCGCATGGCCGCCCTTGAGGACCTGTCGGACCTGCGCCAGCGCCTGGGTGCCGCCGAGGCCGAGCTGCAGCATCTGACGGGCAGCGAAGACGAATGGGCCGGCCAGCGTGACGACCGCATGGAGCGCCTGGCGGACCAGTCGCGCGCGCGCGAACAGGCGCTCGCCGACCTCGCGGCGGCCGAAGCGGACCTGCAGGAGGCGTCCGCGGCCGCCGGGGCCTCGCAGGCCGCCGCCGAAGAGGCGTTGCGCGTCCTCGAAGCCGCGCGGGCCCGCGAACAGGACGTGCGGCGGGAACAGGCCGTGCTTGAATCCAAGCGGGCCCTGCTCGCCGGCCTGGAGGCCGCGGGCGAGGGCATGGACGCGGGGGTCAAGTTCCTGCTGCAATCGTCCCGCGACCGCCTCAAGTCGCTATTCATCGATACGCTCGAGGTTCCGCCCGAACACCAGGCGGCCGTCGAACGCGCGTTGGGAAAGTCGCTGCAGGTCGTGCTCGTTTCCGACAAGGAACGGGGCATCGAACTGCTGTCCGCCTTGCGCGATGGCGGCAAGGGCGAGGCCGTATTCGGGCTTCCGGGTTTTTCCGGATTCCGCCGGGAGCGGCCGGATTTTTCCGGTCGTCCGGGGTTCCGCGGGTGGATCGCGGATGTCGTGAAGGGGCCCGCGGAGTGGGCGGGCGTATTCGAATGGACCTTGGGTGGACATGCGCTGGTGGAATCCCTGGAGGCCGCGTTCAGCCTTGCCGAAGAGGCAGGCACGCGTTCCGGCGCGTCCGATCTGTGGTTCTGGACACCCGAAGGAACCGGCGTCCATTCCGGCGGGGCCTTGTACGGCGGCCGCGTGTCCGCCGGCGGCAAGGCGGACGAGAAGGCCACGGGTGGTCTTCTGCAGCGCAAGGCCCAGCTGACCGAAGCGTCCGCGCGCCTGGAAGCCCTGGCCGAAGAGTTGCGCGCGGCGCAGGCGGATGTCGAGGCGTCTGGCGCGCGCCGTGCGTCGTCCCTCGCCGAGGCCGAGGCGGCACGCTTGCGTGCCCGCGAGGCCGAGCGGCGCGCCGACGAGGCGCGCAGCCGCATCCGCGTGAGCGAAGGCCAGGTCGAAGCGCTGGACCGCGAGGTGACCCAATACCGCCTGCGTCTGGAAACCCTGGTGGACCGGAAGCGGGAGCTGGAAAACCTCGTCGAGGAGCTCCGGCGCGAGCTGGCGGCGTCCGATGAAGTCCGTTTGGCTCTCGAGAACCGTTACCAGTCAGCGCTTGAAGCCGTACGCGACCTTGAGGATGAACATCGTCGCGTCGACCAGGAATGGCGCGCCGTCGATCAGGAACGCGCCGACAGCGAAGCGCGGCTCAAAACCGCGCGTTCCCGCGCGGAATACCTCGAGAAGGCCGCACACGACCTGCGGGCCTCGATGGATCGCTCCGAAGGCCAGGCGGAAGAGTGGACGGTCCAGATGAGCCTGCTGCATGAAAAGGCCGCCTCGGTGGACGGGGACATGGAAAGCGTACATGCGCGCCTGGCGGAAGAAGAGCGCGAGCGCGACGAGGTCAAGGCCGTTTATGACCGCAAGGTCGCGCTGCTCGAAGAACGGCGCCTCATGTTGCGTCGCCTGCAGGATGAGTTGCGGGATGCCACGCAAAGCGCGCACCAGCGCTCACTTCGTATGGAACAGGGCCGCGCGGCCCTGCAGAACATCCGCGAGCGGATGTTCGAAGCCCACGAGGTGGACTTCGGCTCCGACGAAGTCGAGTTCGATCGCACCGACTACGATGCGTCGACCGCGCCCGCACAGATCGCGGAGTTGAAGGACAAACTGAAGAATCTGGGCAACATCAATACCGGCGCGCTGGAGGACTATCAGGCCGAGAAGGCGCGCCTGGAGGAGGTCCAGAAGCAGTTCGACGATCTGGATCGGGCTCGCCAAGGGCTCGACCGGGCGATCAAGAAGTTGGACAAGGCGGCGCGCGAACAGTTCACGGCGACCTTCGACATCGTGCGTGCGAACTTCCAGGAAGTGTTTTCCTCCCTGTTCGAGGGCGGGGAGACGCAGCTCGTGCTTGAGGACGGTGTGGATCCACTCGATGCGAAGATCGAAATCAATGCGCGCCCCACAGGCAAGAAGATGCGGGGTGTCTCGCTGCTTTCAGGTGGAGAGCGCGCTCTGACCGCCATCTCGCTGCTGTTTGCACTTTACCTTGTGCGCCCGTCGCCCTACTGCATCATGGACGAAGTCGACGGCCCGCTGGACGACGCCAACATCGGGCGTTTCGTCAATCTGCTGCGCCGCTTCAGCCACCAGACGCAGTTCATCGTGGTGACGCACAACAAGCGCACCATGGCGGCGTCCGACATGTTGTACGGCGTGACGCAGGAGATCAAGGGCATCTCGAAGCTGGTGGCCGTGCAGCTGGACGAAGCCGCGCGCATCGCGACCTGATGCGTCGGGCCTGGCGGCGAACGGGCTGAACCTGCCGCAGCCTGCCGGGGCCTGTGGCTGTCCGGCAGGAGACGGTCTGTGCCGGTCCACCGGCCGTCAGGGGTGCCGAAGCAGGAGCCGTGCGTCTCCGGCTCGGTCGTTTCTCGGGTCGCTGACGCTTTACCCTGCCTGCTCCGGCTTTTACGCTCTGTGAGCCCCCCACTATTTTTTTTGTCCCCAGTCCGTTCCGGATGTTGTTTTGTGGGGTTTAGCGAGGTTGTCATTTGCCCTTGTTTTTTCGGGTTTTTCGGCCTGTGGGCCTGTGGATGCAGCGAGGGATCTGTGACTTAATGGCAGTCTGGTGACATTCTTTCAGTAAATGTGAAAGAATTTTCACATCACGTTTGCTAAAGCGAACTTGACAGTCGCATCACATGCTTACCATTTGTGCGTCGTGGTGAATTCATACGTAAAAGGCCAGTAATCAGCGTTACAACGGGAAAAGCCGCCGGTGCAGGCTTTGAGGGGTCATGAAACAGTTCATGGGATCCGGTGGGGTTATTTTGAGAAAAATCCTCCGTTGCATGCTCAAG
The DNA here is from genome assembly GCA_964555105.1 of uncultured Bifidobacterium sp. Lineage (GTDB taxonomy): Bacteria > Fibrobacterota > Fibrobacteria > UBA11236 > UBA11236 > UBA11236. The sequence goes on along the minus strand of CAZKRC010000104.1, from coordinate 4,543 downwards.
CCTCACCCGCAAGACGTGTATCAAGGGACACGCTTCCAGGAAGAAGCACGCTCCGAGAGGGTGGCGAACCTGGTACGCGTGGGCATGGTCTCCATTCTCACGGTGACCAACATGCTGTGGGCATTCGGCAACGAGTCGCGGTATGCGGCGTTTGACCTCACGGTGTGTCTCGTGTGGATGGGCCTCACCATCGCCTATCACGTCTTCCTGATGCGGCGGGCATACCGTCCTGTCCATAAGTACGTGTCCACCACCATCGACATGCTGGTCGCGATGTGCCTCATGATCGTGTATGCCGTGATGGAAGGCCCGGTGTTCGTGTTTAAAACGGCCATCTTCATCTACTTGTTTTACGCCTTGGGATTGGCCGCCTTGAGGTTTCATCGCAATCTCGCGGTCTACGCGTCGATCCTTGCCGTCGGCTTGCTGGGCGGCATGTGGGTATGGCTGGACGTTGTCGTCGGCATCAACTACGGCAGTCGTTCCGAGCATGCCTTCGGTCCCAAGCTCAATCTCCATTATGTGACGGACATCCTGATTTATACGGGTTTGGTGGGATTCCTGATCGCCATGGTCGTAATGGCGTTCAGCCGCCAGATGGAACTACGGGTTGCCGACGTGGAACGGGCCGTCAGGGAGGAGGAGCGGGCGGAGATGGCGGCGGGCCTGGCGCACGAGATCCGGAATCCGCTGACCGGAATCTACGGATTTACACAGCTGATTCGCGACGAGGGGTTGGCGAATGCGCGGCTTGTCGGTGCGGTGCTTGATGACGTGAATCGCCTGAATGAGGTGGTGGAAGGGTATCTGAAGTTCGCCCGTCCCTTTACGGTGAGGCCACGGTTGGTCGACCTGGTGGTTCTGGGTGACGGCTTCTGTCGCAAACAATCTCTCCTTTTTCCGGCCTCGCCATTGCGGTTCGAGACGGAAAAGAAACGACAGATTCTAAGAACCGATCCGGATGCGGTCGAGCAGATGCTGCTTAATCTCACCCAGAATGCCCGGAGGCATCAACCATCCGGGTCGCCGGTGGTCATACGCATGGAAGGGGATTGCGCGGAGGCCCGTTTCATGGTGGAGGACGACGGACCGGGAGTTGATCCCCAGATGCTGGACCGCATGTATGTTCCCTTCCAGACGTCCGGGGGGGCCGGGACGGGGCTTGGCCTTCCCATGGTTCGCAAGATCGCACGTCAATTGGGCGGCGACGTTTCCTATGCACCTCGTGAACACGGCGGGGCCTGTTTCACCCTCATACTGCGTCCCGTGGCCGGAGGTGAGGCGTGATTCCGATGCCGGTTCCACATCCCGAAGATACGTCGAGTCCCGCCGCACAGGCAACGGCACAAGCAACGGCACAGGCAACGGCACAAGCAACGGCACAGGCAACGGTATTGTTTGTGGACGATGAGGTGGGGATGCATGCGCTGGGAATGGCGGTTCTTGAACCCTTGCAGGTCAAGGTCGTGGTGGCGGCAAGCGCCATCCAGGGGCTCGAAATCCTGTCGAGGAAACGTGTCGACGTCATCATCAGCGATTTCCGCATGCCGCGTGTGAGTGGACTGGAGTTTCTCCGCCGTGTACGGATGTTGCACCCTCACGTGCCGGTGGTGATGATGTCGGCACACGGTTCCATGGATACGGTCATCCAGGCGTTGAGACTGGGGGCCGCGGATTTTCTGACCAAGCCTTTCGAGAACGAGGCATTGCGACAGGTCGTGGACCGCCTGCTGCCCCGTCACACCTCCGGTCCCGATTTTCTCCTCGCTCCCGGCGCAGAGCACGAATCGGCTCCTGGAGGATTGCTGGGCAAAAGTCCCGTTTTCCTGAAATGTCTGGACAGCGCACGCCGCATCGCCCGTACGAATTCCACGGTTCTTCTCACGGGGGAGAGCGGCACCGGCAAGGAAGGGTTCGCCCGGTTCATACACGACGTGTCCTCCCGCGCGTCGGGGCCGTTCGTTCCGGTCAACTGCGGGGCGTTGCCCGAGAGCCTGATCGAGTCCGAATTGTTCGGCCATGTCCGCGGCGCATTCACTGGCGCATTGGCCGACCGACCGGGGAAGTTCGTCCTCGCGAACGGAGGCACGTTGTTCCTTGATGAGATCGGGGAAATGCCGATGAACATGCAGGTGCGGCTGCTACGGGCCTTGCAGGAACAGGTGGTGGAACCGGTGGGCGGCGCGTCGGTGCGCACCGACTTCCGCCTCATCGCCGCCACCAACCGCGACTTGCGCGAGGAAGTGCGCGCCGGAAAATTCCGGGAAGACTTGTGGTTCCGCCTGCATGTCATTCCGCTGCACTTGCCGCCGTTACGCGAACGCGACCAGGACGTCGTCCTGCTGGCGAAGCACTTCGTCGGAATTCTGAACGCACGTCATCGCACCTCCTTGAGGCTGGTGCCCGAAAACGAACGCCTCCTGCTCGCTCACAAGTGGCCCGGCAATGTGCGGGAGTTGGCCAACACGATGGAACGGGCGGTGGTTCTGGCGGAAGGCGGCCGGATCCGGATCGAACTGGATGAAGCCAAGAGCAGGACGACGGGAATCCTGGCGGACGACTCGGTTCGGGAAAGACGTCGGACGGCGGAGCGCGAGGCCATTCTCACTGCGCTTGAGGTCTGCCACTGGAATAAAACGCTCGCCGCCCAGAAGCTGGGAATCTCGAGAAGGTGTTTGTTGTACAAGTTGAAACAATACGGCATCGAGAAGAAGTGGAGGCTGTGATGGGCTACATCCCGCTTGCGGCGGGATCGGCCCGCCGGCGGTGACGAGAGGTCGGGGCGGCGGGAGTATCCGACGTCGCTGCCCAAAGAAAAAGGCCTCCCGGAATCCCGGGAGGCCTTTTGTGATTTCCGTGATTTCTGTGATTCTCGTAACCCTCGAGCTGCGCGCGAAGGCGCGAAACGATGCGCTTACTCGTGCAGCTTCGCGACGTCGTCCTCGCGCCACACGAGCAGGCTGCCGCAGCCTTCACACAGCATCAGCTGGCGCTTCTTGCCAACCTCCATCAGCCGCTGCGGCGTCTGGGTGCGGCTGCAGATGTCGCACGCCCGGTGCGCCAGGTTGACGAGCGCGATGACATGCGGCG
>CAZKRC010000104.1:0-1443 GCA_964555105.1 uncultured Bifidobacterium sp. | reverse complement strand
CAAGACCCGCTTGCCGATGGCGGCGCGGGGCGCTTCGCCGGCACGCGCGGCCTCCGCAATGCGGTTCTCGATCCCGGCGAGTTCCGTGTTCAGGGTCTCGAGTTCGGGTTCGAGTTCCGCGCGCACGGCTTCGTAAGCGGCTTCGGCGGCTTCGGCGTCCGTACGGAGGTTCTCGATCATCTGCTGCAGATGCAGCACGCGCGCCTGGCCGGCGTCGATGTTGCGACGGTGCGCGGCGATTTCCAGGTGGACGGCGTCGTACTCCACGTTGGTGGAGATGGCGTCGAGGCGCTTGCTGCTGTTTTCCAGCGCCGCGGACTCCGTCACCACCGTGTTTTGCGTCTCCGTGATCTGGTGTTCGACCTTCGAGATCTCAGCCCGCGCTTTTTCGGCGAGCGCCTTCTCACGCGCGAGGGCATCGCGAAGGGCCTGGATGCGCTGGGGCAGATCGCGACGCGTCTGCGTCAGTTCGAACACGTTCTTGTCCACGGCCCAGAGGAGGAGCAGATTCTTGAGATCTTCTTCGATTGTAGGCATGGTGGCACCCGATTCCGTTCGGCACCCGCATCCGGGCGCCAAAAGCCCGGCACGAGCGGCGTGCAGCGGGGGCGGTATCCGGATTCAAGGTGCCATGAAAAAAAACGTCCCGACACCCTTCAGTGGGAGACGGAACGCATCGGGTAAACTAGCTAGAATGGAGGGGCGTTTCAACGAAACCGCCGGAATCCCGCTCCGCAGGGGCTTCCTTAGCCCCCGGCCCGGCGGTTGAAACGGTTTCCGGCAAAGTCCCAGCCTTTGCCGAGCCCGGCCTCCAGCAGGGCGGGAAAGTCGGTGAAAACGGGAACAAGCGCTTCCTGGTCCGCGGCTGTAAAGCGGGCGAGCACGAAGTTGGCGAGATCCCATCCCGGAGGACACAACCCGACGCCCACCCTGATGCGGGGAAAGCCTTCGCCGATTTGTTCGATGATGTTGCGCAAGCCGTTGTGGCCGCCATGGCCGCCGCGTTCCCGAATACGGATCGATCCCAGCGGCAAGGTCACGTCGTCCGTGACGACGATGACATCGGAAGGGGGAATCTTGTAGAACGCCATGAGCGCCTGCACGGCCTGGCCGCTCAGGTTCATGTACGTCTGGGGTTTCGCGATGAACAGGGGAGTGCCTTGGGGAAGACCCGGAGTCCCCGGGGCCACCTTGCACAGCAAGGACTTGCCCTGGGTCTTCCAGTCCCCGGCATTCCAGGCACGCGCCACCGCATCCACAAGGGTGAACCCGATGTTGTGCCTGGTGGCGTCGTACTTGGGGCCGGGGTTTCCCAGCCCCACGAGAAGCGCCATGAGGAGAGACTACTTCTTCTTGGCGGCCGGAGCCGCTTCTTCCTGCTGCTGACGACGGCCTTCGCTCACGGCGAACAGCGCGGTGCGCGGCGGCGTCACGAACGTGCCC
>CAZKRC010000103.1:0-8744 GCA_964555105.1 uncultured Bifidobacterium sp. | reverse complement strand
GGCCTTTGTTGTGGGGGTTTGTCGTCGGAAGGGTGGGGCGGGGCGCATGCCCCCGCTAATACCTGGCGGGGCCTGCGCCCCGCGGGCGGGGTGTTTTACTTCCCGGTTTCCGTCGACATGCCATCCTCCTCGAAGTCCTCTTCGAGGGTGGGCATGAGCTGGCCACCGCTGCGGATGTTCCGGATCATCCAGTCGGCGTCGTCGGACAGGTCGCTCTCCGGATACTTCGTCAGCATCGCTTCGAAGGAGCGTACCGCCGCCGAATCCTGCCGCAGGTGCTCGGCCTGGATGAAACCGATCATGAACATGGCCTTGTAGTCGTTGGGGCTGTCGGGGGACAGGTAGGTGACCCGACGGTATTCGGCCAGCGCTTGGGGATAGCGCTCCTGTTCGATCAGGATCTGCGCGATGCCGAAGCTGACGGAATCCTGCAGGCCGGAGTTTTTCGGGAAACGGGTGCGAAGGCCTTCGTACAGCGCCATGGCCTGGTCGAGCTTGCGCTCGTAATGCAGGTCCTGGGCCTTCTGGTAAAACTCCGCGGCCGGCTCAAGGGAGGGCTCCTTCAAGGTGGGATCCTCGATCCGGACCTTGAAGCGCTTCTTGAGTTTTTCCAGCACGGCATCGTCAAGGCGTGCGTAGGCCACCGGCTTGAGATTGCCGAACATGGCGGGCTTGGCCTCCGCGAAGGGGACCAGCACCGAATCGCGCGTGTAACGTTCGGGGTAGGTGTGGTATTCGATCCGATAGTCGCGCTCGGTCAGGTGACGCGAGGCGGCGACGTCGCGCGCCACGGGCTTCCAGCTCGTGGTTCCCTCTCCGAAAAGCGCGCGATCGGCCTTGAAGGCCTTGTCCAGCGTGGCGGGCTTTTCCTCCCAGTTGACCGGCAGGATGGAGTCGCGGTAGATCGCCGCCCACTGGTTGTCGTCCGAGGTCAGGCGGTGGGCCTGAAGCTTGCGCTCCTTGTCGAGGCCGAGTGCGCGGGATTCCGCGGCGAAGATTTCCCACACCGCCAGGTATTCCACGAGGTTGTCGCGCGTGTAGCGCTCCTGGAACTGGGGCGGGATTTCGCGGCGGAGGAAGAGGACGTCCTCCTCACGGATCACCTTGCCGCTTCGGCCGATCACGGCGAGCGAATCCTTGGGCTGGACGTTGGCGACGCGGTTCGCCCTGAGATCCTGAACGACCAGTGAGCGGACCCGGTCAAGATCCTTGAGGGCGGGAGCGGTTTTCTTCACGAGCCAGAAGGCGTGCCAGGTCTGGGTGTTCGGGTTCTGAACCAGTTCCCCCACGCGACCCGATTCGATTTCGTCGAGGGCGGGGAACAACGCCGGCATCACACCCACCCCGTAAGGGAGGCTGAAGTCGCGTTTCACCACCCCCAAACGGCCTTGCCGGTCCTTGGTGTGGGCGTTCGTGGACAGGCGCGTGGCCAGGGCCTTGAAGTCATCCAGGGTGCGGACCTTTTCAAGCTCCGCGGTCAGCTGTTCTTCGTCCGCCGCTTCCACATGGTAGAGTTCGAAGGTTTCCGGGCTTTCGTATTCGGCCTTGTGCTCGTTGTAGTAGGCGCGGATCTCCCGCTCCGTCGGTTCCTTTTCCAGGGACACGAGGCGCAGCCCGTGCTTTTCCTTCAGCGCCGGGACCGCGTTCTTGCTGAGGGCGGCCTTGTATTCGCGCACGTAGTCGGTGGTCACCGCGGTACGGACTTCATCCAGCGCGGGCGTCTTCCCGGGCGTGTAGGAGTCCACACGGGCGATCACGAAGGTCCCGTGACGGTTGACCAGGCCCGAGGTCTGGCCGGGCTGCACGCGTTGCTCGCCGAAGACGAGGCTGTCAAGCAGGTCGGAGTCGATCAGGGCGTCGGAGTAGTCGCCGCGGTTGATGCGGCCCACGCGTCCGTCATGATCCTTGGAGACGTGTTGCGAATAACGCTTGGCCGCGGCCCCGAACGAGCCGCCGGCGCGCACGGCCTTGAGCGCCGCCTCGGCCTGCTTGCGGTCGGTGGTGCGGATCACCGAAATTTCGGCCGCGGCACGGACGGCGTAGAGCCGCACGTTGGCTTGATGGAACGAGTCGAGCGCGCCGCTCCGGGTCGCGTTTTCAACGATCAGGGAATCGACCACGCGCCCGAAAGCGTGCGTGAAAGAGAGGGTGCGGCCCGAATCATCCGTGAAACGCTCCGGGGCGGCGGCGTAACGGGCCTGAATGTCGGAGCGGGTGAATCCCCCCTGCTGGCCGAGGAATACCTCGAAGTAGAACTGCGTCATCACGCGCTGGTCCTGGAGCGCCAGATGGCGACGCATATCCCTGGATTTCCCGTAGGAAGACGCCTGGGCGGCGAGGGCGTACAGGCGCTGACGCAGAATGGTCTCGAAATCCGCGCGGCGCAGCTCGGGGTTCGCGAGGATCTCCTCGCGCCGCACGTCGTCATGGACGCTCAAGCGCAGGTCAAGGTCGTTTTCGGTGAACGTCGCCCCGGCGATACGGGCCAGAACGCGGCCCTTCTCGCCGCTGTTTCCGTAGGAGGAAACCGCGGCGAGGGCGGCCAGGACGGGAATCAGAAGCAGACTTTTTCTCATGGACGATATCCTTCTCGTGGAACGCACGATCCCCGGGAATGTCCAGGGTCGAGGCTGGCTAAATTAGCATATCTCCGCATTTCAACCCCGTATTCCACGGCTGTCGGACTAAGTATTTTTGGGGGTGAATCGCGTTTTTTCCGAAAGGATTGCCGGTCGGATGCGGGCGCTCGTCCCCAGTCCGGTCCTTGTGCCCATGACTCGTCTCAAGCGAACGGTCCGCATGCTGGGAATCAGCCTGGCATTTCTCGTGTTTATGGCCGTGAGCGGGCTCTTCGTCACTTCGTGGATGTCGGGCAAATTGCTTGAGCGGGAATGGGTTGTCCAGGGTGTAACGATACGGTTTTACAACCCCGACGTTTCCATGGCGTTTGCGCTGCGCGCGGACTCCGCGGTCATCGAGGCACCCGCCGCGCGCTGGACGCTGGTGCGTCCCTCTGCGGGCATGGATTACTGGGGAGGCCTGACGCCGGCGCTGGCCGTTTTCGGGGTGCGCGCCGATTCCATCGCCGTGACGTGGCGCGCGGTTGAGGATGCCGCCACGGGGGACATGCCGCTTCCGTTTCCGGCATGGCTGCGCTTTCCCGTGGGTGTGGACGTGTCGTGGCGCACGATGACGATGGAGGTGCCGGGAGGCACCGCGTTGACCGCGGGCCCCGCACGCGTGCGGACGCAGGGGCCCCAAGCGTTGCGGGCGGACGTGCATGTGGCGGCGGGAGGCGACGAGGCGCCGGCGTTCGACGCCGTGCTCGAGGCGGGGTGGCGGGGGCGCGCGCTGCGTTACCGGCTTGAAGCCGTCCGTCCGGGTCATGACACCGTGACGGCTTCGGGCGCGCGCGACAAGCAGAACCTCCTTTTGGGGCGCGACACCCTGAACATGATCGTGGCGCGCCCCGACGACTGGCAACACGCATGGCGCGCGCTGCGGGGGGCCGAAACGTCCGGCCCGCACCCTGTCGCCACGGCCGCCGCCGCCATGACCGCAGCGGGCGTTACCGCCACGGCCGCCACGGCCGCCACCGCCGCTACGGCTATCACCGCGATGGACACGGCCGCGTTCACGCCCGTCTCCCTGCTTTCCGGTGTCCGTGTGCAGGCGCATACGCTGTGGCGCCACGACCACCGGGACAGCCTCAGGCTTTCCGCACGTTTCCACACCGCGCCCGTCGAGCCGCTGGACGCGATCACGTGGGACGTCACCGCGCAACTCGGCGACAGCGGCGGTACGCTCTCCCTCAAGGCGCGCGGCGCGCGCCAGGCCGTGGATCTCGCCGGTCGCTGGACGTCGCCCGACCTTTGGCACGCGCCACCGCGCTGGGAACTCTGGCGCGGCGACCTCGCCGGCACGGTGCGCGGCGACACCTGGACCGTCGCGGACTTCGTTTTGCCGTTGAACTTCGACGTCGCACAGGCCCGGCTCGACACCGGTTTGCGCGTCGCGGCGCGCATCCGCACCGGCGACGCCTCGATCGTGGACCTGCGCTGGAACGGCCGCACGCCCGGGCGGCTCGAGATGTCGGGCGATGTGGCGCGCGGCGAGTCGTGGGCGGTCAACTGGACGGAAGGGAACATCGACTATGCCGCCGCGCGCGTCGCGGGCGTGTGGGAGAACGGGGTGTTGACGATCACGGCCCGCGTGCGCGAGCCGCGCGCCTACGGCAACGTGGCGGACAGCCTGGTGGCGGAAAACCAGGTCACGTCCTCGGGCTACTTCCTGCGTCGCGGTCTGGTCTACCGTGATGGCGAACTGTTCACCGGCGACGGCCAGGTGCTGTGGGAAAACGAAGCCGGTGAACATGACGTCTCGCTTCGCTTCGAAGCCCGGAATCCGCTTCACGGACGCATCGGCATGAGCATGCGCGTGCCGGGCCCGCTCACGCTCACGGCCGACAGCTTGTGGCCCGCCCGTTTCCCCTACGAACCCTTGCGGCGTCTGGCCATGTTCGACCCCTGGGTGGACGGGAACTTCCGGTGGGACGAAGTGACCGGACACGGCGGCAGCGTCCTGCGGGCACGCTTCACGGGCGCGGGCGCGGTGCTCGATGCCGATCTGGACGCCGGCTGGAACGCCGACAGCGCGCACGTCCGGCGCTTCACGCTGTCTTCGGGCAATGCGCGCCTGACGACCCATGCCGTGATCCCTTTCGACGGCCGCGTGTTGCAGTGGGCCGGCGGGGCGCAAAGCCTGATGGGAGGCGCATGGCGCGTGGAGGCGAGCGGGCTTGAAGTCGGCGAGGTCCTGGGCCTGGCACGGCGTTCGGTCCGCTTGTTTCATGGAACGGAAGGGGGGGGGACGCGTCCCGTCGTCCGCGACGCGGACTCCGTCACGCGGGGGGGAACCCTGAACGGGGCTCTCGGGTTTTCCGCCGAAACCGGCGTACAGGGCACGTTGCGCCTCGACGGCATGCGTCTCCCGGCCCACACGGGGTTGGCCGACGTGACCGCCGTGGAAATCGTGGGCCTGGGCGACTCGTTGCGCGCCGATGCGGTGCTGGCTCCCGGGCCCGTTCGCTGGAACGACACGCTTTTTACCACCCTCTCCGGGCTCAACACGGACATGCCGCGCTTTCGTGCGGAAGCCCGTTCCACCGGAGGGCTCGTGACCCGCGTTGAGGGTGGGATCACCGGATGGCGCGATCTGGAAGGCAACGTGCAGGTGCTGGGGCGCATGCCTCTCCCCGAAGCAATGGGAAGCCTTGAGGACATGGCCTTCGACGGCAGCGTGTCGGGATCGGTCGGCCGTGAGTTCCTTGAAGACCTGCGCCTGACGAACGGCATGCTGTCCTTCCGCCACGTGGCCGCCTCCGACACGCAGGAGGTGCGGGGCGTGCTCTCGCTGTCCCACGGTGTGATGACGCTCGCGCCGTTTTCCATCACCAACACGCGTGGGGAATCGCTGCGTGGACAGGCCTCCTACGAACCGGCCCGTGCCGCCGCGGCGCTGTCGCTGTCCGGATCCGAATACGCGCTGACCTTCCCCGGCGGCGCGCGCGTCAACGTGCGGGATCTCGGCAGCGAATGGATGTGGAATCCCGAGCGCGGGCTGACGGGCGTGACGCAGGTGCGCTCGGGATTCGTCGCCCTGCCGGCGTCCCCCAGCCGCGTGGAAAGCGGCTTCGAGAACCTGCGGGCGACCGTCACGCTGCCACCGGCGGGCGTGGCCGCGCCCGCCGCGTTGAAGGTCGAGGGACAGCTTCACGACTTCTTCTTCCAGCGCCGGTGGGGATGGCGCGATGCGACCGGATTCTTCACCGGCATCGGTCGCGGCGGCACGGCGCCGCGCACGCCCGGACGCGCGCGCGCGCGCGCGTGGGACCTTGACATCAACCTCGAAGCGGTCGGCGCGCGCAACCGCATCGACACCGACGTCCTGCGCATGAACTTCACGGGCGATGCGCGCCTCACGGGCGTCTATCCCTATTTGCTCGTGAACGGAAAAGTCTCGGGATTGCAAGGCGAAGTCGGACAGACGCGCCAGGCCTATAGCCTGCGCGACTTCGAGGTGAAGTGGGACAATGTCGCCCTTGCGGACGGGGGCCTTCACGTCGAGGGGGAAAAACGCGTACGCGCCGACTGTCGGGCGGACACCCGCCAAACCTGCCAGATCTACATCCGCCTCGACGGACGGCTGCAGGACATCGGCTTCACGTATGAGACCGATTGCACCCAGGGCTCCAGCGACCCGGTGTCGCCTTCCGTGCTGATCAACTCGATGGCGCAGGGATGCTATGTCTCGGAGACGCCGGGCGGGGAAGGCAACTACGGCAGCGCCGCCTTCGCGATGCTGGAGCCCGCCCTCAACGATCGCCTGTCGCGGGGCATCGCGCGCAGTTCCGGCGGGTTCATCAAATCCACCCAGGTGAGCGGCCTGAGCGCGTTGATCGGCAGCGACAGCACGGGCCTGGAATCCGTCGCGCTCGAGGTCGAAAGCCGTCGCGTCTACCGCACCTCCCTCAAGGGTCGCGCGGGCTACCACCCTGAAACCAAGCTCGCCAACCCGATGGAATACCGTTTGGCCGCCGAGTACCGGCCTCCGGTCGAACGCATGACGGAAGACAGCGTGTGGTTGGCGCGCCTGAAGGATCGCATCACCGTGGAAGCCGCCGTGGAAACGCGCCCCGAAGGACGCGACATCGACGAAGAACGCCGTGTCCGCCAACGCGCGGGATTGCGCTATCGTTACCGGTTCTGGAACCTGTGGTGACACGCTCCCTTTTCCTTTCGCTCCGCCGGTTCTTCCGGCATCCGCACGTGCCGAGGCTCGCGGTTTCGTGGTGCGTGTTGGTGGTGATCGGCGGGCATGCGGCCTTCGCCGCGCCCGCGGTGACCATTGCGGGCAACCGGGAGTTTTCGGCGCGCCGCATCACCGCGCTCATCGGCCTGCCCAAACCCGACCCGCAATGGCGCGTGGACGAATGGGAGGGTTGGTCCGAGGATGCGGCGCTTCTGGTGCGCGAGGCCTATCGTGATGTCGGCTACTTCGACGCCGGTGCGGTGGTCACGCTGCGCTTCGCCGACACCCTGGGCGGCGCGCCTTCGTTCGCCCCGCCGCACACGGTGGACATCACCATCGAGGAGGGGGAACGTTATCGCTTCGGGCGGGTCCGCATGCGGCTCCCGGGGCCCGACTTTCCCCGTTACGATACGCTGGATCTCGGCGTGCGGCCCGGACGCGCGTATGAACGGGGCCTGCTCTTCCGGGACCGCCGCAACCTGCTCCGCTTCTACGGAGACGCGGGTTTCCTCCACGCGCAGGCCGCCGAATCGTTGTTCTACGATCACGGCCGTAAAGCCGTGGATGTGGCCTTCCACGTCCAACCCGGCATCCCGACCGTGTTCGACACACTCGTGTTCCGCGTGCACCGCGAGGGGGACACCACCGGCGCGGCGGGCGTGACACGATACGATCACCTGCGCTCCCTGTTTCCCCTGGCACGGGGCGACACGCTGACGCTCTCGGGGCTTAACGATTACGAGCGCAAACTGAAGTCGACACGCGTGTTCAACTTCGTACGCCTGCGTGACAGCATCGCCCGCGATTCCGGGACGCGCAGCGTCATGGTGCTCACCGCGGAGGAGCGCATTCCCGGTGAGTTCGATCTCGCGGGCTATTGGGAAACACAGTACGGCCTGGGAACGGACCTGTCCCTCGCGCATGCCAACCTGGGAGGAAAGCTCCACGAGGGCAGGCTGGGACTGACGCTCGCGGAACGCAAGCAAACCGTGCTCGCCGGCTACGCCGCGCCCCTGGTCTTCGGCACGATGGTGCGCTTCGACAACGAGTTCGTCGTCAACTGGTACCAGGACCGGCCGCTGGTGCGCGACACCGGATGGTTCGACGGCAACTTCGACGTCTCCAACCAGAGCAAGCTCTCACGCCAATTGACGACCTGGGCGCGCTGCGTCAGCGGCGCCGAGCTGTTCGGCAAAAGCGAGCGCCTCGACACCGTTCAACGGGTGCGCGATTTCAACCTGAACTTCCTGAACTCGATCTATCTGCAGAAGGTCGATGTCTGGGGCAATCCCACGCGCGGCGGCCGCCTGGCGTTGACGTGGGGCAACGGTGGTCCGTTGCTCAACGCCGGCACCATCGCGCCGCATCTGAACCGGCACAACTGGCTGGAGGCCGAGGCCGCCGCGTACGTGCCTCTGGGAAGCCATGTGGTCGTCGCTCTGCGCGTCGACGGGGGACGCTTCTTCGGGGCGGGGGGCATCAACTCGTCACGCTTCTTCCTCGGCGGCCCCCGTAGCGTGCGCAGCCGTGACTGGCGCTCCATTTGTCCCCGCGTGAACAGCGAGGGCAACTGCCTGCAGGAGGAGGTCGAACCCGCCTTCGTGCTCGGCTCCGGCGAACTGCGCATCAGCCCCTTCAGCGGCGTCATGACGGGGCCGCTGCGCCACGTGGCCGACCTTCAGGTCGTGCCCTTCGCGGATTACGGGAATGTCTGGGAGCCCGGCAAGGCCTTGACGGCGTCAGGACAGGGACGGGCCGTGGGGGTGGGACTACGCTACGGTCTGTTGGCGTTGTTCAACCTGCGCATCGATTACGCCCGCGACCCTGGGGACGCATCGGTCTCACGCTGGATCTTCGACCTGGCGCAGGCGTTCTGAACGGGGAGCTTACAGCTTACAGCTTACAGCTTACAGCTTACAGCTTACAGCTTACAG
>CAZKRC010000102.1:0-8862 GCA_964555105.1 uncultured Bifidobacterium sp. | reverse complement strand
GCCTCCCGAAAAACCCGCGGAGGCCCGTCCTCCGGAGGCCCCCGCGCTCACCCCCCAACCCGCACCCAAACCCGTGCCGCCCAAACCCGCGCCGAAGAACGTGCAGACCACCGCGCCCGCCGATCCGACGCTGCCGGTGAAGGACATCGCGCGCGAGAACACCAGTCACACCGTGACCGTATCCGGGGTGCCGTCCAATCCGCAGCTGGCCTTCTGGGCAAGCCGCATCAAGCGGTTGGTGGAACGTTCCTGGAATCCGCCGCAGGGGCTCGAAGTCGCGGGCCAGGCCAAAACGGTGATCACCTTCGAGGTGGAACGTTCGGGCAAGATCGGTGCCGTGACGATCGCGGAGAGCTCGGGCAACACCCTGCTCGACGACCTCGCGCGCCGCACCATCCTGCGCCTCGAACAGGTTCCGCCCATCCCGGACAATTTTCCCGGCGACATCCTGAAAGTCAGTTATGAATTCATTTACAACGGCGGTTGACGCATGAAGACCGCACGCACGCAGGGCATGAAGACATGGTCGCGGGAGCCGCACTGGTCACGAAGGACACGAAGGACACATAGGGCACGGTGGTCCGGCTGGTCGGGAGGATTGTTCACGCTGGCCCTGCTGGTGCTGGGCGCGCTGCGCGCGGACGCTCCGGCCCAGGACGTGGTGATCACGTCGGAGCAGCAGGGGGCGGAAACGCTGGTGGTGGGCCTGGTGGGCTTCACGGTGACCGCGGGGAACGCGCGCACGCTGACGCAACGCCCCGAGGACGTGCTCGCGGCCGACCTGGATTTCAGCGGGCGCTTTCGCGTGCAACGCGCGCCGACGTTCACGCCCGCCGCCAAAACGCTGTTCGACCAGCAGGGCGCGCTGGCGTACATCCGCGGCAGTTATGCGCTGGAGCCGAACCGCCACGTGTTCCACGCCGAGCTCGTCGACCTGGAATCCGGGGAGATCATCCTGCGCCGCAGCTACGAGGGCGCGCGCGACGACATCCGCTCTTCGGCCCACCGTTTCGCCGATGAACTCGTGTTGCAGTTGTTCGGCGAAAAGGGCATCGCGCAAACGCGCATCGCCTACGTCAACCGTCGCGGAGGCGCCAAGGAAATCTGGATGATGGACTACGACGGCGCGGGACCGCGCGCCCTCACGCGCAACGGCAACATCAACCTGAACCCGTTGTTCACGGGTTCGAAGGACAAGCTGCTGGTCACCAGCTATGTGCACGGACAGCCGCAGTTCTACAGCGTCGACGTGGCCCGCCCCGCGCTGCTGCCGGTGTTCACGTCGCGCGGCATGAATTCCGCGCCCGCCTACAACGGGATGGACGACGAGATCGCCTACGCGTCGACCGTGGACGGCAACAGCGAACTCTATCGCCGCAAGGCTTCGGGGAGCGGGCGGGCGCAACGCCTCACCTTCGCGGCCAGCATCGAGACGTCGCCCAGCTGGTCCCCCAACGGACAGGAGATCGTGTACGTCTCCGACCGTTCGGGGAAGCCCATGCTGTACATCATGGATCGCGACGGCGCGGGCAATCGCCGCATCACCTACGAGTTCAGCCACTGCGGTTCGCCGGCGTGGTCGCCCCGCGGGGACCGCATCGCCTTCGTCGCGATGGATGACGGCTACAACTTCAACATCTACACCGTCGCCCCCGACGGCAGCGACGCGGTGCGCCTCACCAGCGGCGGGAGCAACGAGAACCCCGTATGGAGCCCCGACGGCCGGTTCATCGCGTTCAGCTCCACGCGCACGGGATCGGCGGACATCTACGTGATGCGCGCCGACGGCACGCAGCTGCGGCGCCTGACATGGTCCGGCGGAAACACGACGCCGTCGTGGTCGGGTTTCTGAACATCGGCGTTCTTTCCGCGGAAATGACGGAATGTATTTTCGCATCAAGGCCATTTTGACATCCATTCGGTTGTATTTTGACCCACATATATTGGTAACTTCGTTTTCCATACCCCTTTCCGGCATCGAGCCTGCCGGATTCAACCTGGAGGAAACATTATGAACAAAAGACACCTCGCCCTCGCCGCCGCCCTTGGCGTCGCCTTCATCGTCGGTTGCAGCAAGAAGCCCCCGCCGCCGCCGCCGCCCGAGCCCGCGCCCCCGGCCGTTTCCGCGCCCGCGCCCACGCCTGCTCCCGAGCCCCAGGTCGACACCGCCGCCGAGCGTCGCGCCCGCATCGAAGCCCGCATGGGCGAAACGTTCCAGCCCATTTACTTCGCGTTCGACCAGAGCGCGCTGAGCGAGCAGGGCAAGACCATCGCCGAAGGCGTGGCCCGTCTCCTGCAGGACGCTCCCGAGATGACCGTGCGCATCGAAGGTCATGCGGACGAGCAGGGCACCAACGAGTACAACCTCGCCCTGGGCGAGCGTCGTGCCCTGGCGGTGCAGCAGTACCTCGTGAGCTACGGCATCAACGCCGGCCGCATCTCCGTCATCAGCTACGGTGAAGAGAAGCCCGCCGCCGACGGCAAGGACGAATCCGCGTGGTCGCTGAACCGTCGCGCCGAATTCGCGCCCACGTTCTGATCTCGTGAAAACGATGAAAACCCATGGTTTTCAGCGGACAGCCATCCCGGATTCGGGATGGCTGTTTCGTTTGAAGAAAAATCCGGCACGCGCAGGCGCTCCGCGACTCATTCTGGGAGCCGTCGGCGCCTTGGGAACCCTGTTCCTGCTCGGCGGGTGCTCGCAAATGACGGTCCTGCGCACGCATGAACTGCGCACCCTCGGGACGCAGATCGAACAGACCCGGCAGGAAGTCGCGCAGGTGCAGAAATCGGTGGACGACCTGAACCTGAAGCAGGGCGGCAGCACCAACAAGATGAGGGCCGACCTCACCTCGATGCTCACCGACCTGCAGGCGCAGATCAGCCGCCTGCACGCGGAGATCGACGAGACCCAGCATCGCCTGGGGCAGTTGAACCAGCGGCTGGAACGCATGGAAGGCCGCAGGGTCGTGGTGACACCAGGTACACAAGGTACGCCGGGTACGCCGGGCGCTGCGGGAACCGTGGGCGCGACGGACACTGCGGACAAAGGCCCCACCGTGAAAGTGGTGCCCGGTCTGGATCTGGAGCACATGTTCGGACAGGCGCGCGAGGATTTCATCCGCGGCCGCTACGACCTCGCCTATCAGGGCTTCCGGGCCATCTACGAAAAGGACAACGCCGGTGCCTGGCGCGAGCAATCGCTGTACTGGATGGCCGAATGCCTGTGGAAAGGCGACAAGCCCGACCGCGCCCTCGAAGTCTACGCGCGCGTGCTGTCCGAGTTTCCGGAAGGATCCCACGGATGCGCCGCCCGCCTGAAAACCGGGCTCGTGCACGACCAGCGGCAGGACATCGCCGCCCGCAACGAGGCGCTGAACCAACTGATCGAAGCGTGCCCTTCGACCAACGAAGCCGCGCGCGCACGGGACATCCTCTCGACGCGATGACCTCGACGTAACCGGGAGCGGCCCCCGGAGGGGGCCGTCCTTCCTACCTTTCACGTATCCCTTTCGCCCCCCTTCGGAGACTCGGAGACCGACGTGAAGCCCCAATTGATCGCCGGACGCGCGTTCCTGATCACGCGCATGCTGTTGTTCCTCGCCACCCTGGCGGGACTCGCCCTGAACCACAACTTCTGGGCCACGGCCTTTTTGCTGGGTTCGCTGTTCACCGGACCGTGGGGGCCGTTCAAGCGGCGCCATGAGGATCTGGAGAACCCCGCCACCCTGTTCTGGCTCAAGCTGGGCGACAAGCTGCTGGTCAACCTGCTGTTCCTCGCCCTGTTCCTGCGCCTGTTGTGGACACCGGGACGCGAAGCCCCGGTCGTGCTGTGCACCGGCCTCGTGATCCTCACGCTGCGCAACGTCTTTTACCTGATCTTCTCCATCAGCCTGCTCAAGGAACGGCGCGTGCTTCCGCTCAAGCCGTTCTGGGCGGTCGCCACCAACACGGCGCTGGTGATCACTTTGGTGCTGTACTCCCTGGACACGGTCCAGGTGCTGCGCTTCGGCGAAGCCGTCCACCTGGCCCGCATCTCGATGGTGATCTCCATCCTGCTGATGCTGTCCACCGCGATCGGGTACCTGTACTTCTATTACCGCGACGAATCCTCGCGCAAGCCCGTGTCGCTGGCGACGCAGGTGACCATCAGCCGCATCCTGCTGGCGCCCGTGTTCATCTGGGTGTTCTTCTACGACAACGATCTCGTCTACCAGAACAACCACCTGATCTTCAAGATCATGGCCGCGTTGATGGCCATCTTCTTCGTGGTCAGCGACGGCCTGGACGGCTACCTGGCGCGCAAGCGCGGCGAGGTCAGCCAGCTGGGCAAGTACCTCGACCCTTACTCGGACAAGATCTCCAACATGATCATCTTCCTGTGCTTCCTCGCGTCGGGATACGCGGCGGTGTGGATGGTGGCGATCATCTTCTTCCGCGAATCCACCGTGGAAACGCTCCGCACGCTTGCCGCCGCCTCGGGCGTGACCATCGACGCGCGCCGCAGCGGCAAGTGGAAAACCGCGCTGCAGGGTACGGCCGTGATCGCCATCCTCGTGCTGGAAATCGTCGACACGCTGGTGCAGCGCGTCACGCCCGGCATCCAG
Organism: uncultured Bifidobacterium sp.; assembly: GCA_964555105.1. Lineage (GTDB taxonomy): Bacteria > Fibrobacterota > Fibrobacteria > UBA11236 > UBA11236 > UBA11236. The sequence continues at coordinate 4,255 of CAZKRC010000102.1, read as the reverse complement.
CCCTGGAGCGCCATCTGGAGCTACACGCCCTACACGCTCATGGCCGCGGTGGCCGTGGTCACCCTGCTTTCGGGCATCGACTACTTCACCGGCAACAGGAAGGTGCTGGAGAGGTATTTTTGAAGTACACAATGCTCAATGCTCAATAGAACAATAGAACAGTGCAACAATGGACAGGACCGCAGTAGAGCAGTAGGACATCACAGCATCACAACATCACAGCAGCACAGCAGCACAGCAGCACAGCAGCACAGCAGTACAGCAGTACAGCAGTACAGCAGTTTCGAGACAAACGAAATAAAGTGATCAGGGATGTGGTCGAGGAGACAAATCGGCCTGACTTTCCCCACCTCCCGCTCTCAAGCACCGGGCCCGAATACCGCACGGCCCCTGTGTTCTACTGCTGTGATGCTGTGATGTTGTGATGCCCGAAGATTGAGCCCTGTGCTTATGCCTCCGACCTGAGCATTGACCCGCCTCCCCGCTCCCCTCCCCCATTGTTCCATTGTTCCATTGTTCCATTGTTCTACTGTTCTATTGTGGTACTGCTGTACTGCTGTACTGCTGTACTGCTGTGCTGCTGTACTGCTCCGCCTCCCCCGTTCCGAATCGCAACGCCCCCGTATAAAACGCCTGCGGCAAGCCCCTCGCAGCCCGCGTCTCGCTCCCCCCGCCTCCCGCATCCTGCTATCTTGGGGGTATGGATCAGATCAAAGTTCAGCGCATCCTCCAGGCCGGCCGCGATCGCGGCGCGGACTTCGTGGAGATTTTCGAAGAGGAAACCCGCCATGCGGGCGTCTCGTTCAAGGACCGCAAGGTGGAGTCGGCATCCGCCGGCACCGATTACGGCATCGGCATCCGTCTGCTGTTCGGCAACGAAGTGCTGTATGCCCATACCAGCAAGGACGACGAAGCGCATCTGATCACATTGATTGAAGCGTTGACGTTGGGGAAAGGCGGCCTGTCGGGAGCGCATGATCATTCGCCCCCGCAGGCCGCGGTGGTCGGGACGCAGGGTGCCGTGACGCATCGCGTCACGCTGGATCCGCGCGCGGTGGGCCAGGACCGCAAGCTCGACCTCCTGCGGCGCGCGGACGACGCGGCGCGCCGGTACTCCGGCCGCATCGCGCAGGTGCAGGTGCGCGCCGCCGACATGGTGTCGGACATCCTCATCGCCAACAGCGAGGGTCTCTGGGTCACAGACACCCGCACGCGCAGCCGCTTCCACGTGAACGTGACCGCCGAAAACGGCGGCGAGATCTTCACGGCGGGCGAGGCGCCGGGCGCGCAGCGCGGCTTCGAGTTCTTCGAGGGCCTCGACGTGGAGCAATACGCCCACGACGCCGCGGAGCGCGCCGTGCGCATGCTGGGCGCAGGCTACGTGAAAGGCGGCAAGATGCCCGTGGTGATGGGCAACGGCTTCGGCGGCGTGATCTTTCACGAAGCCTGCGGCCACCTGCTCGAAACCGAAGGCGTGCGCCGCAAGGCGTCGGCCTTCGCCGGCAAGCTGGGCGAACAAATCGCGCACAGCGCGGTGACCGCCGTCGACGACGGCACCATCGAGAACTCGTGGGGCTCCCTCGGCGTGGACGACGAGGGCAGCGCGCCGCAAAAGACCACGTTGATCGAAAACGGCGTGCTCAAGACCTACATGAGCGATCGCGTGGGCGCCAGCGAAACGGGCGTGGCCCTCTCCGGCAGCGCGCGGCGCGAGAGTTACCAGTACGCGCCGGTCTCGCGCATGCGCAACACCTACATCGCCGCCGGTGCCCACACTCCCGAAGCCGTGCTCGCCAGCGTGGACGACGGCTTGTACGCCAAAAAACTCGGCGGCGGCTCGGTGAACCCCGCCACGGGCGAGTTCAACTTCGCCGTGGAGGAAGGCTACCTGATCCGCGGAGGAAAGGTCGCCGAGCCCGTGCGCGGCGCCACCCTCATCGGCAAGGGCCCCGAAATCCTTCCGCTGATCTCGATGGTCGCCAACGACCTCGAACTCGCCGCCGGCATGTGCGGCGCCAGCAGCGGCAGCGTTCCCGTCACCGTCGGCCAACCGACGCTGCGCGTCGACAGCATTCTGGTGGGAGGACGGTAGGGAAATCAGAAATCGGAAATCAGAAATCAGAAAGGAAAGCCAGGACGGCCGATAGGTTCTTGAGTGAGTACGGAAAACCACCGTTGCACATAGAGCACCTCATTTCGACCACCTCTTGAACCTCTGATTTCCACCTCTGGTTTCTGCTTGAACTCCCACGCCTTCGATCGACACAATCAATGCTAAGCATAACCGCTCGCTTCAGTTTCTGATTTCTGATTTCTGATTTCAGATTTTCCCAAAGGCCTCTCCGATGACCTCCTCCTCCCTCTCTCCCCAACAAGCCCTTGACGTTCTTTTCGCCGCTGCCAAGGCGAAGGGCGCGGACGCGTACGACGCGGTCGCGGGTGAAAGCGAGAGCCTGGGGCTCGAGCTGTTCGAAGGCAAGGTCAAGAACACCGAGATCTCCAGTTCGCGCGGCATCGGCATCCGCCTGTTCCATGAAGGCCGTCCGGGTTTCGCGTTCACCGAGCGCCTCACCGCCGAGGCGCTCACGCGCACTGTCGACGACGCGTGGAGCCACGCGATGATCACCGACCCGGTGGACATCGAACTCCCCCACCCTGCCCCTCTCGCGGACATCGACCTGAAGTCCTTCAATCCCGCACTCGAGAACGTGTCCCTCGACGACATGAAAGCGCTGGGACTCAAGCTGGAGGAATTCGCCAAGGCCGGCGACTCCCGCGTCGAAAACGTGCCGTACCTCGGCGTCTCGCGCGGCGGCGGTTTTTCGTTGATCGCCAACTCCAACGGCGTGCTGTACGAGTCGCGATCGAACACCATTTCCGCCTTCGTGGGCGTGGTGGCGAAGCAGGGTCCCATCAAGAAGATGGGGGTGTATGGCCGTGGCGGGCGCGCCTTCGACGCGTCGATTTTCGACGCGGAGCTCATGGCCCGCACGGCGGTTGAGCGCGGGGTGGAACTGCTGGAGGCGGAGCCCGTGCCTTCGGGTGTTTATCCCGTGGTCTTCTCTCATCGTGTGAGCGGGCAGCTCTTCGGCATGTTCGGTTCCCCCTTCTTCGCCGAAGCCGCACAGAAGGGGCAGTCGCGCCTGAAGGACAAGGTGGGCGAAGCCATCGCGTCGCCGCTGTTCTCGTTGGTCAGCGATCCGTTCGTGCCGGGCTGGCCCGGCTCGCATTTGTTCGACGGCGAGGGCGTGCCCGCGCAACGTCTGGACGTCGTGAAGGACGGCGTGCTGCAGACCTTCCTGTACAACCTTGAAACCGCGCGCAAGGCGGGCGTGGCACCGACGGGCACGGGCTCGCGGGGATACTCCGGGAAGGCCGGCACCGGCTTCGCCAACTACATCGTGCCGCTGGGCACCGATTCCCGGGAGGCTTTGCTCGCGCGTTATCCGAAGTGCCTGTACATCGTGAAGCTGGAAGGCGGTTCGGGATGTTCGGCCATTTCGGGCGAGATCTCCATCGGCGCGCAGGGGTTCCTGTACGAAGGCGGCCAACGCGTCCGTGCGGTGGACCGCATCACGCTGAGCACGAATTTCTTCGACCTGTTGAAGAACATCGAGGGGCTTTCGGACGAGTACGCGGATGCGTTCTCGTCCATGAAGGTGCCGGATGTGCTGGTGGATGCGGTCAGCGTGTCGGGGTAGGTCAATTAAGAATTTGGATTTAAGTGCCGAAGACATGAGGCCGCGAAGCGGACGTGCCCCTGGATGAGGCCGAAGGCTGAATCATCATCAAGAATTTGGGAACGGAACCGCGAAAGGCGAAATCTTGATCATGAAACGAAAATTCTCTTCTCACGAAACCCATGAGGCATCGAACTTGTTCTGTGTTCACTCCTCATTCTTAATTCTTAGTTAGAACCATGACACCATTTTCGATCCTCGACCTCTCCCTCGTGCCCGAAGGTTCCACACCGGCGGAGGCGTTGGGCAATTCGCTCGAACTCGCCCAACATGCCGAAGCGTGGGGCTACAAACGCTTCTGGATGGCCGAGCATCACAACTTCCCCGGCATCGCCAGCGCCGCCACGGCGGTCGCGCTCGCGCATGTGGGCGCGGGCACCAAGACCATCCGCATCGGCGCGGGCGGGGTGATGCTGCCCAACCATTCTCCCCTCGTGATCGCAGAACAATTCGGCACGCTGGAGACGCTGCACCCCGGCCGCGTCGACCTCGCGCTCGGCCGCGCGCCCGGCACC
>CAZKRC010000101.1:0-8883 GCA_964555105.1 uncultured Bifidobacterium sp. | reverse complement strand
CCTTCGCCTTCGGAGGGCGACGCTCTATCCAGCTGAGCTACTGGTGCCCGAAGAGGAAGGACAAGTTAGAACTTTCAGGGGCCGGCGCGTAAGCTCCCGCGTGATTCGGGAGCAATTGGGGGGTGAGTGGGGAGGTGAGTGGGGCGGAAAAATCGCCCCGGCGGAACCCCACAGCCCTCGCCCTCGCCCTCGCCCTCTTCCGCTATTCCGCGACCAGCGCCCGTACGAGCACCGTGCGGGTTTGTGGATGGGTACGGTGCTCGCAGAGGTAGATGCCCTGCCAGGTTCCCAGCATGAGGGCGCCTTCCGCGACGGGAATGCTCAGCTGCACGTCCGTGACGAGGGACTTCATGTGCGACGACGAATCGTCATCGCCCTCGAGGGTGTGGACGTGCCAGGCTTCACCGTCGGGCGCGAGGCGGTCGAGGAACGCTTCGAGGTCGCGCCTGGCGGTGGGATCCCAGTTTTCGCTGATGCACAGCGAGGCGCTGGTGTGTTTGATGAAGAGGAACAGCATGCCCTCGCGCATGCCGAACGACGCCACGGCGTCCTTCACGTCGGCGGTGATGTCGTGCAGGCCGCGGCGCGGGGCGCACACGCGGAGCGATGAGGTTTTCCAGTCCATGTTTCAAAATTAAGTTGAAGAGGGGGATTACGCTGAATCGCTGGAACACACAGCGCGCGCGCTTGCCGCATGCTTCGCCACACGGCACGCGGGCCGCACGCATGCCTGCATCCTGCGAATGAGATAACTTTACCAGCCCACCGGTAGTTTTTTCAAAGGATGAGCATGCGCGCACAGGGAATCGTCAAGTGGTACAACGAATCCAAGGGATTCGGGTTCATCGGGGTCGAAGGCGGCGAGGACGTGTTCGTCCATTACAACGGGATCCAGCCCAACGGCTACCGGTCGCTCGACGAAGGTGCCGTGGTGGAGTTCGACGTGGTGGGCGGCCGTAAAGGCCCGCAGGCTGAGAACGTGAAGGTGGTCGGCGACTAGGGCGACGGGCGTGGGCGGTCCTGCGTGTTCAGGCTACTTCCCGCGCGCACGCCTTTTCGTACAGCTCCAGCAGGCGCGCGAACACGGGCCCGGGTTTACCGGTGCCGATTTTTGTCTTCTCGATTTTCACGATCGGCACCGGGCCGCGCACCGACGAACACAGGAACGCTTCGCCCATGCGCGCACCGTCGCGCGGGAACACTTCGCCCTCGCGAAACGGAATCCGCGCGCGCTTCATTTCGCGCAGCAACACTTGCCGCGTGATGCCGGGCAGGATACCCGTGTCGATGGGTGGCGTCACCACCACGTCGCGGCTCTCCCCGTTCACTTTTTCGCGGAACACGCAGAAGAAGCTCGAGGTGGAAAGCTCCGCGATCTCGCCGCGCGCGCCCAGCAGGATGGCCTCGTAGGCGCCGCGCGCATCGCCCTCCGCCTTGGCGAAAATGTTGGCGAGGTAGTTGATCGATTTGACGCGCGGGTCGAGTCCCGAAGCGGCGGACTTGTTGATCGATGAAATGGCGACCTTGACCCCTTGCGCGGCGCGCGTGCGTGTCTCCGCCGAGGCGGGCGGCACGGGCGTTACGGTCACGATCAGCGAGGGCGGAATGGTCGGGTCGATCGACAGCCCGCCGAAGTACTGGCCGCGCGTGAGCGTGATGCGCACCGCCGCGTCGTCCATGCGGCTCTTGCGGCACAGCGTGGCGATGACGTCCTTGAGCGCGTCTTCGGTCACCGGCACGGCGATGCGCAGCCGGCGCGCGGAGCGCGCCATGCGGCGGTAGTGGAGGTGCAGGAACTCGGGTTTCCCGTCCCGGGCGCGGAGGGTTTCGAACAACCCGTCGCCGAGGACAAGGCCGCGGTCGAATACGGAGATGGAGGCCTTGTCGGCACCAACGCCGCGCCCGTCCCCCCCGGCCCCGCCGCGGGGGGGGGGGGGCGCCGGGGGGGGGGGCGACGCCGCGCCCCCGCCCGCCCCACGGCTGGCGCCTGTTGCCCCCCCTGCCTTGCCCGTTTTGCGTGGCTTGTGCGCCTTGGGTGCCTTGTGCGACTTATGTGCCGCGCTTTTTTTAACGGGTGACGGCAAAAGGAGACACCGGGTTGAGGGGATGGCGGTTTTCGCGGCGCGCGGGGTGGTGGCGGTCGCCCAGCAGGCCGTTGTAAAGACCGAAGGTCACGCCGAAACGCACGCGGGTGACGGGGAGGTCGACGCCCGCGAAACGCACGGGCTCCAGTGTCCGGAAGCCTCCGGTGCCGTCGGGGATTCCCGACAATGCGCGCGCGCCTTCGAGGTACATGAGGAAAGGATAGTTATGGTAGATGCGGGCGTTGACCTTGAGGCCCGCCCCCACGCTCTGGTACCATCCGTCTTCGCGGCTGTTGGTCTTCCATGCAGAGGGCGTCGCGAGTCCGGTTTTCCACGGTGAGCCGTTCCAGGCGCGGCCCGCTTCCCAGAAGAGGTTGAGGTACAGGTCTTCGACGAACACGACCCAGTAGCGCTGGTAGAAGTCGGGGATGAGCGGCTGGTTCAGGTCGGCGCTGAGGGTCACCGCGTTGCGGCCCTTCAGGGCGAGGTTCTCGATGTCGCGCAGGTACGGGTAGCCGCGCAGCATGAGGCCTTTTTCGAAGAAGTCGGAAGTGGAGTCCGCCGGGTCCTCGGCAGGGAGTCCGAACACGCTGGAGACGAATCCCGACAGCACCAGGGAACTGTTCTTCGCCCACGGCATGGCGCGTCCGTAGGTGACGCCGGCGTCGAGGTCCTGCAACGTGTACTTGCGGTAGATCGGCACCACCACGTTGTTCTCGAACTTGAAGCAGTCGCTGGTGTAGGAGCTGTCGCAGGCGAACAGGTCGTTGCGGCTCACGGTATGGCTGATCACCGCCGCGAAGCCCGAGGGCGCGACGAGTCCCTTGTCGTTGTAGTCCGCACCCAGCAGGTTGAGTTGCGTGTTGAGGTACAGGCGCTGGAAGTATGTGAACGAGAACCCCTGTCCGCCGCCGAGATCGTAGAAGTTGAAGTCGTTCCAGCCGTAGCCGGCGGCCATGCGCACGAGGCTGGTCTTGTCGGCTTCCCCCACCGCGGTGGCGTCGAACAGGTCGTAGGACGCCGAGGCCTCCATCGTCTTGAAGGTGAGCGCGTAATCCTGCCGTTCGACCACGTCGCCGGTGCCGCCGCCGGGCAACAACACGTCGCGGTTGGTGATGGTGTCGTAGCTGCCCAGGTTGCCGCGGAAGAAGGACGCTCCCAGCGTGACCGGCGTGGACTTGTTCGCGAGCGACAGGAACAGCTGGGATTCCTTGTCGGGCGAAACCAGCGCGCTGTGCTTGCCGAAGTAGTCGAAGCCCTTGCCGATCTCCACGAGCAGCGCACCGTTGAATTCGTTCTTGAGTACGGGATCGGTGAGGTATCCGGAAACGCCCGCGAGCCACGTGGTGACGCCGTCTTCGGGGATCACGCCTTTTTCCCGTGTGGACGCCAGGGCCTCCTGGCCGAAGATGATGGGTGTGAGCACGCCACGCGTGGGGATGGGGGTATAAGCCGCGTCGCGCCCCACGAACTCGTGGGTTTCGATGAAGGGCGTTTCGATGACCGGCGCGTCGGGGGCGCGGTGGGGCGCGTACGCGGCGGCGGGGGGCGGCGTGAGGCCCGCGACGAGGGTTCCCGCGGAGTCGGCCACCGGCAGCAGGTAAAGGGAGAAGCCGTCCTTGTCGTAATTCACGTAGGCCAGACGCGTGCCGTCCGGAGAGATCGCGGGGGAGAAGGCGCCGCCGACCACGTTGGTGAGCAAGGTGCTGGCGCCGGTCGCGAGGTCGTAACGGCGGAGGTTGTAGATGCCCGTTTCGTCGGAGGAGTAATAGAACGAGCGGCCGTCGGGTGCCCACTCGGGATCGCGTTCGTCGTGGGCACCCGCGAGCAAAGCGCGGAAGCCGGAGCCGTCGGTGTTCACGATGCCCACGTTGCGCGTCTCGCCGTCGAAGTACGAGAACAGGATGCGCGCGCCGTCGGGCGAGAAGCGCGGGGTGTAGATGTTGAAGCCGAAGCGCCCCGCGAGGAAGTCCTCGCGCGGCCAGACGACGCGCGCCTCGCCCTCCTCCAGGGAGTCGGGCTCGGGCACGGGCGCGACGTACAGCCGGAAGTTGGACGCGCCGCCGCGCACGAAGGTCACCTTGCGGCCGTCGCGGCTGAAGGAGGCGTGGGTCGCGTTGTAGTCGCGCGTGTAACGCTTCTCCGTGGGATCCTTGCGCTCCAGCAGGCCCGGCTTGCGGCGCAGGTTGCGTTGGTAAACGTCGAGTGTCCTCACGCCGTTTGGGTCGGTGTCCTTCGCCGAGGCGAACAGGAAGGTGCTGTCGTCGCGCGCCACGTCGAAGTAACCGCGCACGCCGGGGATGGGCGTGAAGCGCTCCGCTTCGGCCTTGGTCGTGTCGGCGAGCTTGATGTGGCCGAGCACGGAGCGGAAGTCGTTGCGTGTCCCGTTGCTGACGTAGAACAAGCCTTCGCCTGCGGAGTCCCAACGCGGGTGATGGTTGTAGAACCCCCGGCCGGTGAGCTTTTGCCCGGTGACGGGTGCGCCGAGCGCATTCACCTGTTCGGCGTAGCGCGCGGTCAGCTCGTTCTTCCACTCCCTGTGCACCTCGCGGTCGCTTTTCCCCAGCACGCGCTGCATCGATCCCGACAGCGTCTGCCGGTGGATGCGGGAGTTTTCGGCCCACAGGCGCAACAGGGCGTCGTCCCCGTAGCGGTTCGCGATGAAGCGGGTCAGCCCGAAACCTTGGGTATAGGGGCCCAGTTCGTACTCCAGCGCGTTGCCGGCGAACACGTCCATGCGCTCGATCGGCAGCAGGCGGTCTTCGAGCACGGAGACGCGCAGCAGCATGTCGCGGTGGGAATCCCACGCGTCGAACCCGGCGCGTTCGGACTCGTATTGGGCCATGCCTTCGGCGAACCAGGCGGGCTGGCCGATGAAGGGGAAAATGGTGGACAGGCTTCCGTGGGCCGGGGCGTTGTAGTAGTCCTCGTATCCCACCACCACGCCCTGGAGGAACGCCGGCAGTTTGGCCCCCGACTGGATCGACACCAGGTGGGCGAACTCGTGCGTGATCACGTCGCGCAGCCAGTTGTGCGTGCTGCGCACCGGAAAGTCCCAGTCCGTCGCCCACACCGTCATGGTGTTCTGCAGCGAGTTCGCCCACCCGTTGGAGAAGATGTCGTCACGAATGACGAACTCCACCTTCCCGGGCAGGCGGATGTTGTAACGCTTGATGATGTCCGGTGCGACGGCTTCGGCGATGCCGGCGACATGCCCGCTGACTTCGGCCAGGTCCCGCGGATAGTGGAAACGGAAATGGTCCGTCTCCACCGTGCGCCATTCGATGTGGGCCGCGTTGCGGTTGAGCGTCACCGCCTGGGCGTCGGGCGCCAGCACGGGCGCGCACAGGATGGCGGCACCCAGGGAGAGGGCGGTTTTCAGGTGAATGGCCCGCTTCTTCGCGGAACATGCGGCGTAGGACGCTGCGAGGGCCGTCGACACAGCGGAAGGGAGGCGCGGAAACATGGGCGTATAGTGTACAAAAAGCGGTTCCCTGCCTACCTTGGGCAGGTGCCCAGTTTCACCGAGCGTTACCACGAACTGACGAAATACCGTCCCGAGACCATCGACCGGCTCGGCGGCGCACGCTGGGCGGATCAGCCCGAACCCTTCAAGGACGTGCCGCCGGAGGGCCGCAGCATCGACCTGATCCCGCATCTGCAGGACATCTTCAAGGATGTCGAGTCTCCGCTGGATCCGCTCCACCCCTGGCTGCGCGATGCGGCGCTCCCCACGTTGACGCGCCTTCTGCACTGCACGCTCGGCCTGACCGCGCGCCTCTCCGGCGCGGGCGACAGCGAAGGCGACTTCGACATGTTCCTGCGGGCCGCGCCCTCCGCCGGCGGGCTTTACCCCACGGAAGTGTACGTGACCGTCCGCAACCAGCCGGATCTCCCCGCCGGCATTTACCACTACCATTCGCGGCGTTCTGCGTTGATCCCCGTGTGGGAAGGCGACTTCTTCGCCGACCTCAGGCACCACTTCCTCGACCATCCCGCCGTGGCCGCCGCCGACTGCGTGTTCCTGTTCACGGGGCTTTACGGGCGGAGCGCCTGGCGTTACAAGGAGCGGGCCTACCGGCGCATCCTTCTCGACACGGGCCATGCGGCGGCCAACCTCCTCGAGATGTCCACCGCGCTCGGGCTCGACGCGGTGCTCCTCGGCGGTTTCATCGACGAAGGGCTCGAGGAGCTTTTGTTCCTGGGCCGCAAGGAGGAGTGTCCCGTGCTGGGCGTCGCGATCGGGCCGGGCGGAAGCCTCGCGCCCTCCGGAGGCCAACGCCCGGGGCCGCCCCCGGAGCAGGCGGTGATGCGTGCGGAACCCGAGGACTCCATGCAGGTTCAGCAGAACGCGTGCGAACGCATCGGCCCGCGCGACACCGGCGCTTCCCTGCGTGCGCCCATTCCCGTCCCGCAACGCGCCGCGGCCGGGATCCCGGAACACGGCGGCTTTGCGGCGTTCAACACCCAGACGGCCATCCTCGGGCGTCGGTCCACGCGCCGTTTCACGGGCGGAATGGTCACGTGGGGCGAGGCGGAGGACGCCCTGCGTTTCGCCTTCCGGGTGCCCGGCGCCTCGCAGGAAGCGCCCACCTTGCTGTCTCGCGGCGTCGTCCGCTATCACGTGGTCTCCTTCGCCGTGGAGGGATTGGCCGACGGCGTGCACGAATTCGACCCCGGGACGTCGGCCCTGACGCTGCGCCGCGACGGCGACTTCCGCGGCGACATGCACGCCGTCAGCCTCGGGCAGGACATCGCGTCCGACTGCGCGTTCGCGATCGTGTACACCGCCGACATGGAAGCGCTCGTTTCCCTCTACGGAGATCGTGGCTATCGTTACGCCTGCATGGATTGCGGCATGATCGGCGAGCGCATCCAGTTGTGGGCGGGCCATCGCGGCCTCGGCTCCTCGGGCATCGGCGGTTACTACGACGACCTCGCCAATGAAATGCTCGACCTGCCGCTCACGCACGGCGTCCTGTACCTGACCGTGGTCGGAGTGCCGGACGACTGACAACCATCGCGGGATGTCCGCATGGGCGGGTCGTCGCTCGCTTTGAGGATTCCTTCAGCGTGGGGGACGCGCGAAGAACGGATGGCCTAAGCTCTTCGCCTAAACCACCCACCACCAACTACCAACCACCAACTACCAACTACCAACTACCAACTACCAACCACCAACCACCCACTCCGAAGTGCCATCCCCCGGAGAGTTAAATTTCCCCCTCATGCAGCTTCATCTTTACAACACCGCCGCCCGCGCCAAGCAGCTTTTCGAGCCTCTGACCCCCGGAACCGTGAAGATGTACTGCTGCGGGCCCACGGTGTATCACTTCGCTCACATCGGCAACCTGCGCACCTACGTGTTCGAGGATCTCCTCCGCCGTGCGCTGGAAGCCTGCGATTACAAGGTCGCGCACGTGGTGAATATCACCGACGTGGGCCACCTGACTTCAGACGCCGACACCGGCGAAGACAAGATGGAAAAGGGCGCCCGCCGCGAAGGCAAGACGGTGTGGGAGATCGCCGATTACTATGCCCAGGCGTTCTTCAAGGACTGGAAGGCGCTGGGATTACGCGAACCCACCGCCTGGCCCAAGGCGACCGATCACATTCCCGAGCAGATCAAGCTCATCCAGGACCTCGAAGCGAAGGGGTACGCCTACGAAGTGCCCGGCGACGGCATCTATTTCGACACGGCGAAATTCCCCCGTTACCCCGATTTCGCGGGACTCGACATCGAAGGCATGCAGGCCGGAGCGCGGGTTGCGATGAATGAGGGGAAACGCGGCCCCACCGACTTCGCCCTGTGGAAGTTCTCCCCTTCGGATGCGCAGCGCGCGATGGAGTGGGACTCCCCCTGGGGCCGCGGGTTTCCGGGCTGGCACGTGGAGTGCTCCGCCATGGCGATGAAACTGCTGGGTGAAACGCTCGACATCCACTGCGGAGGCACCGACCACATCCGCGTGCACCATACCAACGAGATCGCGCAGTCGGAGGGCGCCACGGGCAAACCCTTCGCGCGCTTTTGGGTGCACGGCGGGTGGCTGCTCGAAGCGCCCGATGAGGACGGCGGCAAGTCCGGAGGCAAGATGTCCAAGTCGGCGGGTGAATTCGTCACGCTCGACGTGCTGGTGCGTCAGGGGTATTCCCCCATGGACTACCGCTACTTCTGCCTCACCGCGCACTACCGCAACTACCTGAACTTCAGTTACAAGGGGATGGATACGGCGCGCGACTCGTTGCGGAACCTGCGCAAGCGCACGGATCCGTTGATCGGCAAGGCCGTGCCCTTGCGTTCCGAGCGCGCGCTCGAGTGGCGCCGCCGCTTCTTCGAGGCCGTCGGCGACGACCTCAATTTCCCCCAGGCGCTCGGGATCCTCAACATGATGCTCAAGGACATCGACCTGCTGGAGGGCGAACGCGCCGGCCTCGTCGCCGCGTTCGACGAATTGTTGGGGCTTCAGCTCACGGTCGCGGCGGAAGCGGCACCCGCCGCGGAACTTCCCGAAGACCTCAAGCCCCTGCTCGCGGAACGCGCCGAAGCCCGCCGGAACAAGGACTGGGCACGCAGCGACGCGATCCGGGATCGCTTCCGTGCGGCGGGCTTCGTCCTCAAGGACAATCCCGACGGCACGGTGGGGTGGACGGAGGCCTGACGGCCAAATCTTGACTCTTGATTTCCTTCGCGGTTGTTCCAATCCGCAACGCCTTTTTCTTCCCTCCCCCCCGATGTATCTTCTCCCCCATGAACATTGACTCCGAGGCGGTTTCCATGCTTGATTTCCGGTTAGACGAC
>CAZKRC010000100.1:0-9046 GCA_964555105.1 uncultured Bifidobacterium sp. | reverse complement strand
GAGGCGCCACACGCACAGCGCGTGGCGCCCGGGCCGGAGGCGGCGGATCCGCATGCGTCTAGAAGCGTGCGGCTCCGTTCGTACAGGGGGCGGGGGGCGGGCCAAGCGGCCGCCGGCCCGATGTTCCCCGACGAACCAAGCGCTCCGGTCCTAGAACATTCCCACCTTCACGCCACCGAAGATCTGGATGTTGCGGTTGTACCACTCGAGGTCGTCGTCCTTCGCCGCGTTGGTCACGCTGCGGCTGTAGCCCGCACCGAGCACGATGCCTGCCGTTTCGGACACGGGAATCTCCACGCCCGCTTCGCCGCGAAGGCCGAAGTCGAAGCGCTCGCCTTCGATGTCGAAGTCGAAGGATTCCAACGATCCATTGGACGAAACCAGGAAAGCCGGCTCGACACCCACGTTCACGAACAGGCGTGGCATCCACCCGTTACCCATTTCTGGCACTGTTCCCAAGGACAACATCACGGGGATTGTGACATAGTCAAGCCGGAACTTCACGTCGGCGTCGGCAATCGAACTGGTGACGCCGATGCCGCGGTTCTCATAGCCCACGCCCACCAGCAGGCGGGCGGGACCGTTACCCGCCTCCGCCAGCAGCGCGACGTTGAGGCCGCGGCGGTATTCCTGGTTGTCGGCGTTGATGGACGGGTCGGTGTCGGCGTCGGACAGGTTCAGGCCGCCACGCAGGATCAACCCGTCGGCACGCGCGTTGTCGGGCGCGGCGATGAAGGTGAACAAGGTGAGCGCGAAGATGGATGTGAAGATTTTGTTTTTCATGGGGACCTCCTGAAAAGCAGTCTACAGGATTCCCCCGTGTGAAACCGGACATGATACAATTTGATAGGAAACCGCAACGCTTCACAATTTCCGTGGCGCAGGCGTGCCGTAGTGTGCCGCGGCGCGGTGCGAAGGCACCCGCGCGCCCGCGCGACTGCGGGACTGTGTGTCCTAATGCCCCGGATAATCGATGATGGAGAACACGGGATATCCGGCTTCGCGGATCCTGCGGCTGCCGCCGAGGTCGGGAAGGTCGATCACCACCGCGCAGCCGATCACGCGTGCGCCCACGCGCTTCAGCAATTCCAGGGACGCCAGCAAGGTGCCGCCGGTGGCGAGCAAATCATCCATCACGACCACCGCCTGTCCCGGTTCGATGGAGTCGGTGTGGATCTCCACGCAATCGGTGCCGTACTCCAGTTCGTACTCATGGGAGTGGACGTCCGCCGGGAGCTTGCCCCGCTTGCGGATCGGCACGAATCCCAATCCGCTGCGGCCTGCGAACGCCGAGCCCACGACGAAGCCGCGGCTTTCGATGCCCACGATGAGATCGGGTCGACCCGCCGCCCCTCCGGATGCATGGGCCGCGAAACTCCCGGAGGTTTCCCCATCACCCCCCGGAAAATAATGCTCCATGAACACATCCATGCAGGCGCTGAAGGCGTCGGAATGTTTCCACACTGCGGTGATGTCGCGGAAGAGCACGCCGGGTTTGGGAAAGTCGGGAATGTCCCGGACTTTCGAACGGATGAGATCAGCCGCTTGGGCACGAGTGTGGGATCCACGTGTCGTCATGACGGCTGGATGTAACAAAATGGGGCGAGGAGGCGCGGGCGCCCGTCGTACCGCATTGCGCCGTCACGGCAGGAATGCATGCGACAGATAGGGAACGGGAGGGGCAGGAATGCGTGCGGCAGGGAGCGCCGCAGGGGAAGGACGGAGACTACTTGTCTTTCTTGAGCAGCGAGATCACTTCGGGCACGAGATCGATCGCCTTCGCGAACACATCCTTGTCGCGCGTGAGGCTGACGATCTTCACGTCTTCGCTTTGCACCACCACGAAGGCGATGGGTTCGACCGTCAAACCGCCGCCGGAGCCGGCCAGTTCGCCCTTGTTGGCCGCGCCGCCGAGCCCGAAGCCCACGGAAACCCGCGAGACCGGGATGAGCGTGACGCCCTCGGCCTGGATGGGCGCACCCACCACCGTGTCGGTTTGCGCGATGCCCTTGAGCTTTTCGAGGAGTACGGAGGCCATGCCGTCGAGGTTCATGCTTCAAGTATACACACTTGCGGGAGCCGGGGAAAATTCACGCGGACGCGGTTTTCCGGATCCGCACCGGAACGGTTTTTTTGGGGGGGAGCGCGCGGTGCGATCCCTCCGTGTGCCGCACAGGCACCGCGCGGGCGGGGAGCGCCGGGGCGTTGGAGGGTGACGGACGGGGACGACGGGATGGAGGGGGAGGGGGAGGGCTTGAACCGGCACGCGCCATCCCGTGAAATCGACAGGTACCGGCATCAACGGCCGCATCCACAGGCAAAAAAGCGAAAATCAAAAAGTCCCTGAGGAAACCTCAGGGACTTCAAGAATGGTGCAAGCGCCAGGATTCGAACCTGGAGTCTTCTGATTCGTAGTCAGATGCCTTATCCAGTTTGGCCACGCCTGCAACGGGCAGGAAAGTATAACAAAGACTTCAGGAATTTCATCGGTTTTTCCCTACATTTTTCCTCAATGCTTAAAAAAATCGGATCGTCGTTCCTGAAAGTCCTGAAAACCCTGGGCCGGGCCTTCTCGGGATGGGTGAAGGCCCTGTCCATGGAGCTTGGCAGGGCGTCTTATCGGGCGCACTTCTTCTCATGGCTGAAGGCCTTCTTGTTGATCACGGCCGTGGCGTTGCTCGCGGTGGTCGGCATGTTCGGCTATTTCTCGCTCTCCCTGCCCGCGCTCGACCCGCTCGAGAGGTTGAACTCGGGGTACATCACGCGGGTGACCGGCAAGGACGACAAGCTGGTCCACGAGTTTTACATCCAGCGGCGCATCTGGATGTCCGAAGAGAAACTGCCGGAGCAGCTCAAGCGGGCCGTGATCGCGGTGGAGGACCGTTCCTTCCGCCAGCATTGGGGCGTGGACCTTACGGCTTATCCTTCGGCGCTTTTGCCGGCCGTGTTCGGGGGGCGCGCGCGCGGCGCGTCGACCCTGACCCAACAGCTGGCGAAGAACCTGTTTCTCACGCCCGAGCGCAGCATCGGCCGCAAGGCGCGCGAGATCCTGCTCGCCATCCGGATCGAACGCAGCTACACGAAGAAGGAGATCCTCGAGTTCTACTTCAACCATGTGTACCTGGGAGCCGGGGCTTACGGTTTCGTCGCCGCCTCGGAACGGTACTTCAACCAGCCGCTGGATTCGCTGACGACCGGACAGTACGCCCTGCTGGCGGGGCTTTTGCAACGCCCCGAAGCGTACCGTCCCGATGTCAACCCCGAAGCGGCACGGATCCGGCGCAACGTGGTGCTGGGCGCCATGCGCCGGGCGGGTTTCGTGACGCGCGCGGAGTTTGAACAGGAGGTGGAGGCTCCCCTGGGGACGCAGGTCTGGCGCGCGCCTTCGAACCTCGGACCTTATTATACCGAACACGTGCGTCAGTTCCTCAGCCGACGGTGGGGCGACGAGTTCGTGTACAACATGGGCGGGTCGGTGGAGGTCACCATGGACTCGGCGCTGCAGCATGTGGCGGACAGCGCGCTCGTCGCCCGCCTGGCCGGGATCCGCGAGCGCATGCAGCGCCGGACGGCCGCCGCCTACGGTTTGCCCAAGCGGTTGAACATTCCCCTCGACACGCTGCTGAAGGACTGGGACAAGCACTACGGCCGCTTCGTGCGCGACTCGTTGAGGCCACGGGACGCGAGTCCCGCGCAACTCGAGGTCCTCAACCGCCGTTTTCCGCGGGAGTTCCGTTACCAAAGGCCGCAGGCGGCGCTGGTCCTGATCGAAAACTCCAGCGGTGCCGTGCGCGCATTGGTGGGCGGCGAGGACTTCGACCGCTCCAAATACAATCGCGCGATCCAGGCGGTGCGCTCTCCGGGTTCCGCCTTCAAACCCTTCGTGTACGCCACGGCGGTGGAGCGTGGTGCCAGCCCGGCGGACATTCTCCACGACCAGCCCATTTCCATTCCTGAAACCGCGGACAGCACCAAGGTGTGGGAACCGGGAAATTTCGAGCCGGGGTTCGAAGGCCGCATGCCCATGCGTCGGGCCTTCTACCGTTCACAGAATCTCCCGGCGGTGGAAGTGGCCCTCAAGTACGGACTCGAAAACGTGGTGTCGCTGGCGCGTCGCGCCGGTTTCCGCAACCGCGTGGCCGCGGTGCCGTCGCTCGCGCTCGGCTCGAGCGAGACGACCCTCATGGAAATCACGTCCGCCTACACGATCTTCCCCAACGGAGGCACGCGCGCCGAGCCTTACTTCGTGGAGCGCGTGCGCGACCGCAACGGCAAGGAGCTCTACCGCCATGCCCCGCGCCGCGACGAGGTGCTCAGTCCCGAAGTGGCCTGGATCATGACCAGCATGCTGCGGGATGTGAACATCCGCGGTACCGCGGCGGCGGTCTGGGCTTCCGGCATCCGGCATCCTTCGGGCGGGAAAACGGGTACGACCAACGATTTCACGGACGCATGGTACGTCGGCTTCACCAAGCAGTACACCATGGGCGTGTGGGTGGGCCTGGATGACCATACTCCCATGGGCACAGGTCATACGGGGTCCTCCAACGCCGTGCCGCTGTGGATCGACGTCATGCAGGCGGCGGTCAGCGAAGTGCCCCGTCTGGAGTTCCCGAGGCCGGAAGGCGTGGTGGAAGTGACGTATTGCGCGACGTCCGGGCTGCGGGCGCAGTTCTTCTGTCCCTCGCCCGTCACCGATTACGTGATCGAAGGGCATGAGCCCGGAGGGTGCAGTCCGCTGCAGCACTTGCTGCACAGGCGTCCGTCGGGCGACGACGAGCCTCCGCAGTCGTCCGAACCCGCGCAGGACGAGAAGCCGGTCGACACGCGGATCAAGAAGACGTTCTAGCGCGCCCTTGTTCGCGAAGTGCCCCCGAAGTGCATCTTTACGGCCATGCTTTTGAATCTGATCCTCTGCTTTCTCCTGGTCGTGGTCGTGATCACCGCCGTGGTGTTCTCGCGCGGTGCGGCGCGCACCGCGCTGATGCAGGGCCGCAACGGAGCGCTCGAGGCGACCGCACAGCGCGTGCCGGTGCTGGAGGAGGAGGTCGGGGCGCTGCGCGACCGGGTGGAGGCGGTGGGCCGCGACCTGGCGGCCGCCGAGAGGCGCAACGCCGGGTTGGAGTCCGAACTGCGCGAGATCAGGGCGCGCGAGCCGGAGGTCCGCGAAGCGCTCCGGCGTGAGCTGGCCCAGTTCCTGGACGAGAAGGGGAAGTCGTTCTCCCGGCAGAATACGGAAACCCTGGAGGCCATTCTGGTTCCCCTGCGGGAGCGCATCCGGGATTTCGAGAAGAAGGTCGATGACACGTCCAGAGAGGGACGCGACCAGCATGTCCAACTGAAAACCCAGATCGAAGGGCTGCTGGGCATGAACCAGCGTCTCAGCGTCGAGGCACAGAATCTCGCGCAGGCGCTCAAGGGCGAAAACAAAAAAGGCGGCAACTGGGGGGAACTCGTGCTGGAGCGCGTCCTGGAAAGCTCAGGACTCGAAAAGGGCCGCGAGTACAGGGTTCAACCCGGGTATGCCGGCGAAGAAGGGCTTCAGCGCCCCGACGTCGTCATCGATCTGCCCGACAACCGTCACCTCGTCGTGGACTCCAAGCTCTCGCTCGTGGCGTACGAACGCTACTGCGCCGCCCCTGACGCCACGACGGCGGAGGCGGCGCTGGACGCGCACATTCAGTCCATCCGCCTGCACATCGACCAGCTGTCCGCCAAAAGGTATCAGGACCTGCACGCGCTCAACTCGGTGGACTTCGTGTTCCTGTTCATGCCCGTCGAGCCGGCTTTCATCGAAGCGTCGAAACGTGATCCCGACCTGTTTCAGGCCGCCTTTGCCCGCAACATCGTGATCGTTTCCCCTTCCACCTTGCTCGCGACCTTGCGCACCGTCGCCAGCATCTGGAAACAGGAGCACCAGAACCGCAATGTGCGTGAAATCGCACGCCAGGCCACGGCGCTTTACGACAAGTTCGTGGGCTTTCTCGGCGATCTTGACAAGGTGGGGAAAGCGCTGGGCACGGCCCAGGAAACCTTCGCCGACGCGAAGGCCAAACTGGCGACGGGCCGTGGCAACCTGGTGGCGCGGGTGGAAGCCATCCGCAGGCTGGGCGCGAAGTCCGGCAAGACGATTCCCGCGTCATGGCGTGAAGCCTCCGCCGGCACCGATGCGGACACCGACGCCGATGCCGACGCGGACGAAGAACCTGGCGCCAGGGCCGACGATCCTCCTCCCCTTTCTTTCGATGGACCCCGCTCATGACTTTTCCGTTCTCCACGCTGTCGGAACTCGCCGTGTACGCCGGCACCATTCATCAGAATCCGGCGGCACTTGCCTACAAACGCAGGGGGCGCTGGCGCCACATTCCCTCGGACACTTTTTTCGACAGCGTGCGTCGCGCCGGCGAGTGTCTGATCGGGCTCGGGCTGGAACCGGGCGACAGGGTGGGGCTTTCCGCCGACTCCTCACCGTTCTGGTTGATGGCCGATCTTGCGGCGCTTGGCGCGGGTGCGGTCACCGTTCCGATGTTTCCCAATGCCGCGCGCGCGACGCTACGCCATCAGATCGAGGATTCGGGACTGCGCGTCCTGATCGTCGGATCCCGCGAGCTGCGCGATCTGTTCCGTCCGTTGTGTCCCGAAGACGTGCGCATCCTCGTGCTGTCTCCGCGTCTGGTCACGGGTGAAAGCCTCCCGGATGAGGAGCATACCGTGCCCGGAACGACGGAAGAAGGTGACACGCTCGTGACCGGCCCGGTTGCGCCGGGCGCCGGGCATCAACCCGGTGTGTGGGAGGCGCGCGCCCATGCCGTGAAGCCCGAAGACCCCGCCACGCTGATTTACACTTCCGGGAGCACGGGGCACCCCAAAGGGGTCGAACTGACCCATGCGAATCTCGTAAGCCAGATCCAGGCGGCCCGGCTTCGCTTTCCGCTCAGTCCTTCCGACAGCGCGTTGTCGTTTCTGCCGCTCACGCACGTCTTCGAACGCATGGTGTCCTACTTCTACCTGGCGTCCGGCGTCAGCCTCTCGTTCGCCGAGGATCCCAAGGCGGCAGGGCAGGATTTGCGTGAGGTTCGCCCGACATTGTTGACCGTGGTCCCCCGTTTTCTGGAGAAGGCGCACGATCTCATCACCACCAATGCGCGGCGCCAGGGCGGTCTGGTCGGCAGACTCGCGCAGACGGCACTGCGGCGCGCGGCGGAACGGCCCGAGGCCGCACCGGCGTTGTGGCGGGACCGCGTGTTCGACCGCATGGTGTACGGCCGCGTGCGGGAGCGCATGGGCGGGCGCCTGCGGTTGGTGATCTGCGGAAGCGCCCCGCTCGATCCGAAGCTGTGCCGGTTCTTTCTCAACATCGGCATCGACGTTTACGAAGGCTACGGGCAAACGGAAAGCGCCCCCGTGCTGACGGCCAATTATCCCGGCCATCGCAAACTGGGTACGGTCGGGCAGGCGTTTCCCGGAGTGGAGATCAGGCTCGCTCCCGATGGTGAAGTGCTGGCGCGAGGGCCCAACGTGATGCGCGGCTATTTCGGCCGTCCCGAGGCGACGCGCGAAACGCTCGCCGAAGGATGGTTGCACACCGGGGATCTGGGACGTATGGATGCTGAAGGCTACCTCAGCATCATCGGGCGCAAGAAGGAGCTCTTCAAGACGGCGAACGGGAAGTTTGTCGCGCCCTTGCCCCTTGAGCAGGCGCTCACGGCACATCGTCTCGTGGACTCCGCGGTGGTGATCGCGGAAGGGCGTCCCTACGTCACCGTCGTGATCTTTCCGGACTTCGACGAACTCCTGGCCTGGCGCAACGAGCTGTCCGAGGAGGACTCCAAGGCCGTTGCGGGGTCCTTTCTGCGGTCGCAGCCCGTCCTGGACCGCTTCGCGTCCCTGGTGCAAGGCGTGAATGAGACCCTGAATTCGTGGGAGAAAGTCCATCGCTTCTCGTTGGCCGATGCCCCGCCGACCATCGAAGGCGGCGAACTGACGCCGACACTCAAGCTCAGAAGGCATATCGTGGAAGCGAAATACGCGGCGAAAATCGACGCGATGTACGGGAAATAGACGCCGCACGCCGTGTGCCCACCCCGGTTTCGGCGTGTCCCGACGTCCCTGACGTACCCTGCGGGCCCTGACGGGGGACGACGGGGCCATGGGGTGGGGCGGGCCGCCACTTCCTATCTTGTGGGAACCATGAAGTTCACCCGTAAAACCGACTATGCCTTGCGCGCGATGCAGAATCTGGCGCGCCGGTATTACGAATCGTCCGCTCGGGGAGAGAGCCTGGCACCGGTTCCGGTTCCCGTGTTGGCATCCGATTCCGGGCTGTCCTTGCGGTTCCTGAGCGGCATCATGGCCCGGTTGTCCCGCAAGGGCTTGGTCAAGGCGTCCCCCGGACCTGGCGGTGGCCTGCGTCTTGCCCGTGCCCCGGAGGCCATCTCCATCCTCGAGATCGTGGAAGCGGCCGAGGGCCCCATCAACCTGATGGACTGCCTGACGCATCCCGAAAATTGCGCCGACGCCTCGGGGTGCTCCATCATGAGCGTGTTGCACACCGCCCAGAGCGCATTGGTCAACAGTCTGCGCGGCTCCAACCTCAAGCTGATGGTACAGGCCAAGGTCTCTCCCTTCCAGGAATTGCCGGCAGGGCATTACCTCAAGCCCCGTTTCGGTTGCCCGGTCCTGAAGTGAACCTGTGAATCCGTGACCCGTGAATCCGGACGCCACCCTGCGTCCCGGGTGCCACGGTGTTTTTTTTGGTGGGGGAGGTGTGTGACCACCGGGAGGTCTCCCGGCCACCGCGCCGTGCGCATCATCCCCGAAGCCCACCCGCGTCAGCGTTCACCCCCCGGACTTGCCGGGACTGGACCGGAATGACCCGGACCTGCCGAGGTGCCCCGAGGACAGGCGTTTTCCTGCGTTGATGCGCCCCCGGACATTAAGCATTTTTAGGGTCCGCACAGCTTCCGTTCCGGAATCTTCATTCCAAAAGTCCAGAAAGTCACACCGGCATGAAATTGCACGAGTATCAAGGCAAGGGCCTTTTGCG
>CAZKRC010000099.1:0-9272 GCA_964555105.1 uncultured Bifidobacterium sp. | reverse complement strand
GAGCATCTGCTTTGGGAGCAGAGGGTCGTCAGTTCGAATCTGGCATTCCCGACCACTTTTTCAAATGCATTGATGAGAATGCGTCCTGATGAGAGCGCGCAGGCCGCACCCCCTTCGCGGATACGGGAACAAAAAAATCCCCCGGGTTTTGCCCGGGGGATTTTTTTGTTCAGGACACGGCGCTTAGCGCGGAGCCAGCGTCACGCCCTTCAGATCGTGGTGAACCGTCTGGCCCCGCTCGACGTACCGGGCGCGCACCAGGTACATGCCGGCGGCGGCCTGCGTACCGGTGGATGTCTTGCCGTCCCAGGCGATGCGCGAGGTGTTGTCGCGGGAAGGATTCACGGTGTGAGTCCACACGGTGCGGCCGTACGTATCGATGACGCTGAGAGACAGGCTCTCGATGTTCTCGGAAAGGTTCGTCGGCAAACGGAACACGAACGGATTGCGGTTACCCGCGATCTGGATGGCCAGGCCGCTGCGCAGGCTTACCGGGATCTTCAGCGCGTCGGAAGGGCCGGAGGCCGGGCCCATGCCCACGGCGTTGCTCGCGCGCACCGTGAAGGTGTAGGAGGAATCAGCCGTGAGGCCGACGATGGCGCAGGTGGTTGCGGTCGTGACGCAGAACTTGCTGCTGTCGGACACGGCAACGGCGCGGTAACCGGTAATGGGGGCACCGCCCGTGGTGGCGGGTGCGGTCCAGGACACGTTGGCTGATCCCGCGCCAAACCCGACGACAGCGGTCACGGCGGTGGGGGCACCCGGAGCCGCGGTCGTGTCGAGTGAGGGAATGTTGTCGGACAGTGTCACCGCGGTTTGTCCGGGGCGCTGCGTGTGATACTCCAGGCGGGCCCACTCGGCGTTCCGGTTCACCTTATGCACGCGGACTTCGTCGATCGCCCCGTTGAAATAGCGCCGTCCTCCGGTTCCCTGGGGCTCGCGGCCGATGTTGACGTTCAGGCCGTCATCACGGGTACCGCTTCCTTCGAAACCATTGGTTTCGTTTTCCAGCACACCGTTCACGTACAGTTTCGGTCCGATGTCGTCATTCACGGCAACCAGGTGCACCCATGTATCCTCGGTGGGAGGGGTCACGGAAATCGAGGAGACCCAGGCATCCTGAAAATCGAAAAACTCGTACCCGACGTCCCGGTAGTTCTTCAGGGAGTAGGCAAAGTCACCCTTGGAGAACAGGGCGGCGTCGCTCGTGATCACCGCGGGCTTGACCCACATGGAGATGCTGTACTTTCCGAACACGGGGAAATGCAGCGAGGTGCTGCTGCCCGGAATATCGAAATAGCTCGAACTGCCGTCCAGGGTGCGGGCGCCGCCGATCACGCCGGCGGTTGTGCCGGGAGTCCCGGCTTCCACGGCGGTATAGGCGTTCGTCGTGGCGTCATTCATGTCTCCGGTGCCGTTCATGTGCCACACGGAGACGTAGCCGCCGGCGCTGGCGGTATCGAAGACGACGTTTCCTTGTGAGCTGTCGCTGGCGCCCGCATTACCCCAGTGCATGCGCAGCGACTGGTTGTTGCGGTTCCCGTAGACCGTGTCGACGCGGACCCAGATGGCGGCGCTCCGGCCGACGCTGTCCCACATTTCGATCTGGTGCGGCAGACGCGTGGTGTTGTTGGCCTTGGTAAAGCGGATGTCGGCGCCATTTCCCTTCGAGGCGGTGAACACGGCGGCGCTCGTGGAGTCCAGGCGCACCAGCACGGGGAATCCCGTGATGTTCGTGAAAACGCCTGCGCCCGTGCCGGTGGTGTTGATGATCACGTTTTTGTGTCCCGACCAGTTGGTGGCGTAGTTCTCCTGGCCCACGGCGGCCGTAGCACCGAAGGCGGCCAAGGCGATCGCCGAAAACAGAATAGACCTTTTCATGAATACCCTCTCCAAAGCGGCAACGGAGCCGCATGGTGTGTGCAGTGAAACCGGTTTTTCCGGTATGAGTAAAATTTAGAGTCGTAAGAGTATTTTGTGGTGCTGTTCTTGAATTTATCTACTAAAATGTTACAGGTATTCCGCATTCCGGTACGCCCCGGGGATTTTTGCGCAACGGCCGTTTGCCCTCTTCATCGCGCTTCCTGGGTGACAGGGGGCTTTCCGCGTGCTGTGGGCCGCTCCGTGCCATTACCTTTCCTGCCCATGCCCCGCTCAGAACCCTCCCGCTCTACCGTACCCTCGGGTGACCCGCCTTCTCCGAAACCCGGGCGTCCGCGTTTCAATTTGCTGCTCAACCTGCTCGTCGCATGCGCGAGTGTGGTGATTTTCCTTGCACTCTCTGAAGGAGCTCTCACCCTTCTGGGCGTCAAACCCCTTGCGCGGACGGAGGATCCGTACTTCGGGTTCGCGGCGGGGCAGCCCCTGTTCCTGAAATCCGTCACGCCCGATGGCCGTGAGGTTTTCGAGACCAATCCGGTGAAACTCACCCACTTCAACCATCAATCCTTTCCCGCGAAGAAGGCGCCCGGCACGTTCCGCATTTTCACGCTGGGAGGGTCGACGACCTACGGCCATCCCTGGCGCGATTCCACATCATTCGGGGGGTGGATGCGGGAGCTTCTCGCGGAGCTGGACGCGTCCTCAGGATCCGGAGCCCGTCGCTATGAAGTGATCAACGCCGGCGGCATCAGTTACGCGAGCTATCGCGTGGCACGGCTCGCGGACGAGCTGGCGCGTTTCGAGCCCGACCTTTTCGTCGTGTACAACGGTCATAATGAATTCCTCGAGGAACGTACCTACCGCGCGGCCCGCGAGATTCCCGCGTGGGTTCGGGACCTTTCGGGGCTGCTGGACCACACGCGCACCTATTCGCTGATGCGCCGGATCGCCGGTGCCGACCGTTCCGCTCCGGCGGACACGCTTGCCGGCGAGGTGGACGATGTCCTGGCGCGCACGATCGGACCCAGCTCCTACACCCGTGACGACGCGTTGCGGGCGCGCGTGCTGGAGCATTACGAAGAGTCCCAGGCGCGCGTGGGGCGCATCGCCGCGTCCGTGGGGGCGCGTGTGATCTATCTCAGCACGCCCTCCAACGAAATGGATTGCGCACCGTTCAAAAGCGAGCCGACACCGGGATTGGGGGCGGAGGATTCCCTGCGGGCCGTCGCCTTGAGGCGGGAGGGGGAAAACCTCCTGGCGTCCGACCCCGCGGCGGCGTTCCGGTTGCTGGATTCCGCCGCCGCGCTCGACCCCCGGAATGCCGCCGTCCAGTACGCCGCCGGGCGGGCGGCGCTCATTGCCGGGCGACCCGACGAGGCGTTCGCGCGCTTTCGTCGCGCCGTCGACGAGGACGTGTGTCCCCTGCGCGCGCTCACGCCCATGCGCGACATCGAACGCCGGGTCGCCCGGGCGGTGCACGGCGGTTTCGTCGACTTCGAGGACACCTTGCGCACCGTGGTGGCCCCGCGCCAGGGACACTCCATTCTGGGAGAACCGGATTTCACCGATCATGTGCATCTCACGGTGGAACATTACGGCCTGATGGCGCGCGGCATTCTCGCGGAGATGCGGCGGATGAATCTGGTGGACCGTATTCCCGACTCCGCCGCCGCCGCGCGGGCCTCAGCGCGCGTTTACGCGCGCCTGACCGCGGCCGAGGAAGGTCTGGGGTACCACAACATCGCCAAGGTGCTGAACTGGGGAGGGAAGACGGAGGAAGCCGCGCGCGCCGCGAGACGCGGCCTGGCGCTCGACAGCGTCTCGCCCGAGGCCGCGTCGAGTTATCAACTCGCCGGAGCCGACGATGAGCGGAGCGGACGCGGCGCGCGCGCCGTGGGGCATTACCGCCGTGCGCTCGCGATCGACTCCAACAACGCGGAGACCCGTCGCCTGCTGGGGCAGGCGTTGATGCGTTTGGGGGGGGCCGACAACCTGTTGCAAGCGGAGCGGCACCTCACCATCGCCTGGCAGCTGGGCGGCGGCAAGGACCCGCGCCTCGCCGAACAGGTGGGGCTCATCGCCCTGGAGGCGCGGCGGTATGAGGAGGCCATCCCGCCCCTGCGCGCCGCGACGGCCCTGAGTGGCGGTGATCCCGCGGTGCGGCTTTTATTGACGCAGGCCTTGCTCAGTGCCAACCGGGTGCGGGAGGCGGAGCGCGAATTGCGCGATCTGGTGACACGGCATCCGCGTGTCGCGGAAGGCTGGATGCGGTTGGGGATGATCGCGGAGTTCGAAGGGCGCATGAACGAAGCGGTGCAATACTATGGCCGCGCGACGCAGGCCGACCCTTCCCACGCCGCCGCGCGCCACGCACTGGAACGGCTGACGGGAGGAGGCTGAGATCGGAAATCAGAAATCAGAAATCAGAAATCGGAAATCAGAAATCTGAAATCAGAAATCGGAATGCTCAATAGAACAATAGAACAGTAGAACAATGGGCACTGCGGGACTTGAGAGCATTGCTCATCGCACGGTCGTATGTGATACCATGACTGTACTGCTGTACTGCTGTACTGCTGTGATGTCGTACTGCTGTGATGTTGTGATGTTCTGATGCTGTGCCGCTGTGACGCCGTGACGCCCCCTGCCGTCGCACTCACCACCCGGGGGACTTCATTCCCCCCGGCCCGGAGGGCCGTTACCCCCCCACAAAAAACTCCCTGGAAATCCTTCCTGAAAATCGTCCATAAAAAAAACGGCCCCCGGTTTCCCGGAGGCCGTTTGTGTTGTGAGCGAAGCTCCGACGCGTTGCGGTTGGTCCGCCGCGCGTCGGCCCGTCCGGATTAGCGGGCGAGCGGGAGCTTGCGTTCGAGCGTGTGGGTCGGCTTGTTGTTCGCATCCAGCAGCAGCATGCGGACGAAGTAGATGCCCGAGCCGTTGCCCTGTTGCGTACGACCATTCCACAGGACTTCGTTCACGCCGGCCGTGGCCTGCAGCGAGCGGGTCCAGATGGCGCGTCCACGCATGTCAAGGATCTCGATGCGCGCCTTCGCGGCCTTGTCGGTGCGGATGTTGAACATCACGCCGTCCTGCAAGGTGCGGTAGGACAGTGCCGGACCGCCGAGGAGGGCGTTGGCGATACCGGTGGACGGGAACGTGAGGGTGTCGATGGTCACCAGGGTCTGCGCGGCCTTCTGGTTCTCGTATTCGAGCTTCACCCAGTCCGCCGAGCGGGCGACGTTGGCGACGCGCACCTCATCGTAAATGCCGGAGATCAGGGCGTCGGCGGACCACAGGGCACGACCGATCCACGCCGAGCTGCGCATGCCGTCGGGGAGCTTCTGGTTCGAAGCGCTTCCGATGAGTCTGCCGTCCTTGTACACGTTCACGTCCGGGACCGCGAGCGAGAAGTGCACAAGCTGCCAGGCACCCTGCTCCCATCCGTCGATGGCGTCGTCAGCGCCGACAAAGCGATCGCCTTCGCTGGTGGCGTCGCCGGAGCTGCCCGCGATGGATGCCACGGTTTCACCGCCGAAGCGGCCGACCCAGAAGTTGTTGTTCGGCGATCCCGAGCCGAGGCTGATGGCATGGCTGGCGTAGCCGTTGAACGGCGTGGCGGCCTTGAGCCACAGCGACAACGTGCCTTGCTCATTGGGGAAACTGCCTTCCGGAAGCGGGCCGAAGGAGAAGTGCTGCGCAGCCGGACCGGCTCCGTTGCCTCCGAGCGAATCGGCCAAACCGATGACGCCTTCATGGGCGGCGTGCGTGGCGGGCAGGTTGAACGGGTAGGCCGGGTTGCGGTTGGCTACGGCGTTCGGGCGCGGAGACGCGTTGGTGCCGGCGCCCAAGTGGAACACGGAGACGAAGCCGTTGGCCTCGGAGAACACGCCATGCGCGTTGGAGACCGTGGTGGCGGTGCTGTTGCCGAAGTGCATCCAGATTTCCTGGTTCGCGAGGTTGCCCTTCACGGTGTCGACCAGAACCCAGACGGCGCCCTTTTGGGCGGTGGCGTCCCAGTGGTCGATCTCATGCTTCAGCAGCGTGGTGCCGTCGGTCTTGGTGAAGCGCAGGCTGGCTCCCTGGGGACCGGCACCGGTGAACACGGCGGCCTGGGTAGCGTCAAAGCGGACGAGAACGGGCACGTTGACCACGTTGCCGGTCACGTTGGCGCCGGTGGACGAGGTGTTGAGCTTGATGCGGCGATGGCCGGTCCAATCGTCCTTGTAATCGCCTCCGGCGACGGCCGCGGCGACGGTGAGACGGATGACCTTGTTGAGCGTATCCGTGGCGCTCGTGCCGCGCAGCGTGTAGTTCGCGGCGGCAGCAGCCGTCGTGGGGACGCCGGAGATCGCGCCGTTGAGCGTGTCAAGACGCAGGCCGGCAGGCAGGGCGGTGACGGCGGACCACTTCGTGAGCGCACGGCCCGAAGCGATCGGGGCCGCCGTGAAGGAGGCGCCCACCGTGGCGGTGAGGGTGTCACGGGGATGGTAGGCCACGGTCGGCGGGCCGAGCGTCACGATGATGCGGATGTCACGCGTCGTGGTGTTGTTCGGACCGATCGCGGTGACCGTGCGGTTTTGACCGTTATGAACTGCCGTCGGCGTACCGGAGATGATGCCGGTCGCGCTGTCGAAGGACAGGCCTGCGGGGATCGATCCGTTGATCGAGTAGCGCGTGGGCGTGCCCGTGATCGTGGGCGTCGCGTTCGCGGCCACGGTCAGCTGCAGGCGCAGCGTATCGCGGGAGGCCGTGTTGGTGGAGACGTAGCGCAGGTTCTCGAGGCCCTGCACCACGGCGACGCGCAGTACGACGGTGGCGCTGTCCTGACCGCTGGAACCCCAGCCGCGCACGCTCACGTTGGTCGCAGTCGCGGTCGCGGTGGGGGTGCCGGAGATGGTGCCGGAAGCGCTGTTCAGCGTGAGGCCAGTCGGCAGGGTGCCGGAAACGACCTTGAAGCTGTCGACCGGACCGCCGTTGTAGGTGGCCGTGCGGGTGAAGGCCACATCCCGCAGGGCGGTGAGGGTGTCGTTGCCGAAATGCAGGTTGGTGATCGGAACCACCGGGGGCGTCTGCGTCTGGGTCGCGCCAAGGGTCACGACGCTGGCGCCGGGAACCTGGGTGGCGTATTCGAGGCGGGTCCAGTTCGAGTCGCGGACGACGTTGGAAAGACGCACCTCGTCGTAAACGCCGTTCTGCACTTGGTCCCACTGGTACCAAAGAGCGCGCCCGATAAAGGCATGGACGCGTTCCACGTCCGGAATCGCTTGATCAAAAGTTCCGGTGCTACCCCGCTGGGTACCGTTCTTGTAGATCTTCACGGCGCTGGCGTTTGCATCCGTTTGGTCGATGGTGATATGAACGAGTTGCCATACGTTCGGGGCCCACCCATCGGTCGTATTATTGCTGGTCTGAATGGGGCCATTCGATTCCGTGTTTCCTACGCCCATACGGGTCGCGATCCGGTTACCATTCCGTCCGAACCAGATGTTGTTGCTGGCCGTGATATTCGGGCCACCAAGGCTCATGGAATGCCGGAATCCGTCGCTGGCCTCGGGCTTTTGCCACATCGACATCGTGACCTTCCCATTCGGGAAAGTCCCGGCGGGCAGCGGGCCGAAAGCGAAGTGCTGCTGCGGATGCTCCAATCCGGCTCCGTCGGCAATCAAAGAGTCCGCGCCACCGATCACACCGGCTTTCGAAGTATATCCTTCCGGAAGATTCATCGGCGTTGCGGGATTTCCGCTGGCCACCGCGTTGGGACGCGGAGTCGTACGGTCTCCACCCATGTGGAACACGCTCACGTACCCGTTGCTGCTGTTGAACACGCTCGCGGCGCTGCCGCTGTCAGACACGCCGGCGCGGTTCCAGTACATGCGCAGATTGGTGGTGTTGTCCCCCGCCACGTCGAGGCGCACCCAGACCGCAGCGCTCTGACCCACGCTGTCCCAGGTGTCGATGCTGTGC
The DNA here is from genome assembly GCA_964555105.1 of uncultured Bifidobacterium sp. Classification (GTDB taxonomy): domain Bacteria; phylum Fibrobacterota; class Fibrobacteria; order UBA11236; family UBA11236; genus UBA11236. Next base: position 1,427 of record CAZKRC010000099.1, on the reverse strand, counting down.
GGGAGACGGGCGGTGCCCGCCGCGTTGGTGAAGCGCAGGCTCGCACGCGCGTTGACGGTGTTGAACACGTCGGCGTGGGTCGAGTCCAGGCGGATCAGCGTCGGGAAGTCGGTGACCGGATTGGCGACGTTGGCGCCGGACGCCGTGGTGTTGACCGCGATGTCTCGGTAACGAAGCCACGTCGCGTAATTTTCTTGCGCGACGCTTGCTGTCGCCAAGCCTGTTATGACAACAAGCGAGGACGAAACAAACTTTTTCAACATGTGTGACTCTCCTTTTCCGTTCCAGTTGTGAAATCCGATCAGTAGAGTTTGTGCTTTATCTGATTGGATGTTACCAGATATATAAGCGGAGTCTGGTTTTTTTGCGTGTGATTTGTGGAAAAAGTGGTAGAGATGGGGTATGAAATGGAGTATTGATGATAATTTAACCGTTATGCGCACTATCGTTTGAACAAATTGACGGAGTTAGAGACAGATTGTCACCAGAAGGTGTCCCAAACGGGCTTCCGACGACGAAAGGCGCTCACTTCTGCCTTTACAGCAGGATGTTGTCGATCAGGCGCGTCTTCCCGTAAAACACGGCCACGGCGATGACGGCGGGCTCATCGACGACCTCCAACGGGTGGAGGCGCGCCTGGGACACGACTTCGACGTAGTCGAGGCGGGTTGGCCGGGACGATTCGATTTCGGCCCGGACGAGTGCCTCCAAGGCTCGGGCATCCCGCTCTCCCCGCTCATACGCTTCGCGGGCGCGTGTCAGGCCCCGGTACAAGGACGCCGCCCGCTCCCGCTCCTCGTCGCTGAGATACTTGTTGCGCGACGACAGGGCGAGGCCCGAAGGCGCGCGCATGGTCTCCGAAAGCGTCATTCCGACATCCAGCGACAAGTCGGATACCATGCGTTTCAGAATCAACGCCTGCTGGATGTCCTTCTTGCCGAACCAGGCACGGTGGGGCTTCACGAGATTGAAAAGCTTGAGCACCACCGTGCACACGCCCCGGAAATGTCCCGGCCTTGCCGCGCCACACAAATGCCGGTCAAGGCCCGCGACATCGACGGTGGTGGCGTGATCCTGGCCGTAGAACGCGTCGGGTTCGGGAGCGAACACGACATCGACGCCCGCGGCCTCGCAGAGTGCCGTGTCGTTCTCGAAGGGACGCGGGTAGCGTGCCAGGTCCTCGTTGGGACCGAACTGCAAAGGGTTCACGAAGATGGAGACGACCACGACGTCGCTCGCCGCGCGGCATTCCTCCACCAATTTCATGTGGCCGGCGTACAGGGCGCCCATCGTGGGCACGAAGCCGACCGACGCTGCGGGGTCGAGGGCGGCGCGCCAGGCGCGGAGGTCGGGGAGGGAGCGGAGGATGATCATGGAAAAATCAGAAATCAAAATTCAAAAATCAGAAAATCGGCTAGCGCGGCATT
>CAZKRC010000098.1:0-9354 GCA_964555105.1 uncultured Bifidobacterium sp. | reverse complement strand
GCCGAGGCCGTGCTCGCCGCGATCCGCGCCGCCGGCGGCGACGGCGCGCTGGTGAAAGGCGATCTCGGCACGGCCGCCGGCGTCGCGGCCGTCGCGCGCGCGGTCCGCGCGCGCACCACGCGTCTCGACGTGCTGGTCAACAACGTCGGGGTCTACAAGGTGGGGCCCCTTCCCGATTTTTCCGCGGACGATTTCGACCTCATCCTGCGCGCCAACCTGACGGGCTGTTTCCGCCTGGTGCAGTCCCTGTTGCCCCTCATGTCCCGCAGGGCGCGCAGTGCGCGGGAAGGAGGGGCGAACGTCGTGAACATCGGGTACGCGGGCGTGGACAACCTCACCGCGACCACCCACAACACGGCCTATCTCATTTCCAAAACCGGTTTGCTCATCCTCACCAAGTCGCTGGCACAGGCGTTGGGGCCTCGCGGCATCCGCGTCAACATGGTGTCGCCGGGCATTCTCTCCAACAGCGTCGAACTGCCGCGCAAGGCCTCGGACTTCGTGCCGCTGGGAGTGCTCGGCGACGTGGCCGACATCGCCGACGCGGTGGACTTTCTGGTGAGCGACAAGGCGCGCTATGTCACGGGAGTGAACCTCGACGTGGCGGGAGGATACCATATGGGTTTACGTTCGCTGGATGACGCGGAGGCCATGACCGCGTCATCCCCGGAGACGTCCGCCCGCGCGGCGCGGAAACCCGCGCGCGGCAAGCCCGGAGCCGCGTCATGAGCGCGCGCCGGACCGGCGGGGGGCGTATCGCCGTCCGCCTGACGCCCCCGCCCCCGACCCGCCGGTCCCCCGGCGCCGCCGCGTCCGCCAGGACGCCCGTCCCCCCCAAAAAGACCTACCTCGCGGGTTATGTCGAAGGCTATTACGGCCGTCTCCTGACCTTTCCCGAGCGCTTGGGCATCGTGCGGGCGCTGGCGGAAAACGGGGCGGGCCACTACCTGTATGCGCCGAAAGAGGACACGTTCCATCGTCGCGACTGGCGCGAGCCGTATCCCGCCGCATGGCGCCGCGAATTCCGCGATTTCGTGACGCGTGCGCGCAAGGCGGGCGTGGCGGTGGTGCCCGGCATCGCGCCGGGGCAAAGCTACCGCTACCACAAGGCGGAGGATTTCAACACGCTGGCGCGCAAACTCTTCGCGCTCACGGACTTGGGATGCCGCGAAGCCGCGCTGTTGATGGACGACATTCCCGTCGCGTTGCCCGATGCGGACCGCAATGCCTTCCGCTCGCTGGGCGAGGCGCACGGCCTCATCCTGCAGAAGCTCTGGCCGCTGCTCAAGAAGCGTGGATTGCGACGTTTGTGGTTTTGTCCCACAGTGTACAGCGATCACTTCGTGCCCGAAGGGCTGGCGCGCAGCGCGTATCTCGAGGATCTCGCGTTGTTCCTGCAACCGGGCATCGCGCTGATGTGGACCGGTCGCGCCATCGTCTCGCCCGACTATCGTGCCTCCGACATGGCCGCGGTGCGCAAGGCCACGGGTGCGCTTCCCGTGATCTGGGACAACTTCTACGCGAACGATTACTGTCCCGGAAAAATTTTCCTCGGTCCGTTCACCGGCCGTTCCGTCGGGGGCAAGGCGGATCTGCGCCGCACCACGGCGGGCATGATGCTCAACCCCACGGGGCTTTATCACACCGACGTGTTTTTGGTGAACGTGTTGGGCGGATTTTTACGGGGGCTCACGCCTGCGGCGGGGTGGAGGAAGGCCGTCCGCGAGGCGGTCGTCCCCCGGGAATTTTTCACCATCGCGCCCTTGCTGGCCTCCCCGTTCACGCGTCTCGACCTCAAGACGTTTTCACAGGCGCGTGTCAAGGCGTTGCGCGCGGCGCTCAAGCCGCTGGTGTGGGAGTGGAAGTCGCCGCTGCAGCGCGAGTGGTACCCCTACCTGTATGCGCTGGACGCCGATCTCCGCTTGCTGGAAAAGGGCGACGCCGCGCCCGATGAAGCCTGGGTGCGGAAGAAGTACTCCGCGATCGTGGGCCCGCTGCTGCTGTCGCAGCGGAAGGAACGCGGGAAGGCGGGCACGTAGTCCTTCGTCTTCCATTCTTTCCATAAAAAAAAGCCCCGCGCCGGATTTCCGGGCGGGGCTTTTTCTGATTTCTGATTTCTGATTTCTGATTTAACTTCAGTCGTTCACCGAGATCAGTTCGACCTCGAAGATCAGCACGGAGTTCGGGCCGATCACGGGGCTCGCCGCCTGCTCGCCATAGGCCAGCTCGGAGGGGATGAACAGCTTCCACTTCGAACCCGCGGGCATGAGCTGCAGGGCTTCCGTCCAGCCGGCGATGACGCCGTTGACGGGGAAGGTCGCGGGCTGGCCGCGCTTGATCGAGCTGTCGAATTCGGTGCCATCGATCAGCGTGCCGTGGTAGTGCACGGTGACGACGCTGGTGGCGCCGGGCTTCTTGCCGGAACCTTCGCTGATCACCTGGTACTGGAGACCACTGGGCAGCACGACGACGCCCTCTTCCTTGGCGTTCTTCGCGAGGAACTCCTCGCCGGCCTTGGCGTTGGTCTCGCCCTGAACCTTGTTGAGCGAGTCCATGCGGGCGGTCATTTCTTCCTGGAACGTGGTCATGATCGCGGCCATTTCCTCTTCGGTCAGCTTCGGATCGACGCCGTTGAGAACGTCTTCGATGCCCGCGCGGAGCTTGTCGAGGTCGAGCACGGTCTCATCGAGCTGCTGCTGTTGCATGTTGCGGCCGATGTTCTGGCCGATGATGTAGCTGACTTTGTCTTTTTGGGTTTTCAAGGAGGTGCTTCCTTTGTCGTTGCAGGCCATCAGGACAAGTCCCGCCAGGCCGAAGCCGAGGAGGCGCACAGTCGTTTTCATGAGATCTCCGGAATGCGGTGGGCTTGGCCCGCCGGGGTGTTGGCGGATATCCGCCGGGTGAAGCGGGGAAAATACAAAAGACGGGCCGCACCGCCGGCCCGCTCCCAACTATCTTTGGGCAAAATCCATAATTTCCCCTCAGGAGGCTGTTTTGACGCGCGAAAACATTTCCACCGGTTCGAAGTGGGAGCCTGTCCTCGGGTACTCCCGGGCGGTCAAGGTCGGCAACATGGTGTTCGTGGCGGGCACCACCGGAGCGGATGCCGACGGCACGTTCGCATCCGACGCGGGTGACCAGACCCGCCAGGCCCTGAAGAACATTCTGGCCGGCCTGGAGAAAGCCGGTGCCACGGCCGCGGACGTGGTGCGCACGCGCATCTTCGTGACGGACATTTCACAGTGGGAGGCCATCGGCCGCGCCCACGGCGAAGTGTTCGGTGAAATCCGCCCGGCGATGGCGATGGTCGAGGTCAGCAAGCTGATCGATCCCGCCATGCAGGTCGAGATCGAAGCCGACGCCGTCATCACGGACTGATCATGGCGCATTCCTCCCTCCGCAGCGCTGTCGATGCCCTTGAACACAAGGGCTGGCTGCGGCGGGTGACGGAAGAGGTCGACCCGTATCTGGAGATGGCGGAGATCCATCGCCGCGTGTATGACGCCGGCGGGCCCGCGGTTTACTTCGAGCGGGTGAAGGGATCGCCGTTCCCCGCGGTTTCCAACCTGTTCGGCACGCGCGAACGCACGTTGTTCCTGCTGGGCGACGGCGTGAAGCGCGCGCAGGCCCTGGTGGCCCTCAAGAGCGATCCCTCGCGGGTGTTGCGTCATCCCCTGCCATCCATCGCGGCCCTGTGGGGCGCACGCACGGGCTTGCCCCTCCCTGCGCTCCCGGGGGGGCGCCCCCCGGTGGCCCGAAACGTCACCACCTTGTCCCGTCTTCCGCAGGTCCATTGCTGGCCGCAGGACGGCGGCGGTTTCATCACGTGGCCGTTGGTGTACACCGAGCATCCCGACAAGCCGGGCGTGTTCGGATCCAACCTCGGCATGTACCGCATCCAGCTCTCGGGCGGCACGTACGCGCGCGACCGCGAAGCGGGCATGCACTACCAGATCCATCGCGGCATCGGCGTCCATCATCACGCCGCCTTGCAAAGGGGCGAAAAGCTGAAGGTCAGCGTGTTCGTCGGCGGGCCTCCGGCCCACATCCTGGCGGGCATCATGCCCCTGCCCGAAGGCCTGCCCGAGGTATTGTTCGGGGGCGTGATCGCGGGGCGGCACTTCCGGTACGCGCGCCGCGACGGGCACCTGCTTTCCGCGGATGCGGATTTCTGCATCACCGGCACCGTCGAGGCCGGGCACCTCAAACCCGAGGGGCCGTTCGGCGATCACATCGGCTATTACAGCCTGGCGCACGATTTCCCGGTGTTGACGGTGGACAAGGTCTACCACCGCACGGACGCCATCTGGCCGTTCACCGTCGTCGGCCGTCCGCCGCAGGAGGATGCGCAGATCGCGTCGTTGATCCACGAGATCGCGGACGGTGCGCTCTCGCAGGAAATTCCCGGTTTGCGTGCGGTGCACGCCGTGGAGGCGGCGGGCGTGCATCCGCTGCTGCTCGCCATCGCCAACGATCGCTACGCGCCCTGGCTTGAGCGCAAGCCGCGCGAACTCCACACCATCGCGCACGCCATGCTGGGTTACGGCCAGATGTCGCTGGCGAAGTACCTCTTCGTCGCCGCGCATGAGGATGATCCCGCGCTCGACATCCGCAACGTGGGGGCCTACTTCGACCATGTGCTCCGCCGTGTCGACTGGAAGACCTCCCTGCATTTCGTGACGAACACGACGATGGATACTCTCGATTACACGGGTGGCTCCCTCAACGAAGGATCGAAACTGTTCATGGCGGTGTCGGGCGCGCCGCGCCGTGACCTCGCGTCCGAAGTCCCCCCGGCGCTGCGCGCGGCGTGGCCGGACCACTGGGCGGCGCCGCGTATGGTCCGCCCGGGCATCCTGGCCTTCCGCGGCGCACGGTATCACGAAAACGTGGGCGTGGGCGCGGACGTACCGGGCAGTGGCGGCCATCCCGCTGCGGGGGACGCGGCGGCGGGTGCCGAGGCGTTGACCGCACAACTCGCGGCCTTCACGGAGCGCCTGCGCGACGCGGGCCTGATGGAGTCCGCCGCGCTGGATGGCCTGCCCCTGTGGGTGATGTGCGACGACCCCGACTTCGCCGCCGCGGATTTCGACAACTGGCTGTGGGTGACCTTCACGCGGTCCGATCCGGCCCGCGATGTGCACGGCGTGGGTGCGTTCACGGCGGACAAGCATTGGGGCGTGCGCGGACCGCTGGTGATCGACGCGCGCGTCAAGCCTTGGCATGCGCCCGTGCTGGAGGCCGACCCGGAGGTGGCGAAGCGCGTGGGCCGGTTGTTTGCCCAAGGGGGGAGCTTGCAAGGCATCGCGTGATCGCGGATTTTTTTCCGCAGCGGGCACGGACGGCTGACCTGTGATCGGAAGTCATCGAATGCCCATTTCCCCGGATCCGGTCTTCCGGCCGGCCCCAATGGTTTACGAATGGTTTATGAATGCCTGGCGCGAACCCCGCGCCCGTCCGGCTTCACCTTCCTTCATCTCCACATTCTCCCGCCGTGCGCTTACACTTGCCGCCACACCCCCGGATTCCTTGAGTCCGGGAGCACCCGGTTGACCACCCGTCGCCACAATTTTAAACTAGTCTAAGACTGGTCTAAATAGACCGGATCAGCAGTGACCCGGAGGCGATCATGACAACCGTAGGCGCGTACGAGGCCAAAACCCATTTACCCGAACTTCTCGAACGGGTACGCCAAGGAGAAACCATCGTGATCACAAAACACGGAATGCCCGTCGCCGAGCTGCGCCCCGTGGACGCAGGTAAAACGCGCATGTCTCCCGCGCAAGCGGTTGCGTCGCTTCGCGCACTGCGTAAAGGTCGCCGACTCGACGGGATCATCATCAAGGAGCTCATCAATGAGGGGCGTAAATGGTGATGGTCCTCGATTGCTCCGTCATGGCCACGGCCTTGTTCGAGGAACAGGACGGACTTGCCTACGCGGATGCCATTCTCGGGATGCTTGGCGGCGGGGCCGAGGCCCACGTTCCCGCGCACTGGCCTGTGGAAATCGGCAATGCCATCGTGATGGCGGAAAGAAGAAAACGTTTCACGCAGGCCGAGAGGATGCGCTTTTTGGATGCCGTGTCGGCCTTGGGCATCGAAGTTGAAGGGGCCCCGTCTCTGGAGGTACTGACCCGGATCATGGCCTTGGCTGATGAGCATCGACTTACCGTCTACGATGCCGCATACCTGGAACTGGCGTTGAGGAAAGGGATGCCGCTTGCGACGCTTGACAAAGACCTTCGCCGTGCCGCAGTCAGAGCCGGGGTTCCGGTCATAACCGCAAGGAAGTAATCCGCCCGACGTGTCGAACTCCCCCACGGAGATCGATCACACCTCCCGCTCCAGTCCGTCGTACGCCAGTCTGATTTCAGGCGGCAGGCGCGCCTCCGTGGCGACGTGGCCCAGGTCGTGCGACATGTGCACGAAGTACGTCGTCTCCGCGCCGATGCGCCGCGCGTATTCGACCGCCTTGTCGAAATGCAGGTGCGTCGAATGCGGCTTCTCCCGCAGGCAATCCAGGGCGAGAACCTTCAGGCCCTGCATCAGGGCGATGGTCTCGTCTGGGATTACCGTGACGTCGGTGATGAATGCGAAGTCGCCGATGCGGTAACCCAGGATCGGCTCCGGGCCGTGCCACACGGGCAAGGGCGTGACCAGCCACTTTCCGATGGTGAAGGCATGCGCGGGGTCCACGATGCGGACGTCGTACTGGGGCGCGCCGCCGCCGTAATGCTTGGGCGGCGTGAAGGCGTACTCGAAACGTTTCCGGATGTCCGCGAACGTCTCTTCCGTCGCATACAGAACCGTGGGCACGCCCGTCACCTGCGAGAAGATGCGCAAGTCGTCCAGCCCCGCCGTGTGGTCCGAATGCGCGTGCGTCAGCAACGCCGCATCCAGCCGGGCGAGGCCGTGGCGCAACGCGCCCTGGCGGAAATCGCCGGAGACGTCGATCACCACGGAGTGATGGTCGTCACGCAGCCAGATACCGGTACGGTTGCGTTTGTCGCGCGTGTCCTGCGAACGGCAGACGGCGCAGCGACAGCCGATGACGGGGATTCCGTGCGAGGTCCCGGTGCCGAAAAAAGCGAGGCGCATTCCGGAAAAGGTAAGTGGAAACGACGAAAAAAAATCGGGTCGACCGTGACGGCCGTCACGACGCGTTTTCGCTCCGGCCGTTAGGTTATGTGACGGTCATGTCGACCATTGGAGGTGGAAGATGTTTATGAACATACTGAAACGCGGATCCGGGATCCCGTCGCATCCCTGGAGCCGGAAGACGATGGATACAATGCGGCAAGGCGTGAGGGTGTGGGGGGTGGAGCTGCGGATGCACGGACGCGCGCGCCGCGCCTTCCTGGCGGCGGTCGCGGGCTTGTGCGTCCTGCTCGTGGCGGCCTGCCTGTCGGAGGCTCCCGTGCACCCGCAGGGCGGTGGAGGCGATGGCGAGGGGGTGGAGGTAAGCCTTGATTTCCAGGTCGCAGCCCTCGCCAAGGGGGCCGTGACGGGCGGTCTCTCCGCCATGCGCCCTGTCGATTCGGCGCGCGTCACGGTCACCGGTCCGGACATGGACACGCTGGCGTTCGGGTTTCGGTTGTCCGGGGCGACGCAGACGTTGTCGATGATCGATATTCCTCCCGGACCGCAACGGAGTTTCAGGGTGGACGTGTATCAGGAAGGGCGTCGCCTGTATGCGGGCGAGGCCACGGTCGAATTGCGCACCGATCGTCCGAACGCGGTGAGCATCGTGTGTTTGCCCGACTTTTCGCGGGTCACGGCCAGCATCCACATTCCGCTCGATTTCCCCAAGACGGTCGCGGGCGGACGTCTGCGCTTGTGGAGCGGAACCGATACGCTGACGGCCTCCGCGATCACCACCGGTGAACTACGGGTGTTCCGTCTGGAGGAGGTTCCCGGTGATCGCGAGTACGACGTGTCCCTGGCGCTGTGGGAAGCCTCGGGCGATACGATCGCCAGCGCGCACAGGGCGGGAGTCATGGTGCCCCGCGGGCAGAACGTGGCTCTGGTGCTGCCGCTGTCCCTGGCCTACACCCAGATCGCTTTGGGCATGACGGTGGAGGATCCCATGACGACCACCTTGGTGTTGACGCTGCCCGGCGGAAAGCGTGCGGCAACGGCCTTCGGGGAAGCGGTGTTTTCGGAAGTGCACCCGGAGCCGGGTACGGATGAAGGCGGGGAAAACGGGGAATGGCTCGAACTGTTCAACCGTGTGGGCGATACGCTCGACGTTTCGGGATGCTTGGTCAGTCGCGATGCGGGGAGCGGTGCGGGAATGAAATTCGCGTTGCCGTCGAACACGGTGATCCCCCCGGGGCGCGGGCTGGTTGTGGGACGCACTGCGTCCGTGACCTTCGCACATGTGGTGACGGGAAGCGCGTTGAATCTGGTCAATACCGGGGCGCGTCTGGAATTCTCATGCGGTGACGTGCGTCTGGATACCCTGCGCTACGCCAACACCGGAACCGATTCGCTGGCCGTGCGCACGAGTGCGGGCAAGGTGGCGACGCTGAGGGCGTCGGCGTTGGGATCCCGCCACCGGGCGGCCGCCTGGTGCCAGTCGTTTCCGGCCGGTACCGGCCTTCCCGCAGGAAACCCGCGGGCGACACCGGGAGTGATTCAGGGAAGTTGCGAAGAGTGAAACCGGCGCGGGGACCGTGAACGACGGAGGCCCTCCTCCGTTCCGGGCACGGTCCCCGCGCCCTTACCCCCCCGCCAACCTTTCTTCGAGTTCTTCTTCGATCCGTTGTCGGGCCAGCAATCCGTTGCCGAACCCGAAAACCCCGTAAAGGGCGAGGAGGGCGAAGAGGTATTCGGGGAAGACCATGCCGAAACCGCACAGGTAACCGATGAACACGTTCACGATCTGGAAACCGTTCATGAGGCGGTTGCGACGGCCGGTCAGCTTGGGCAAATACAGGGGGCTGACCATGAGCAAGCCCGTCAGGATGAGCAGCAGGGGCAGCATGGTCAGGCTCATGGGGAAGGCGCCCGCCAGCGAGTACTTGGAATGCAGGATCACGCTGAGGGCCACGAGGCCGCCGGCGAAGGTGGAGGGCAGGCCGTGGAACCAGTCCTTGAGGCCGTCCGCATCAACGGCATTGTAGCGGGCGAGGCGGAGGGCCGCGCACAGGACGTAAACCGAAAGGGATGTGATCATCAGCGGTTTGTGTGAGGCCGCCCACTCGGGAACGGAGGAGTGGAGGTAGTAGTACACCAGCAGTGCCGGGGCGACCCCGAAGGCGACCAGGTCGGCGAGGCTGTCGAACTGGGCCCCGAACTCCGAGGAGGCGTTGAGGAGTTTGGCCATGAAGCCGTCCAGTTTGTCCAGCAGGA
>CAZKRC010000097.1:0-9374 GCA_964555105.1 uncultured Bifidobacterium sp. | reverse complement strand
TTGATGCGCTTCTTCTTTTTGTATTTGGGCAACTGCATGGCGACGATTCCCGGGGGTCAAAAACAGGGCGTACCGGGAAAAGCCCGGAACGGCCTGCGCCGTACCCCGATTCCCGAAACCATTGAAAACAAGCGAAGTACGCCCTATGAACAGGTTAAAATAGCAAGCCTGTCCAGTCCATCCCCGTTCGTTGTATCATTCAGGGATGGTAAACCGCTTTTTCAGCATATTCCCCAGTCTTTTCAGGCATCAAGACGTGCGAAAAGCGGGGGCTGCGCTGCGCAACCTCCGGGTGGGCGCGTCCCGCGCGTCGACGGGAGGGGCAGCGGCATGGGCCCTCGGCGGCGCGGTGCTCGCGGGGTGCCTGCTGGCACCGTCCTCCCGAAGCCCGCAAGGACCGGTGGTGAGCACGGTGCCTCACGATGTGCTGACGGACGCGGCGCCGGACGTCGTCGTGCCGCTGTACGCACCCTACCGTGACACCGATCTGGGGCCGGACGGGCGAAGCGCCTTGAAGCGCGGGACACCGGTCAGGGTCCGGCAAGGGGGAACCGGACGCGTGGTGGAATACCGTTACAGCGAGCGCGGCTTCGGCTCCTGGAACGAAGAGCGCGAGCGCCAGCTGCATCTGTTCCTGTTGCGCACCTTCTATTTGCACCCCGGCGTTTTCGACGACAGCGCGGCCGAGGCGCTGCCGTTCGACTCCCTGTATGCGCGCGCGCGCGGACACGACGCCTATACGCGCCGCATCGACCCGGCCGCGGCGGAGGAGCATCGTCGCCAAAGCCGGACCACCGTGCGGCCGCGCGTGATGGGATTCCAGGTACGTCTCAACGACGCCGGCGACACGGTGCTCATCGAGATGGTGGCGCCGGGGTCCCCTGCGTACAACGCGGGGCTGCGGCGGGGCATGAGCATCCTCGCCATCAACGGACACAACGTCACGGGCGATTCGGCGGCGGAACGTTTCACGCGCGTCGCCGGTGCCGACTCCCTCACGACCCGCATCACGGTGGGCTCGCCCGCGGGAATCCGCACCGAAACCGTCGGCCGCGACACGGCCAGCTTTCCCACCGTGCAAGTCGACAGCGTCGCCGGCGCGGGGTACATCGCGATCTACTCCTTCACCGGCAGCACGGTGGACGGAGGGTCCACCGCTTCGGAGTTCCGTAAAGCGCTGGCGGAGACCCGGCATTTCCCCGCCACCATCCTCGACCTGCGCGACAACGGCGGCGGCAGTCTGGACGTGGTGATGCGGATGTGCGACGACCTCATCGGCAGCGGCGTGATGATCCGCCTGCGGGAACGCAACTTCGACAAGGGCGCTTCGCTCCTCACGGAGCAAACCTACAGCGCGCGCGGCGGGGGCCCGGGTGAGGGCAGGCCCTACGTCCTGCTTGCCAACGAGTGGTCCGCCAGCGCTTCGGAAATTTTCGTGGCGGCCCTGAGGTCGACCCTCAACACGCCGTTCATCGGGACGCGCACCTACGGAAAGGGTGTCGGGCAGGCGTCCTTCGACACGCCGGACGGCGGGATCGCCATCGTGACGTATGGGACCGTCCGCACGGCCGAAGGTTCGGATTACAACGGTACGGGGCTGCAGCCCACGCATCCCTCGACCGCCCGGCCCACGGCCATGCTGCGCGAAGCGGCAGCCGTGGCCGTGCCCGGCGCGCTGGCGCGCCACGCGGCGCAAGGCCTTGGCCGCCGCGACGCGGGCCGGGCGGACCTCATCGACTGGAACCGCCGACAGGCGATCCGGCCGGACGTGAGGGAATGGGACGAAGAAAAATCAGAAATCAGAAATCTGACATCAGACAGGTGAACACAACCAGTCTCATACATCTCTGACCGTGCGTTCCCGCGCATCTTTTCATTTCTGATTTCTGATTTCTGATTTCTGATTTTCGCGTGCGTCTTCAAAGAACTGTTCCACTATGCCGACAAAGGCCGTGATGCCCGCGGCGATGGCCTCGTCGTTGAAGTCGAAGCGCGGGTTGTGCAAGCCGCCGCGCTCCATGCCGAGGCCCAGCCAGAAGTAGGCCCCGGGCCGCTTCTGCAGGAAGTACGCGAAGTCCTCCCCGCCCATGCTGGGCGGCCGGTCGAGCACGCAGTCATCGCCGAGCACGGCACGGATGCCTTCGCGGGCGAGCGCGGCCATCGCGGGGTCGTTGATCGTCGCGGGACAGGCTTCGACCCATTCGATCGACGACTCGATGCCGTGCGCCGCGGCCGTATGGACCATCAGCGTTTCCAGGTCGGCGCGCAGCACGTCGCGCAGCGCCGGATCCAGCGTCCGCAGCGTGCCGCGCAGGAGCGCGGTCTCGGGGATCACGTTGTAGGTCTTGCCCGCCGCCACGTTGCCGAAGGTGAGCACGGCGGCCTGTAGCGGAGACGTACGGCGGCTCACCAACGTTTGCGCGGAGGAAATCAGGGCCGCCGCCGCGGGCACGGGATCGCGCACCAGGTGGGGCATGGCGCCGTGCCCGCCCACCCCCTTGAGGGTGATGTCGAAGTTGTCCACCGCCGCCATGATCGCTCCGTCGGGAACCGCGAACGTTCCGGCCGGAATTTCCGGCCACCCGTGCAGCGCGAACACGGCGTCGGCCCCGGGGGTTTCCAGAACCCCGTCGCGGATCATCGCCGGAGCGCCCAGTCCCGATTCCTCGGCGGGCTGGAAGATCAACGTGATGGGAGCGGAGTATTTGCGGCCCGACTCCACGAGCCAGCGGGCCACGCCGAGCAGGACCGCGGTATGGCCGTCGTGGCCGCAGGCGTGCATGACGCCGTCGATGCGGGAGGCCCACGGCACGCCTGAGGTCTCGCGCAAGGGGAGGGCGTCCATGTCGGCCCGCAGCGCGAGACCGTGGCCCGTCCCGCCTGCGGCGGCGGGCCACACGGCCACGACACCGGTGTGGTCGGCGAAGGTGCGCGGCGTGTATCCCAAGGCCGTCAATTCCGCGACCACGACATCGCGCGTGGAAAACTCCTGCCCGCTCAGTTCAGGGTGCTGATGAAGACGATGCCGGAGTTCGCGACTGGCCGCGGCGATGGACGTGATGGCGGACTTCATGGCGTTCCCTCCCGGGCGTGGTGTGAATCAGATCGCGCGGACGGAGGCGATCAGATAAGGCATCGGATCGACGCGATCGCCGTGGATCCGCATTTCGAAGTGCAGATGCGGCCCGGTGGTCGCGCCGCTCTGCCCCACCCAACCGATGAGTTCGCCACGCGCCACCGTGCGCCCCGCCCTCACGCCCGCACCCTGCAAGTGCGAATAAAACGTTTCCACGCGATCCGTATGCCGGATGCGTACATAATAGCCCCATAACGGGTCGTAGCCCGCGGCCGACACGGTTCCGCCTCCGGCGGCATAGACGGGTGACCCGGGAGGAAGGCTGAAGTCCACACCCGCGTGCAAGGCCTTGCGCCCGGTGAACGGGTCCCGCGCCGGGCCGTAGCCGCGCGTCATGATGGCATCGGAAGCCACCGGCTTGAGCGTGGGCAAACGAATGGCGACATCGGATTCCCGCGTGAGCACGATCAACGTGGAGTCCAGGAAGCGCGACATGCCCCTGACCTGATCGAGGGGGGCCGAAAAGTCGCGGGCGCGGGCCGCGCCGGTCACGAATCCGGAGAGGCGCGCGGCGCGCGCCAACGCACCGCCCCGCGTCGCCGGCTTCTCCTCTTCCTCCCGCTGGACTTCGAGGCCGGAAGAAATCGTCACGCCGATGCGGATGGATTCAAGGCTGTCCAGATTGCGCTGCAGCACGCCGACTTCATCCCGGAGCAGGGCGTTTTTTTCGTCCAGCGCCGCGGCCTCGCGCTCCAGCTTGGTCCTTTCGAAACGGCGTTTCGCGTCCTCCCGCAGATGACCCGTGGTCACCAGCCAGATCCCGAGCAGACAGAGCGGCAGGGCGGCGCATAACGCCACGATCCCCACGCGTTGCGACAGGACGATGGTGCGCACGCGCGACGCGTCGCGCGGGAAGAAGAATATGCGGATTTTACGATCCATGACAGGCGGGGTTTTCCGGGCGACTCATCCCGCTCCCGGGACGTTGCAGGGAAAAAGCGATTATGACCCGCGGACCGGAGGTTCGGGGGGCGTCCCCTCGTCCGCGTCCCGCGCTGTCGTGTCCCTCGTGTTCGCGTCCCTGGTTTTCGCGGCCTTGGCTTCCGCGAGGCGAATTTCCAGCGCCGCGATTTCACGCATGTGGGCCACGATTTCGGCACGCAGTTCGGACACGCCGGGGCGCAGGCTCAAGGCGGCGTCGGACGCGTCCTCACCCAGGGCGAGATACGCTTCCTTCCCCAGGGCGGTATAGGTACGCTCGAGTTTACGACGGGCCGCCATCAGGTCGAGATGGATTTTGCCTGTGCGGGCGGCGTCTTCGATACGGGCTGCGGACGTCTGGGCGCCGGCGATGACCTTGGTTTTCAGTCGTTCGAGAAAGGTGTAATCCATGATGTCTCCCCTGCGGCGCGAGCCACCGTCGGCAATCTAACAAGTTCCGGGGAATTGGTATCTTCACGGTCCTGTAACGGGAAAAAATCGACGTTTGCCGCGAATGCGGACTCGAAAGGCGTGCATGGCTGACGAAAGCAAATCTCCGGAACGCACACGGGAGGGCGGAGGAGACGTCACGGGCGAACGGGCACGCAAGGCCGGCCGCGCCTTCGTGCGGGAACTCCTGGTCCCCATCGTTCTCGCGCTCTTTTTCATTCAGTTCGTCGTGCAGGCGTTCAAGATCCCTTCGGCGTCGATGGAGCGTTCCCTGCTGATCGGCGACTTTCTGCTGGGCCTCAAGTTCGTTTACGGCGCGCCCATCCCGTTCACCAACGCACGGCTCCCCGCCCTGACCGACCCGAAGCCGGGCGACGTGCTGATCTTCCGCTATCCCGGAGACCCCACCCACCCGGAGGGCAACCCCGAACGTTACGCGTTCGTGGCCAACCTCTTCCTGTTCGGGAACCTGTACTGGGACCGTACCCCCGGCCCGGGTGAGAAACGACTGGTGTGGTACGCCCCCAAGGATTTCATCAAACGCGCCGTCGCACAAAGCGGCGAGACCCTGGAGATCGAAGGCGCTTCGCTGCGCGTTGATGGCCGCCCGGTCGCACTACCGCCCGAAGGTCTCTATACGGCGGGAACCGGCGCACGTCGTCTGTCCGACCCCGTGCGCGACCACCTGCGCGTGCGCCTGCCCATGCCCGGGGAAACGATCGCGCTCGATACGCTTTCGCTGACGCAGATGACATGGCTCCGCTCGCTCGCCCTGCAGGAAAACCCGGGAAGTGCGGTGGAGCTCGTGCTGGACCTGTACCGCGACGGGGCTCTGGCGAACGACCACGTCATGCCCGTGGTCACGGGTGACGCCTTCAACCCCGGTCATCACGCGGCGCTGTTCTACCTCGGCCTTCCGCGCGAGGAAGTCGCGACGCCCGGAACGGGCAGCGGCGGCGCCGTGCGCGCCTACAATGTTCCGTTCTCCCGTGTGCGTGAGGCCGCCCGCACCGGCTTTCTGCGGGGTGCCGACCTCATGCCCCCGCACATGCGCGACGACGGGTGGCGGCGCACCGAGTTCAATGAATATTACATGGGGGCCTACCTCGAACTGTTCGCCGACAACCTCCGCGCGGCGGATCAGGGGTTCACGATCCGGCCGACGCTGGTGATCGACGGCGTCGCCTCGGACCGTTACACCGTCCGGCACCCGGTCTACTTCATGATGGGGGACAACCGCGACAACTCGTCCGACAGCCGCTATTGGGGCTACCTCTCGCGCACCCACGTCAAGGCGCAGGCCCTCATCGTCTATTATTCGTTCGAGAACGCGAACCGCGGCTTCTCGTTCATCAACCCCCTGAGCTGGCTCACCATCCCCTTCAAGATCCGGTGGACGCGCCTCGGACTGATCATCGACTGACCTTTTGAAGCCCATGTTTCCGCGCGCCGCCCGCCTCCTGGTCGCCCCCGTCGTTCTGCTGGCGGGAGTTCGCTGCGCGCATGTGGAGGCACCTTCCGGCGGCCCCGTGGACACGATCCCGCCGCGCGTCGCGGCCGTGTATCCGGCCCCGGACGCCGTCTCGGTTCCTGCGGATGCGCGCATCATCCTGCAATTCACCGAATGGATCCACCGCGGTGCCGCCCGCGGCACCGTCGCGATTTCACCGCCGTACGCCGGACGTACGCAGGTGGAGGTGGACGGCGACCGCCTCATCATCAAGCCTCCCGCCGGCCGGACCTTGCGTCCCCGCACCACCCATACCGTCACGGTGCTGGGATCACTCCAGGATTTGCGCACCAACCCCATGGGCGACGTGTTCACCCTGCGTTTCTCGACCGGACCTTTCCTCGACTCCGCCGGCTTCGACGGCTCGTTGTCCCGTGAAGGACGGCGCGGTCCCCTGCTGGTCGCCTTGTACCACACGACGGATCGCGCCGTCTCCGTGGATGCGCTCTCGCCGCGCGACACCGGCTTCACGGTCGCGGACGCGCCCGAACCCTGGCGTGAACTCCCCGCCGCGATCGCGGGAGCGGACTCGACGGGGCGCTTCGTACTGGAGGGCGCCGCCCCCGGCGACTACGCCGTCTTCGCGTTCGAGGACGTCAACGGAAACTTCACCTTCGACGTCGGCCTGGAGGCCGCCGCGCCCGGTGAACCGACGCTCGCCCTCCGCCCCCGCGCGGCGACGCAGTCGCTGCGCCTCACCCCCCTGGACACCCTGCCCCTGCGCATCCTCGAGGTGGTTCATGTTCCCGACAGCGGCGGTACGGAAGAATTCCCCGTGGGCGCGTTGCATGTGAGATTCGGACGGCCGCCGCATCCGGCGCGCGCTGCCGAGAGCACGCGCTACCTCGTGCTGCCCGATTCCGGAGATGCCGTATCCGTCACCGGCGCAGAGTGGAACCCGCAGCGCGATCTGTGGGTTTTGACCACACCTCCGCTGCGTGCGGGCATGCCCCATCGCCTCGTCATGCGGACCCGCCCCGATTTCCCCGGGCGGCATCGCGTCGATGAGCCCGACACGTCGGCGCCTTTCGACGTGGGAACTCCGGCCCCCGCGCCCGCCTCCGATACGACGAACGGGGCTAACGAGGCGAACGCAGCAAACGCGCCTGCGTGGACATTGACCACGCTCACCGCCGGCGACGACGGCACCGGTCTCCCGCGCGCCACATCTGCACCGGAACCGTCGCGCTTATCACAATCATCACAGTCATCGGGAATGCCGCAAGGGCCGGGACAGGCTGCCGGAACCGCCCGGCAACTTTTCGCCAGCAGCCGCATCCTGACGCCGGAGCGTTGGGACGCCCTCGCGACGCGTCTGGAAACGCGCATCCGGCGACCCGGCGACACGCTTTTCCTCGTGGCGCCGCACGGGTTGCATCGTCTCGGCCCCACGGGTTTCATGGTGACCTGGGACGCGCCGCCACGCCCCGGTGATGCCCTGGAAGTGCGGTTGCGGCCCGCGGCGGATGACACGTCAGCCCCCCGCGTGCTGTACACGGGAACGGTTCCCGATACCGCGCAAGCCCGGCGCCTCAAGGTCGCAGCGCCCGCGGAACGGGCGGACTGGATCTTCTGGGCGCAGTCCGCGGCCCCCGCCACGGGCACGGTGGTACGACATCCGTTGCGCGCGCAGGGCGACTCACTCGTTTCTGCGCCTCTCCCCCGCGGCCGCTACGTGGTGCAAGGCTTCCACGACCGCGACCGCGACCGCGTCTGGGATCCCGGCTCGATCCGTCCGTGGATTCCCCAGGAAACGCACGAAGCCTGGCCCGACACCGTGGACCTGAGCCGGGAGTGACGCCCCCGGCGTGTGAACGGGCCGTTTCCCGGGCGAATGCCCGGTTTTCTTTTCGACGGTGCTCATTTCTAATTTCCCGTGCATGAACAGCGGTTTCATTTCTCTGGCTTCCAGCCTCGAACGCGAAACGCTCGAGCGGCTTGAGAAGTATCTCGCGGGTCACGGCATGAAGTGCCGGGTCGCGCCCGCGGGCGGGAACTCCGACCGTTTCGCCCTTTTCGTCAGCGAAGCGGACGCCGGGACCGCCCGTCGCGTGCTGCAGGACATCGTGCTGCCCGAACAGGACGAGCTTCCCGCGGACGAAGTCGTGGAGATCCGCTGTGACACCGACGAGCGCGACGCGATCGCGGCCTGGTTGCAGTCGTTGCTCGACGAGCACGACAAGGAAGGCTCCCACGTTTTTTTCTATCGGCGCCTGTACGAACGCGTGCTCGACGACTTGCTGAAATCATCCCGTGCGGAGTTCCCCGTGTTTCTGCTGCGCGGCCTGCAGGCCTTCCTCCCCGAAGCGCCGCGGCGCATCATGATGACGCCCGCGCTGCGGGAATTCTTCCAGTTGGTCGAGACGGTGAGCGAAGAGGGAGACGACTGATGACAGGATGAGTTGATGCGGTCCCCGCCGTGACGCCGTCATTCACATTCGTGGTCATACCGCCTCGCGTCCCCGCTCCGCCTGTCCGTCATCCCCTCCTTGCCTCGCGCCCACACTTCATCATTCATCATTTCATTTTCGCTTTCCGGGCTTCTCCATGCTTTCCTCCTTCATTTCCGTCGACACCGAAACCACCGGCCTCGACCACGAACACGACCGCATCATCGAACTCGCGGCCGTGCGCTTCGAAAACGGCGTGCCCGTGGCGACCTTCACGGCATTGCTTCCGCCCGGCGAGCGCACGCTCTCGCCCGTCGCACGCCTCATCACCGGCATCACCGACGAAGAACTGGCCTCCGCGCCCGCCCCTGCGGACACCTTGAGGGACTTCCTCGCTTTCGCCGGCGACAGTCCGCTGGTCGCGCACAACGCCGAGTTCGATGCGCATTTCGTGCGCCGCGCCCTTGAGGCCGAAGGCCTTCCCGCCGTGTCCGGTCCGTGGATCGACTCGCTCTTGCTCTCGCGCATCGCCTGGCCCACGTGGGACAGTCATCGCCTCGACTCGCTGGCTGAACGTCTCGCCATTCCGCGCGATGAGGAGCATCGCGCCCTGCCCGACGCGCGCCGTGCCGGTCATCTTTTCATCGCCGCGCAAAAGCACCTGCGCGCATCACTATCGCCCGAAGGGCGGAATCACCTTGCATGCCTCGCCGCCGATCTCCCCGACTGGAAACTCGTGTTTGCGGACACGGAACATGCGGGGGGCGGGAACGCCGGTGACGCCGTCACCGGCGGGGCGGACGGGAAGACCTCCGGGAGTTCTGGGGATCACCCCGCGGAAACCCCGGGGGCGGACGCGACCTCGCCCGCGGAGCATCCGGGCGGCTTCGTCACCGACGCCTCCGCAGCCGGCATCGCGCACGAAGCCGCCCGTGTGCTCGCAACGCATCTGGATGCCCTCGTCACC
>CAZKRC010000096.1:2437-9404 GCA_964555105.1 uncultured Bifidobacterium sp. | reverse complement strand
AACTCCTGACCCCCTGCTTGCAAAGCAGGTGCTCTACCAATTGAGCTATAGCCCCTAAAGTCCCGCGAACCGGTTCCGTGGTCCCCGGCGTTCCTCCACAGGAGCGAACACGGCAGGAGCGAACACGGGTGAACCTGAAAACTCGCGCCCATCCAACACGAAAAACGAACTCCTGGACTTTCGGATGGTGGGCCTGGGAAGACTTGAACTTCCGACCCCCGCCTTATCAGAGCGATGCTCTAACCAACTGAGCTACAGACCCGAGAGTTCTACGGTGTGAAACCTGAACCGTCGTTCCATCCGAAAATCCTGGAATTCGCGTCGAAAAGAACACGAAAACGGAGGCGTGAATTTAAAACCCCGACCGGGGGTTGTCAATGGAGAGTTTGGAATTTGTTGGGGTGGGGAAACGCCGCGTTGCGCGCGCTCCCGCGGGGCCGCCATCATGACGCGGCGGGTTGGCGTCAGCCTTCGCCGGGGGCAGCGGGGGCGCGCGCCGGAAGCCTCCGGGCATCCCAATCCGCGGCGGCCAGCGCCGCCGCCAGGGCCTCCGGTTCCCAAGCCTGCGCGCGCGGGAACTGGTGACGGAAGAACGTCATCTGTTTCTTCGCGTACTGCCGCGTGCGCGCGACCACGGTATCGCGCACAGCGGCCGGATCCTTGCCGCGCGTCCTCGCTTCGGCGATTTCCCGATAACCGATCGCATTGAATGCGGGCGTGCGGCGCGGGTCGTAGGTGTGCATGAGGTGGGAGGCCTCCTCGGCCCAGCCTTGCGCGAACATGGCGTCCACACGCGCGGCGATGCGCTGGTGAAGGATGCGGCGCTCGGGCTCCAGCCACAGGAAGGGCGCGCCCTCGAACACCGGGTTCAGCGGATATTCGGGTTTGGGTGCGGCATAGGAACGCCCGGTGTGCAGCCAGTTCTCCAGCCGCTTGGTCACGCGGTAGGTATCATGTGGGTCGACGCGGTGCATGCCCGCCGGGTCCAGCGCGGAGAGTTCGGCGTGCACCGGGGCGAGCCCTTCTTCGGTGAGGAGCGCGGCCGCGATGCGGGCCGCGGCTGCGTCGCGGATCTCGCGGGGAATTTCCCCGCGTTCCTCGGCACCGGGATACATCCACTCCCGCAGATACAGGCCGGTGCCGCCCACCACCAGAAACTGCGTTTCCGGATGCGCGGCGACAATGGCGTCCGCGGCGGCGGCGAAACGCCGGGGCGAATACGATTCCCGGGGATCGAGAAACCCGAGCATGTGATGCGGGACATCGCCTTGTTCCGCCGGCGTGGGCACTCCCGTCCCGAGGACGAAGTCGCGGTACAGCTGGCGTGAATCGGCGGAGAGGATGGCGAAACCCCGGGCGGAGGCCCAACGGAGTGCCAAGGCGGTTTTTCCGGACGCGGTGGGGCCGGCCAGAACGGCATGAACGGGCATGGGGCAAGGGTAGAATTTAGGGCGTGTGCTGTCCGCAGGAGAGGGTGCGGGCGCGCATCCCAGCCGCGCTCATCGCCGCCGCGCACTTTCCGTGCGCATGGCCGTTATCGCCCTGCGGGAGGCCAGGGCCGGTGCGAAGCCGGAGTGGGAACCCCGGGATGCGGTGGCGACGGGCGGGCGGGTGCGACCACGGAACTGAAGTCATGACAGGGTGTTATCAAGTTCGCCCCGCGCCCCGCTCGCGCCGGGTGGCCCCGGAGCCCGGTTGTTACCTTCGCGTGCGTGAAACCCGTGCGTCGCATTCTCTTCATCCTGGTCGCCGTCGCGACCCTCGGGGGTGTCGGAGTCCTCACGGCCCGCCTGTTCCCTTCGGGAAGAGACGAAGCGGTCCCCGAATTCCCGCGTGTCAAATTCGACTCTTTGGAAAACGCTGCGTGGCGCAAAGCACACGCCTGGTTGTTCCGCGACGAATCCGACACCACCTTGACGCAATACCGCGACCGCTTCCTGCTGCCCTACGCCGTGGGCAACGGGTTGGGCCCGCGCGCGGTGCGCCGGCGCGGCAACTTCACCGAGATGACCTTCCCGCGCGGCAAACCGGTCCACGTGCTGGCCTATGAGCTGGAGCGGTTCGCACCGCGCGCGGGCTATACCGTGGTCGAAGGACGCGAGGTCGGCACGGGAGAGAATCGCGTCGAGTACCTGCTCCGGGATCCCGCCGGGCAGCGCATGGCGATCCGCATGCTCATCGGTGATTCGGTGGCGCCGGGTTCGTTTCGCATGGCGCTCGTCATCACCGAGCTCGGACGCGCCAGCGAGGCGGAGCGGCGCGCCTGGGCGGAGCTTCCCGTGGCGGTCACCTTGGTGTATCCCGATACGGTGAAGGCCATCGAGACCGGGCGCGCCGCCGGCGCCGATGTCGCGCGCGAAATTCTGGTCGAACTCCCGATGGAACCGACGAACTACCCCGTGGTCCGGCCGGGACCGCGCGCGCTGTTCATCGACGACAGCCGCGAGGAAACGGAAAGGATTCTGGGACGCCGTCTGCAGGTCAACGAAGGAGCGGCCGGTTTCGCCACCAAATTCGGGGACCGCGCCATCGAAAACCCCCGCGTGATGGAACAGGTGCTGACCTTCGTGGCCCGGCGCGGCCTGGTGTTTCTGGATCTGACGGGCTCGCCGCGCACCCTGACGCAGCAGGTGGCCCTGGAAACCGGGGCCACCGCCGTCGTGGCCGCCGAGCTGGAAGTGGGTTCCGAGAGGGTCCTGATCGAGGAAATCACGCGGCGTACGCGCGCCGCGCAGCGTTCGGGCGAAGGGATCTGGGTCTTGCGCCATACGCCCGGCTTGCCTGCGGCCATGGCGCGCGCGGTGAAGGCCCAGGACGAGGCGGGCACTGCACCGCGTTGGGTCACGCTGCGGCAGTTGAGGCGGGACGAGTGAGGGGAGAGCGGTAGACCGTAGGGCCGGCTGTACGGTTTCGGTCCTGAAGATTGCGGGAATGCGAAACCGGGTCGAATCATCCGCCCCCTGAACGTGACCGGGCTCCGTTGATCGACCTTCCGTTTGTGTTTACCGCTGTACCGCTAGTACTGCTGTACTGCTGTACTGCTGTACTGCCCCGTACTGTTCCGTGCTGTTCCGTGCTGTTCCCTTGTCCCATTGTTCTCTTGCCACATTGTGCTATTGTTCCCTCATGCTCAAACTCGGCGTCAATATCGATCACGTCGCGACCTTGCGTCAGGCCCGCGGCGAGCAGGAACCTGATCCCGTGGCGGCCGCGGCCGTCTGCGAGGCGGCGGGAGCCGACGGGATCACCGTGCATTTGCGCGAGGACCGTCGCCACATCCAGGATGCCGATGTGCGGACGTTGCGACGCACCGTCAAGACCCGCCTCAATCTGGAAATGGCGGTGGCGCGGGAAATCGTGACGATCGCGGTGGCGCTGAAGCCCGACATGGCCACGCTCGTTCCCGAACGTCGTGAGGAACTCACTACCGAAGGCGGCCTTGATGCCGTGACCCACTTCGACACGGTGGCGCGCGCGGTGGCCGAACTGGCCGCCGCCGGAGTCCCGTCGTCATTGTTCATCGAGCCCGACACCGCGCAGGTGGACGCCGCCGCGCGCGCGGGCGCACAGTACGTCGAGTTTCATACGGGCCTGTACGCCCGCCGCTTCGGGACTCCCGCGGGCGATGCGGAGCTCGCCCGCCTGGTGGCCGCGACGGCGCATGCACAGGCCGTCGGTCTCCATGTCAACATGGGACACGGCCTGAACGTGGCCAACGTGGGGCCGATCGCGGCCATACCCGGCGTCGTGGAACTCAACATCGGGCACTCCATCATCAGCCGTTCGGTATTCATCGGCCTTGAGGCGGCGGTACGCGAAATGAAGGACGCCATGACCGCCGCCGCGCCGCGCGGGTGAGTCTCGCCGGAGGTATGGCGCGGCGCACCTCCCGGAGGTTTACAGCCTCCCCCCCCATATACTCCCCTGTGTCCGGTTGGCCGGCTTCCTGAAAAAGGGTCTTGAAAAAGCGGCCTGAAATAGCGTCCTGAAAAAGAAAAGCCCCGCGCGAAGATCGCACGGGGCTTTTTCGGGAGGCGTTATCCCGGATCAGGGTGAGAGGCGGGCCTGCAGCACCCCGGCGGCGAGGCCTTGCGGGATCCGCATCGTCTCCGACATCGTGGCGTTCGCGCGCGTATGGCTCCAGACCTTGCGGCCCCCGAGATCGTACAGCGTGACCGTGCGATAGCCCACCGGCAGGGTGATCATACCGTTGGCGATGGTGGGGGCGAGCGCCTTGCGCACCACGCTGCGCGCGAGGGACACGGGCGATCCCACCGTGGCCACGAACGGCGTGTAGCATCCGTTGTCGATGGTGCCGGTGTAGGCGATGCGGTACAGCGCGGCCGCGCCGAAGTTCGAGTACTGGTTCTGCGAATTGCGGAGCAGGTACATCGCGCCGTCGTGCGGGCCGAAGCGCATGTCGATGTAGGAGCCGTTCGGCAACGCCGCCAGCGTGCTGGCAGGGAAGCGCGCCGTGGCCTCGGCACCGGGATTGATGGTGCCGTCGGGATTCAGGGTGATGACGCGGAAGGACGACTTGCTTGAGTTCGCCCAGTCGAAGAAGAACACTTTACCTTCGTACTGCGGCGGGAACTTCACGGGTGAGGCGAGCGCGGGGTCGTAGCGGTACATCGGTCCGCCGATGGCGGTTTCCTGGTTGGTCACGCCCAAACGCTGGCCGTCGTCGGTGGTATTGTTGGTTGAGTACCACAGCGAAGCCCCCACCGCCGGGGGCAGGTTGCGGATGCCGGTATTGTTGGGGGACACGTTCTGGATCGCCGCACAGTTGTAGGAGGTGTCGGTGGTCCACGACGTGTTGGGCCAGGTGAACTTGCGCCAGGGGTCGTTGGGACCGACGCAATAGGGGTGGCCGAAGTTTCCGGGCTTGTAGGCGAGGTTCCACTCCTCGCGGCCTTCGGGGCCGCGGCTCGCGTTCGGGGCGTTCGCGTCGAGACCGACTTCGCCGGTGAAGATCCAGCCCGACTTCGCGTCGTAACGCGGGTGGTAGGGGTTGCGATGACCCATCGACCAGATTTCCTTGCGGACCTTGGCGAGGGTGTCCACCGCGGGATCCCAGTTAGGGTTGAACGCGGGCTTGTCGATATGCTCCCACAGGTTTCCGGCAGGGATGTCGTACGTGGTGCCGATGCCCACGGCCGGGGTCTGGGTGTCGGGGAAGGGCAACGGCTTGATGCGCAGCAGCTTGCCGCGCAGGTCGTTGGTGTTGCCCGACGACTTTTGCGCGTCACAGCCGCGGTCGTTCCACAGCAGCGGGCCGTAGTTGTTGCTGCCGCACTCGCCTGAGTGCGGGCTGGTATCGTCACCCGTACCGATCACGAGGATTCCGTCCGCGCCCATGTCGAGGCCGCCGGCGGCGTGATAGGCGCGGACATCGATCATGCGATGAAAGCGCATGATCTCCTTGGGATTGACCAGCTGGCTTCCTTCCGCCTTTGTCGAATCGTAGGTATAGCGCGTCAACAGGTGGGGTTTGCCCGTGTCCGCGTTGGCCGGCGCCGTCGAGAATTGGGCCGCCGCATGGAACACGTAGACCCAGCCGTTGGTCATGAAGTTACGGTCGAGCACGACGCCGAGCAGGCCGTCTTCATTGTCGCAATGCGTGGGCACCACGCCGGCCAGCACGGTGGGGGTCGACGCATTGCCCGCGCCCGGGCGGTAGACGCGCAGCTGGCCGGAGCACATCTTGGCGATGAACACCTTGCCGTTGGGCGCGACGGCGATCTGGACCACGCCATAGTTGCCGGCCTCGCCGCCGTTGGCGGAAGAGCCTTCGTACAGATCGCCCGTGGCGTTGTTCGCCAGCGTGTCGATGCGGAAATCGTCGGCCGTGGGCATCGGGCAGCTTTGCGCGTGCGCGGTGTGTGGCAGCAAGCCGGCGACGGCGAGCGCCGCGCCGAAAGCCGCCCTCAGGACGACCGTTCGCAAGGGACGGGAAGGCAGGGGACGGGACAGGGATGCGGAACGCGGGAAACGGAACATCGGGATCCTCCGGAGGATGTGCGGCGAACGTCTGCCGTACGCACCCCCACCTCTCCAATTTATCCCGTTTGTCCGAATTTTACCTACCAAAAATGAAAAAATACTACCAACGTACCCCCTCGCACCCCCGGATCCTTCGCTTTTGGCTTCGTTTTGGCAACGGCGGTGGCGGACCGTGGAGCGAACGCGGGCCGGAAGTGACGGGAAAAAGCGTTCAAGCGCCCGGGGCGTAGGTCAGCGCCTGGCGAACCTCGTCGTCGGTCAGGTACGGATACGTCTCGCGGATGTTGGCTTCGCTCCAGCCCGTGGCCAGTTGCGCCTGCAAAAGGTCGACCGGGAGGCGCGTGCCCTTGATGTGCGGTTTCCCCTGGCACACGGCGGGGTCGATGACGATATGGGAAAAGTCCATGAGTTGATCCGGGTTGATCCGTGGAGAAATTGAAAAAAGGTCAAAAGGAGTCTCAAAATTTAGTTTCAGGGACGCATGAACCGCTTTTTCGCCTCCGGTGGAGAATTTGCCCGCATCGAGCGGATGTTCTCCGCGTCCCGCTTCGTCCGTGACGGGCAGGGCCTGGGGGACGACGCCTTCCTCTGGACGCCGGAACCGAGGGAGACGTGGGTCGCCTCCACCGATGCCAGCGTGGAGGGCGTTCACTTCCGTCTCGACTGGACGACTCCCGCGGAAGCCTTGCACAAGGCCCTGCTGTCCAACCTCTCCGACATCAACGCCATGGGCGGCCGCACACGCTACGCGCTGTTCGCGCTCGGCGCTTCGTCGACGTTTGCGGATGCCGATTACGACGCCCTCGGGGTCGCGCTGCGCGGATGGGAGGAACGCTACGGCTTTCAGGTGATGGGGGGGGATACCACGCGCTCGCACGGCGCGACATTCTTCACCTTCACGGTGCTCGGCGTGGTGGCGGAAGGCGCGGCGCTGCTGCGCAGCGCCGCGCGGCCGGGGCACAAG
>CAZKRC010000096.1:0-2427 GCA_964555105.1 uncultured Bifidobacterium sp. | reverse complement strand
CCCCCCGGCCAAAATGGGCCCACCCCGGGGGGGGGGGGGGGGGGGGGGGGGGGGGGCCCGGGGCGCCCCCCCCCCCCGCGGCCGGGTCACAAGGTGTATGTCAGCGGCACGCTCGGCGGATCCGCTGCGGGTTTGGACCTGTTGCGGAATCCGCCTCCTGTGACCTCCGGTCCTGCGCGCGGCGTCGCGTTCGACACGCTCCGCCGCGCGCACCTGTCGCCCGCGCCGCCCCTCGAATTGGGTCCCGCCCTGTCCACGATTCTGCGGGACCGCCGCCAGGCCGGCGCGGGCACCGCTGCCGACACCGCAGGGATCGCCGCCATCGACCTCAGCGACGGGCTGTCCTCGGAGTTGTGGCACCTCGCGCGGCAGTCGGGGTGCGCGCTCACCATCGATTACGATGCGTTGCCCGCGCACCCCGGGTTGTCGCACCTGCCGCGCGCGCAGGCCCGCGGGTTCGTGCTGCACGGCGGTGAGGAGTACCAGCTGCTGTTCACGGGGAATTTCACCGCCGCGGAACTCGCGGGCCTGCGCGCCCTCGCCTCCATCACCGAAATCGGGACCGTCGGCGAGGGCGAGGGCGTGGCCCTGACCGAAGGCGGCGACACGCGGGCCTTGCTCGCGGGGGGGTTTACACACGCCTAGGTGCTTCGGGGGCGGTTCGTTGAGTGGTGGGAGGCTTCGGAGCCTTTCGCTGGATGGTGGGATGCTTCGAAGCGTTTCGTTGTATGGTGGGGAGCTTCGTGGGCCTTTCGTTGTATGGTGGGATGCTTCGTGGGCCTTTCGTTGTATGGTGGGATGCTTCGTGGGCCTTTCGTTGTATGGTGGGGAGCTTCGTGGGCGTTTCGCTGGATGGTGGGAGCTTCGTGGGCCTTTCGTTGTATGGTGGGACGCTTCGTGGGCCTTTCGTTGTATGGTGGGATACTTCGGAGCGTTTCGTGTAATGGTGACGGCTTCGCAGGCCTTTGGTGGTATGGTGGCATGCACTGCCCGCGGCGAGCTCCACCACCCAGCGCGCGGCCCTCAGAGAGTGCCACCATTCACCGTGAGGCCCTCAGAGAATTCCACCACCCAGCGCGCGGCCCTCAGGGAGTGCCGCCATCCAGCGAAAGGCTCCGAAGCCTCCCCCCCCAGCGCGCGGCCCCAAGGAATTACCTTCCCCCCCCATGATCATGATCGCCATCATCCTCGGCCTGGTCGAGGGACTGACTGAGTTTTTGCCCATTTCGTCCACCGGCCATCTCATTCTGGCCGGTTCCCTGCTCGGCTTCGAGGGACCCACGGCGGAAACCTTCGAGATTTCCATACAGACCGGTGCGATTCTCGCCGTGATTTTGGTGTACTGGCAGCGTCTGCGCAACACCGTGGTCACCTTGGGCAGCAGCGCGGTGTCCCGCCGCTTCGCCTTGAATGTGGCGGTGGCGTTCGCGCCGGCGGTGGTGCTGGGGCTGCTGTTCGGTGACGCGATCAAGAGCCGGTTGTTCCACCCCGTGTTCGTGGCCTCGGCGCTGGTGGTCGGTGGTTTCATCATTCTGTGGGCGGAACGCGGACGCCGCAACGCGCAGCCGCGTATCACGCATGTCGATGCGATGACGGCCAAAGACGCCTTGAAGGTGGGATTTCTGCAGTGTCTGGCCCTTTTGCCGGGAACGAGCCGCTCCGGGGCGACCATCATCGGCGGCATGATCTCGGGATTGTCCCGCCCCGTCGCCACGGAATTCAGCTTTTATCTGGCGATTCCCACCTTGATCGGCGCGGGCGTGTATAGCCTGTACAAGGACTGGGCCTTGCTGACGATGGCGGATGTGGCACCGTTTTCGGTGGGACTGGTGGTGGCGTTTCTGTCCGCCTGGCTGTGCATCCGCTGGCTTTTGCGATATGTTTCGAACAACGATTTCGTGCCGTTCGCGTGGTATCGCATCGTATTCGGCGGCATCATCCTGCTGACCGCCTGGTCGGGACTGGTGCACTGGTCCTGAGCGCTCTCGGGGGGGATTGTCTTCCGATCCGCTTTCTTTTGCCCTGACTGTCGTCGCGTTGCCCTGGGGGAGGGGCGTGCCGGCCGCTTGGCCGCCGTCGTCCAAAATCCCCGTTCGACGTCTCCTCCCGCTCCATTTTCCAGCCCCGCGTACCCGTTTCGGACCTCCTTTTTCCCTCCGCGCCCAGGGGCGGTGGCGGGAACAGGAACGCGAAATTTGTCAAATAAATGGCATATAGTGGCACTTTAAGGCCGCAAAAATTTGTCGCAGGCTCTAATTCGATGAAAAAAACGAAAAAACATCTAGCGCGGTGAAAATATCGCGGTAGATTAGGTGCTCCATTTTTTACCCCCCAAGGAGGGAACCCTATGTCCATCAAAACCGATGGTATCGCGCCTAATTCGGCCCGTCTGCTTTGGGCAGGCTTCATGGCCATTTTTGCCTCCGG
>CAZKRC010000095.1:0-9427 GCA_964555105.1 uncultured Bifidobacterium sp. | reverse complement strand
GCGCGACCTGGGACGATGCCGTGTTCGCGCGCTTCGAGGCCGCCGGTTATCTCCGCCGCGAGGACGGCTTCGTCCGCCTCATGAACAAGGGGTGGCCGCTGCTGGACGAGATCGCGGCGGACCTCTTAGCCAAGGCGGCCAAGGCGGCCACGGTGGATCAAGTGCCCGGGACGGCGGTCGCCTCGCGGTGACCATAGTGCCCGGGGTGACCGGAGCGTGTCAATGCTCCGCGATCAGCTTCGGCTTGAAGTCCAGATAATCGCACGAGGTGAGGTGATACGTCACCCCGTTCAGCGTGCCGAAGGCACGGCCGTTCCACTCCGCCTTCACCGAATGCAGGTGGCCGAAGATCACGTGGCGCGCGTCCGCCGCCTCCATGACGCCTGAAACGCGCGAAGGCGTCAGCAGGTGATCGAGGGGAGGGTAGTGGGTGAGGCCGATGCGGACGCCTTCCGGCAGCCCGGCCGCGCTCATGCGCAGCCTGTGAAGCTCATGATCGTAGATCTCTTCCTGCCTTTTGACGTCCGCATCGGCCTTCACGCCCGGAATGGGACCCTTGGCCGGATCCCAGGCGATCAGGTCGAACAGCGAATATTCCTGCGTATCCCACAAGCGCGACCCGAAAAAGACGTAAGGGCCCACCTTGACGTGGTTGTTGTGCACGAAGCGCAGGCTCAGGGGCAACTCGCGTTCGAGAATCGCGTTGCTCGGCCACCAGAAATCGTGATTGCCGCGCAGGATCACCTTGATGCCGGGCAGTTTGTCCAGCCACTCCAGATCCGGCATGACATCGGGAAGCTTCTTCCCCCAACTGATATCGCCAGGCACCGCGACCACGTCGCGTTCCCCCACCACATCCCGCCAGGCCGCTTCGATTTTGGAGGGATGGTTCACCCATTCCGGGCCGAAACGATCCATGGTTTTATGGGGCACACCGAACGCAAGATGAGGATCCGAAAGGGCAAAAAGACGCATGGAGGGAAAGGTAGGAAGCCGGGAGAAGGAAGCGGCCGCGCCGCGGACATCCAGGGCATGAGGGCGGGCTGGAGACGCCCTTCACTCACGCCGTCCCTCTCACAGTTCCGGCGGTTTGACGTGATTGCGGTTGCGGGCCAGTTCCTTGGCGAACATCTTCTCGTAGATGGTCCAGACGCTGAGGAAGACGGCCGCCAGAATGGGGCCGATGATGAAACCCGGCAGGCCGAACATCGCCAGCCCCCCCAACGTCGACACCAGGACCATCACGTCGTGCATCTTGATGTCCTTGCCGACGACGACGGGACGCAACAGGTTGTCCACGACCGAGATGATGCCCGCGCCGATGCCGAGCACCACCAGTCCCGCCCCGATCTTTCCGCTCAGAAGCAGGAAAAGCGCCACGGGGAACCATACCAGCCCCGCGCCGAATGCGGGGATCACGGTCGCGAACACGGTGAGCACGCCGAGAAGGATGGGTGAACCCACGCCGGTGACCCAGAACAGGAGTCCGCTGAGCGTTCCCTGCAGCGCCCCGATGATGAAGATGCCCTTCAGCGTCCCGCGTCCCACGATGAGGAACTTCTCGAGCATCGCCCGTTCATAATCGTCCTGCAGCGGCGACCAGCTGACGATGCGGTCGAGGATGCGCGGGCCGTCCAGATAGAAGTAGAACATGATGAACATCATCAGGGCGAAGTTGACGAGGCCCGCGGCGGCCACGAGGGACCAGTTCGCGCTTTGCCTCACCAGCCATTCCAGCGCCTTCTTGCCGCCTTCGCTGGCGTATGTGGACATGGCTTCGGGAGAGAGGCCGAGCCTGTCGAAGATGGCGGGGAAACGCTCGCGCAGGAAGTTGATGGCTTCGGCCATCGAACCGGGCAGCGAGTCGTAGTTGAAGTTCTGGAAGAACACGAAGGCCTGCTGGTACGCGGCCATGATCACCGCCATGATGGGCAACACGACGATCACGAGCAGAAGCGTCAGCGTGATGAGGGCCGCTATGGCCCGCGTCTTCACCTTGCGCAGAAAGAACAGGTAATACTTGTAGGTGAGGCCCGTGAACACCGCCGCCATGAACAGCGTCAGCAGGAAATAATTCACCATGAGCACGAAGCCGACCGTGACCAGTCCCAGAATGACCAGGAACGATGCGCGCTGAAAGGTGTCGTGTTTGGGAGGAATGGAGGTCATGGGAGGAAAGGGGCTGGTGGTGGGGAAAACGGCGGCCCCGGGAGGGTACGGGGTCGGATTGGATTAGTTTTAAGGTACATCCCAACTTACAAGCCATGGTGATTCAAGACTCGACCTCCCCGACTCATTTTTCCGACCCTGCCGCCTTCGTCCGCAAGGTGGGCAAGGGGCGCACCCTTCTGAAGTCCCTCGAACAAGCGGAGGCGGCCGCCGCCTTCACGTTGCTTTTCCGGGGCGGCTTTTCCGATGCGCAGGCCGGGGCCTTCCTGCAAGCCCTCCGCATCAAGGAACTGGGTCCGCAGGAACTCGACGGCCTCATGGATGCTTTCCGGGCCTTCCAGCCGCCGATCGTTCCCGCCCTGCCTCCGGGCGGTTTCGTGCTCAACCTCGCCTCCGACACCCAGCGCAAGGGCGGTTACGCGTCCCTGCTGGCGGTCGCCCTGCTGGCACGCGAAGGCCTGCCGGTGGGCGTCATCCGCAGCGAACCCGTGCTCACCGGAAACCGGGCGTCCTGGAACGAAACCTGGAATCTGGTTACGGATGCGGCCTCTCCTCACGATCACGACCATGATGAAGAGGGGGGGGCAACGGCGGACGGAGCCGCCGGGCAGGGGGAGGGGTGCGAGGCCGGATGTGACGGGGATCATCATCCTCCCGCCTTGCTGTGCGTGGTGGAAACCAACGACCTGGTGTCGCCCCTGCGGAGCCTGCGGAGGATCCGGGCGGAACTGGGCTTCCGGTCATGCCTGCACACGGCGGAAAAGCTGCTGAACCCCTGGATTGAAAAGCCTCTCGTCCTGGGGATTTCCCACCGGAATTATGCCGTGCGGATGTGCGATCATTTCGCGCGTCTCGGGCGGACCGCGAAGATCGTCCTCGGCAATCACGGGACTCCGGATCTTGTGCTGCACAAGGAAACCGAAGTGTGGGAGGTCCTGCCCGACGGTGGTGTGCGCACGGTGCTGTTTCATCCGGCGGACCTTGGCCTCGCGCCCGACCCCTCCCTGTATACGCTCGGGGCTTTTCCGCAGTGGGCACGGGAATGGCGTCAGCCCGGTCACGGGGCCCTCGGACCGCTCCTGGAGTATCATCTGGCCTTTTTCCGTTACGTTGCGGGGGCCGGGTCGGCTGCGGCCGCGCCGCGCCTCCTGCCCGCTTCATCCCTTCCCCCGGAGGCGTCATCCGACGCCACCTTCGCAAACGGTCACGCATGAAAACCAAAGCAAAAGCGTCCACGAAGAAAAGTGCCGCCTCGTCGGGAGTCGGAGGGGCGTCTCCGGAAAAAAACGGGATCCGCGTGCCCAAGGCTCGTCCCGGAAGCACCATCCAGGCGATTCGGGAGGTGTTCGGATACCTGAGACGTTATCACGACCAGGTGTTCGTCATCAAGCTGGACGATGCCCTGCTGGACCGCCCGCTCTTCCCCTTGCTGGTGCGCGATATCGTGTTGCTGCACGAAACCGGGATCCGCATCGTGCTGGTACCGGGCGCGAAACATTCCATCGACACGGTGCTCGACAAGTACGGCGTCAAAACGAAAACGGTGGGCGGCGTCCGCATCACCTCCTCCGAGGCCATGCCCCTCGTGAAGCTGGGCGCTTCGAACATCGCCAATGCGCTGCTCTCGCTGTTGTCGGAAAACGAGGCGCACGGCGTGGTGGGAAACTGGGTGCGCGCGCGCGCCGTGGGAGTGGTCGGCGGGATCGACTACTTGCACACCGGCCGGGTCGAAAAAATCAACACCGAACTCATGCGCGGCATGCTTGACGACGGTTTGATCCCCATCGTGTCCAATATCGGATGGAACAACGTCGGGCGGGACTACAACCTCAACAGCAGTGAACTGGCCGTCGCCGTGGCGCGTGCCATGCAGGCCACCAAGCTTTTCTTCGTCGGCGAGGAGCCCGGCATTCCCGTCATATCCGGTTGCGCGTTCGCGGAGCCGGAGGAGATCCGTTCGGGGTTGTTCTCGAATCTCGACCGCAAGGAGGGCACGGCGTTGTTGCGCGAGTTCACCCATGCGCTCAAGCCGGCGTCCCGGGAACTGATCAGCCTCGCGCTCACTGCGCTGGAAGGCGGTGTGGAGCGCGTCCACGTGGTGGGGGGGGCCCGCGACGGGATCCTTCTGCAGGAAGTGTTCAGCAGTGCGGGGCAGGGCACCATGTTCTATCTCGACGACTACGATCACGTGCACCCCGCACAGGTTTCGGACATTCCCGAAATCCTGCGCATCATGCAACCGTATGTGGACGAGGGCGTGCTGGTGCAGAGGACGGCGGAAGACATCGCGGCCGACCTGGAGCACTATACCGTCTACAAGATCGACGATGTCATGCATGGATGCGGCGCCCTCAAGCCGATCGGGCTCAGTGCGGGCCGCGGGGCCGCGGAGTTGCTGGCGCTGGTCGTGGATCCGACCTATGCCGGGCGCGGCACGGGTGGCAAGATCGTCGACTACCTCGTGCAGAAAGCCCGCAAGAAGGGCATCCGCAAGGTGTTCCTGCTGACCACCCAGACGAGCGATTTCTTCATGCGCATGGGGTTCAAGGAGGCGCCGGTGACGGCGTTGCCGCTCGCGCGCCGCAAGACCTGGAACCCGACGCGCAATTCGCGCGTCTACGTCCTCACGACCTGAGCGTCACCGCGGGTTTCCGACGGTCTCCGGGCGGGTTTCCGTCTGGGGGGAACCGAAACGGGAAACAGTTGCATGTTCAGCTGGTACAAGCGATCCACCTGTGGGTCGCGGCTGACGAGTTCGATGATGTCGCGCCGGAATGCGCGCAGACGCTCGTTGATGTCATGGAGCGCATCGCGCGACACGCTGATGGTCAATGCGGAGAACGGCCGGATTTCCGCCGGGTGCGCGTCCAGGGCCCGACGGGCGAGCTCAAGCGTGGCGAGAAGGCCGGAGCGGACCTTGTCGGGATCGTTGCGGATCCCCCGCGCCGGGACTTTGTCCGCCTTGATGTAGCGGCCTTCGTGCGTCCGCCGGATCACTTTCAGTTTCAGGAGCAGCTGCACGGCGTCGCGCGCCTCGGCGGGCGTGATGGAAGGCTCCAGCCGGGACGCAAGGTCCTCGTAGTCACCCGTGAAATGGATGAGGGTCAGCATCTCGCGGATGGCGGCGTAATACCATTTCTGCAGGTACTCCGTTTCGGAGGCGTCCAGCACCCACTCCTCCCCTGCGCCTTGGGCGCGCGTCAACAGCTTCAGCAGCCGCTCCTTGTCTTCGGGCTCCGACGCGTCGCCGTACTGGGCGAGGAGTTCGAAATAGCCGGCTTCGCGGGCGGAGAGGTCGAACAGGCGTGCAAAACCGGCGGCCCTGTCGGGGTTCAGGTGCGCGCGTCCTCCCAGCACATCCTTGAAAAAACTGGAAGACCCCGCTCCCATTTCCTTGGCGATGTATCGGTGGGAAAACCTTTTGTCGAGGCGCTTCCGGGCCGTGTAGGCGTGCCTTAAAAATTCCCGTGCATCCAGGAACTCGAATACGGACGGAAATTGTTGCGTGTTGACCATGGTATCATCCGTTGATTCTGACGGACAGGAGACGTTGACGTTCTCTGCGTTATCGAAAATGTCAAACGTTTGAGTGCCGCGTCAAGAATTCCGGACCGGATTCTGTTGTCAAATGGACACTATCTGGTAGTTTCACGCACAATTTTGCACTACGGATACGGGTTCGGCCCTTTACGGGCGAAGAACGGGCCACGTCACCGGTACCGCTATTACCGTAACTCGCGTTCCAGAACGGACAGGATGAACTTTTCCAGGCTGACGGGATAAAAGCGCGGTTCCGGGCACCAGATCACGGCGTGGTCGATCGTTTCACGGCGATCGAGATCATCCAGGACGCGTTCGAGCACGATCGCGTCGGAGTCCGCGAACGTTTCCACGGACAGGTGTTCATTGCGGATGCGGAGATTTCGGCCCTTTCCGACGGCGAAGGAGAAAATGCGGCCCACCAGGCTGCGGTCCATGAAGGCTTCCTCTTCCGGGAAGACGTCGCCGAATCGCTCCGGATCGGAGGTCATCGGCAGGATCAGCTTGGGACTGACGGAGATTTTTCCCGTCAGGAGAACGCTGCCGCGGGAGGCGGTGTCGAGAGAGGGGCTGTCGAATTCCGGCTCCCCACCATCCGTTGCCGTGGTATCGTCGGGGCCGACGAGCGAGAAGTTCAGGGTATGATAGCCCTGAACGATGCCGGTCAGAGGCGACCTGCGGATCTCGGTACGGTCAAAGATGCGGCGGAGGCGCTCCGGATGGGCGCCGGGAAAAAGCGGAGAGGAGGATTCGGACATGGCGTTCCTTCAATTTAGAAGTTCCCGGAAGAAAGCGGAGCAGGGTGGGGGGCGCCCAGGGTGCGGGTTTCACGGATTGATTTTTCGTTGCGGGGAAACTCCCATGTGACGGCACCATGACGCTTGGTCACGGCGATGCGTGTTCCGGCGCCTTCCAGAGTATCCATGACGCGTGCGCCGGGAAAGCCGCGTCGGCCCCCGCACGAAACCAGGGCGCGTGCGGGGGCCGACGCGCGCAGGAAGCAGGGCAAGGTCGTACGGTCGCTGCCGTGGTGGGGAACCTTCAGTCCTGCGCCGCGCCACAGGGGCCAGGAGGCGGCGAGAGCCTGTTGGCCCGCGTGTTCGATGTCGCCGGTGAACAACACGTCGCTCCGTCCGGTACGCAGCAAGGCGACGAGCGAAAGGTCGTTTTTGTCCGCATCCCGGAGGACGGGGTGCGCGGTGTCGGGCGCGAGCACCCACAAGGTGTCGCGTCGGCCGGTATAGAGACGTTGCCCGGCGTGGGCCGTGATCCACGGAACCTTGAGCCGGTCGGCGGTGGCCTTCACGCAGTCCCACGTGGCCGAGCCGTGACCCGGATGTTCAGGGGGCGCGAAAATGCGGCCGACGGGCATGCGCATGAGCAGCGCCGCGACGCCGCCATAGTGGTCGCGATCGCCGTGGGTGATCATGACGGCATCGAGGCGCGCGATGCCGCGCGAGTACAGGTAGGGAAGGATGATGTTCCGCGTCACGCGCGGCGCGTCACCCGCATCGATCAACAGGGTCGCGCCGGCCAGCTCCAGCACGGCCGCGTCACCGTGTCCGACCGCGAGGAAGGTCACGCGCGGTCGTCCCGTCCCGATGTTCGCCATGAGGGGACGGGACGCCTCGGCGGCCACGGTCGCAAGCCCCCACAACAACGCCGGCAGATAAAGCCGGCGACGCACCAGCAGCGTCACCAGTGCGGCCGCGGCCATGAGGACGGCCACCCACAGCGGCGAGGCGTGGGCGATGGGCCTGAGCGCGCCCGGGAGACCGGCCAGGAAAAAGACGAGTCCTTCCAGCAACAGGGCGCATAATCCCGCCGCCGCCCCCGCGGCCGAAGCGAGGGGATCGAGTGCGGCAGGCAGGAGAAAATCGAAACTCCACACGAAGAGACCGCCCACCAGCATGGCCGCTCCCACCGGAACGGTCGCGGCATTGCCCAGTACGCCCCACGGGGTGGTGGCATGCGTCGAGACCGCGAGGACAGGGTAGGTGAACAAGGTCACCAGGGCGCTGAGGATGATCATGTGGAGCGTGGTGACCGCCAGCGCCGTCCCGGTCCCGTGAAGGGGCGTTTGCGTATCCGCAGGGCGGGACGAAGGAGCGGGGGACGCCGCTTCCGCATCGGTCGCGTCGGAGGACACGTCGGGGGAAGCGGACCGCGCGGTCAAAGCTTTCAGGGTGCGAACGAAGGCCAAGGCGGCCAGATGGGCGGAGGAGGCGCCAAGGATGAGCGCCAGCGTGGCGGCGTAGGACAGCTGGAAACCGAGATTGAGGATGTTGTGCGGATCGAGCAACAGATCCGCCGCGGCCGTAAGCCCCAAAGCATGCAGCCCCGTGGTGGGACGTTCCAGAAGCACGGAAGGCAGGAGGCAGGCGAACATGATGCCCGACCGCACGACGCTCACGGGGGAGCCCACCAGCGGAATGTAGGCCGCCGTGAGTAATGCCGCGAAGAGGAAAGTGAACTTGCGTGGGAGGCGGGCGCAGAGCCCCGCAATGAGGAGAAAGCCCAACAGCAGGCCGATGTGCTGTCCACTGATCGCGAGAATGTGCTGCATGCCGCTGCGCAGGAAGGCGTCGCGCGTGTCGTCGGGAACGTTCGTCGTCAGGTTGAGCAGCGAGGCTTCAAGCAAAGGACGCGCGGCGCCGGGTACATGGCGCGCCAGGCTTCGGGCCAGCGCGTCGCGCGTGGTGGCGAGGGTTCGTTTCCATCGGGAGGGTGCGGCGATGGTTTCACAATGCGTGGCCTGCAACGCTGCGGAGGCGCCCTGTGCGCGCAGGACGCGCCGCATGTCCAGTTGGCCCGGGTTCGGCGGTGGATCCGCGGGACCCGCCGGCCCGCTCAACCTCACGGTGGCTCCCCACGGTGGCGGAGGTAGCGTCTCCTGTGTCACACGGTACAGTAACCCGGGCTTTCGGTCGGCGCGTCGCTCCCGGAACAGGAAGGTGTATCCGCGCGCGGTGGGAGTCGGAACGGAAACGACCGTGCCGGTACGAGTCGGCGATCGCGCCGCACTGGTGTCATCGGCTGTGAAGTGACGATGGAAAGGCGCATGCTCCCCGCTGATGAAAGGCTCGCGCGCCGCGAACCATACACCCAGCCCGAGGTATGCGCCCGTCAGGAGCAGGAGGCCGCGCACGCGGCACGGTCCGGTGAGCACGACGTGCAAAAGGAATCCGGCGAAGCCTCCGACCGGTTGCAGGAACACCGTGAAGGCCGCCCAGAATACCGGGGCGACCACGATGACACCGCGATGGTGCGATGCGTACTCGCGCATGTTTTTCAGGATGCCCGACGCATCCCCCCGAGGGTCGCCCCCTCCACCCCCGGCATGTTCCCCATTTCCCGTATCGTTGCGCATGGTACGGGATATAGTTGCGGACGCGCCGGATTTCGGAGTCCTCCGTGACGTCGATCACAGGTAGGCCAAAGGGAGCGCGGTGGAAGCCACGGACGAAAACCACGGACGAAAATCGCGACAAAAAAACCACCGACAAAAAATCACGAAAAAAAGAAAGGACGGACCCCAAGGCCCGTCCTCCCCTGACGGGGACGCGAGGTCCCCTGCGTCGAAGTGTTTACTTCTTCTTCACGCCGGTGATGGCGTCCTTGGCGGCCTTGGCCACGCGGAACTTCACGACCTTCTTGGCGGGGATCTTGATCGTCGCGCCGGTGGCGGGGTTGCGGCCCATGCGCGCCTTGCGGCTCA
>CAZKRC010000094.1:0-9444 GCA_964555105.1 uncultured Bifidobacterium sp. | reverse complement strand
AGCTGTAAGCTGTAAGCTGTAAGCTGTAAGCTGTAAGCTGTAAGCTGTAAGCTGTGTGCTGTAAGCTGCGAGCCGTGATCCATTTTGAGCCCTGCACGTTCGTTCACTATTTATCTTTTTGCCATGCTACGCTCTCTCTCCATCCGCAATCTCGCGATCCTTCCTGAAGCCGACATCGCCTTCGAGCCCGGATTTTCGGTGCTCACGGGCGAGACCGGTGCGGGCAAATCCATCCTGCTCGGCGCGCTCAAGCTGGTGCTCGGCGCGAAAAGCAAAACCGACCTCATCCGTCAGGGTGCGGACAAGTTGCGCGTAGAGGCAACGTTCGACCTGCCGCCGTCGCCGGCGCTGAAGGCGTTGTTGCAAACGCTGGAACTGGACGCGGACGATGAGTTGGTGGTTGAACGCGAGCTGACGCCCGCGGGCAAGAGCCGCGCACGGGTGAACGGGACCTTGGTGACGTTGGGCGATCTGGAGGCCATCGGGCGTCATCTGGTGGACTTGCACGGGCAGCATGAGCAACAGGGATTGCTGGATGCCGCGACGCACGGGGTGTACCTCGACGGCTTCGCGGGGTTGAGCGGGGAGGCGGAGGCGTATGCCGCGTCGTACCGCGCGTGGCGTGCGGCGGAGCAGGCGTTGACGGAGGCGAACGAGGAATCGGTCCGTCTGCGCGAGCAGATCGAGTTCCTGCGCTTTCAGTTCAAGGAGCTGGACAAGGCCGGTTTGGGAAGCGGTGAAGGCGAGGAGGAGAAGCTTGAAACCGAGCTGAAACTGCTGTCGGATTTCGAAAGGATTTCAGGGGGGCGTGAGGCGTGTGTCGAGGCGTTGGAGGGGGCGGGAGGGGTCTTCCCGGCATTGGCGCGCCTGGAGCGCGACCTTCACAACCTGGCGCGCCACTTCCAGTCGGAGCCTTCGGGAGAGATGGCGGGCGGTTCTCCGGCGTTCACCGCGCACGAGGAAAGGCTGGCCGAAGTACGGGCCTTGCTCGAGGAGGTGCGCGGCGGCCTGATCCGTCTCGACGTGCCGGCGGAGGCCGATCCGGAGCGCATCGATGCCCTCAATGCCCGCCTGGCGTTGTTCCAACGTCTCAAGGCGAAGTACAAAACCGACATGGCGGGCCTGCTCGCGTTGCGGGAACGGCGTCGTGCCGAGATCGCCGCCGTGGAGAACGCGGGCGTGGAAACCGAAAGCCTGCAGGCCGCCCGCGACGCGGCGTTGAAGGACGCACGCGCCCGCGCCCGCGTCCTGTCGACGAAGCGGAAGGCCGCCGCGAAGACCTTCGATGCGGAGGTCAACGCCAACCTCGCGCGGCTCGGCATGGACGGCAGCGTGTTCCGGACGAACTTCGCGGTGCCCTCCGCCGCAGCGGGCGCTCCGGGGGCCGCCGCTTCGGCCGCGCCGGGAAAACAGGGCCACGCGTTGACGGCAGCGGGAGAAGACCGCGTGGAATTCTTCCTGTCGGCCAACCCCGGCGAACCGGCGCGGGCGTTGCGGCAGTCGGCCTCGGGTGGTGAAATCTCGCGCGTGATGCTGTCCATCAAGGGCGCGTTGGCCCACAGCGACCCGCGCCCGTTGCTCGTTTTCGACGAGCTGGACACGGGCATCGGGGGCCAGACGGCCCTGCGTGTGGGCGAAGCGCTCGTCGAACTCTCGACGCACCACCAGTTGCTGGTCATCACCCACCTGCATCAGGTGGCCGCGCAGGCGGTGCACCAGCACAAGGTGGAAAAGCGTCTGGAAGGGGGCCGTACCGTCACCGGCGTGCGTGCCCTGTCCGAAAAGGAGCGCGCCACCGAACTGGCCCGCATGATGGGCGGCGAAGAAAGCGGCACCGCGTTGAAGCATGCGAAGGAGCTGTTGAAGAAGACGGGGTAGGGAATGAACGCCGCTTGCAGTATAGCTTACAGCGTACAGCTCACAGCTCACAGCTCACAGCTCAACGGCAGGCCTGATGATGGGAGATTTTAAGGCAATATCCGCTGACTCCAGCGCGTTGTATTTTAATGAGCAATGAGCAATGAGCAATGAGCATGATTCGTTCCGCCTTCGACGGACCTCATGCCTTCGGCAGAGCATTGAGCATTGGATATTCCTCCCGCGCACGCGCTCCATTGTCCCATTGTTCTATTGTTGCATTGTTCTATTGACCCTTGCCCCCGGAGGTCCCCATGTCCGTCTTCCGCTCTCTCGCCCGTTCGTCGCTTGCGGTGTTGGCCTTGGTGTTTGGCGCCCGCAACGCGGAGGCCATGCCCAAGGTGGGGCAGCCGGCTCCCGAATTTTCCTTGCCCAGCCAGGAAGGCACGCCGGTTTCCCTCAAGGAGTACCGTGGTCAATGGGTGGTGCTGTATTTTTATCCGAAGGACTTCACGTCGGGTTGCACGTTGCAGGGCCGCAATTTTCAACGTGACTCCGCGCAGTATGCGGAGCGTCATGCCGTCGTGCTGGGCGTGAGTGTGGACGACGTGGAGACGCACGCCGATTTCTGCGCCAAGGAAGGGTTGTCATTCAAGCTGCTTGCGGATACGGATGCCAAGGTTTCCGCCGCTTATGGTTCGGTGATGAATCTCGGCGTGAAGAAGTTGTCCGCCCGCAACACCTTCCTGATCGATCCCGACGGCAGGATCGCGCGAACCTGGAAAAAAGTGGATGTGTCGGGGCACAGCAAGGATGTGCTCGAGGCGCTGGATAAAGCGCGTTCCCGTCGCGCGCCCTAGGCGGGCACAAGGCATTTCGCGGTTCCGGTGTCTGAAGGCGTATTCCGTATTCACATCCTTTCACGATTCCATTCGCACGGGACATAACGATTCGAAGGGCATATGACGTCGTCATGTGCCCTTTTTTAGCATGACCCGCAGCCGGGAAGGTCGTTTGTAAAGTTTCCTTGCGGTTCCGGATCAAATGTTGTCGGTGTCTGGGTCGGGGGCGGTCTTCTTGTATGCTGTTTCTGTGGATTCATCACCCCCACAACACCCCATGCCCAGGAGCTG
Organism: uncultured Bifidobacterium sp.; assembly: GCA_964555105.1. GTDB lineage: Bacteria > Fibrobacterota > Fibrobacteria > UBA11236 > UBA11236 > UBA11236. Next base: position 6,454 of record CAZKRC010000094.1, on the reverse strand, counting down.
ACCATGAAGATTCTACTGACACCTCTCGCCGCCGTTCCCGCGCTTTTCGTCTCCCTTGCGTTGTCGGCAACCCCGGTACAGGCCGACAACGATACTCGCGACAGCCGTGACACACGCAAGACCACGACCACCGAAAAGGTCCGCACGACGGACAAGGTGCGGGCCGGGGACACCACCCGCATGGCGGACACGCTGCGCAACAAGCGTGTCGATGACAAAACGACCGTGCCCGCCAACCGGATGCCGCGCGATTCGACCGCCGACACCAGCCTGATTCCGGTGCGTCCGGGGTTTTGAGTTGCGCCGAGTGTCGCGACTTGTTTCGTGTCCACCATCTTGTAAGCTGATGAGAGCGCGCTCCGCCGACAACCGGCCGGAGCCTCCGCGGACGCCATCCGGCATCCGTGAAACGAAAGGAACAGAACCATGGAAACGAGAGTCCCGAAACGTCCTGTTTGGCCTTATGTTCTCGTCGTCGCGTTGATTGTCATACTGGCCCTGCTGGTGATGCGCAATTGCCGGCAGGGAGCGGGTTACGGTGGCGATGTGCCCCCGATGGTGCCCTACACCGATACGCTGGAGACCGATACGACGATGGTGCCCCCCGGTGATGACGGCTACGGCCCGCTCGATACCACCGAGGTGGGGGATCCGGACGATCCCGTCAACCGGGATCGGGGTGACACGGTCGTGGATCCGACCGCTCCCGGGAGGCCCCAGGCGACGCCGCCCATGCCGGGTTCCGGATCGCCGGCCATGCCCGCCGGTACGCCCGCAACGCCTTAGCAAGCGAAGATGAAGTCGAGGAGGAGAGGAGCCGACGGCGGGCGGACAGGCGTCAGGGCGTGTCCGTCTCCGTCGTCTCTCCTGTTTCTCCCGTCTTTTCTCCATTCCTTTATTCTCCGGTCAGGGAGACGCTGGTGCCTGGAGTGTGCACAAGTCCGCGACGTGCCGCGCGGTGGCACTCCCGCCGTGAATTCGGCGGGATCCTGTCACCGGAACACTGAAATCCCCGGCATCCAGGCCGGCATACTTCAAGGCCTCCTCAAGCGCGCGTGGCGGTGCGGCGATGGCCTCCTCGGTTTGTTGAAAAGTTCCGTGGTGGATTCCGACGGAGTGCCCCGCCTCCAGATCGAGATGTGCGCGCACAGCGTCCGCGGGGTTCATGTGCACCGACTTCATGAACCATCTCGGCTCGTAGGCACCGATGGGCAGCAAGGCTACGTCGGGTGCACCCAGACGCTCGCGGATCTCGCGGTACGCGGATGAGTATGCGGCGTCGCCGCCGAAGTAGACGCGTGTACTACCCGTCTCGATCATGTATCCGCCCCACAGGCTTTTGTTGCGGTCGAATAGTCCTCGCGCCGATCCATGTTGATTCGGGGTGAATGTCACTTTCGCCTCGGCGATGGCGTGCACCTCCCACCAGTCCATTTCCCGCACGTCGGTGATCCCCGCATTCGTAAAGAGGCGCGCGTCGCCCAGCGGAACGAGGAAGGTCGGGGAGAAGCGCGCGTGCAAGCGCTTCAGGGTGGCAAGATCGAGATGATCGTAATGGTTGTGGCTGATGATCACGAGATCGATATGCGGCAGTTCTTCGAAGGCGATACCGGGATCCCGCACGCGCGTCGGTCCGAGCCACCTCGTGGGACCCACTTGTTCAGACCACACGGGGTCGGTAATGACAGTGATCGCCGTGGTTTCGATCAACGCAGACGCATGTCCGATGAAGGTCACCGCGACTTCACCACTGTTCAGGTTTTCGGGTGTCGCCACATCCGCCCTTTCGGACTTCTGGTTCTCAACGCGATCAGGCCATGCTTCGAACCGAATGGTCGCGAGCAACTTCACGATATCCATCGCGCCGTGCGTACCCTCGTTCCCCGGATTGAAAAATCGGCTGCCGTCGAAATGATCGGAGACCGGATAGCGTGGGGGTGATGAACAACAGGTCATCAAGCCGCCAGCCAGAACGATCGGCATGAGTGGGGCGAGAGTGCGCATGAGGACTCCTGGAAGAGGGGAGACGCATGGAGTCTGCGTGGAGGTGATCCGAAGCGGGCGCGACAAGGCGTTAGACATGGTGTTTTTGGGGGTGGGGTAGCCCGCGCAGACCAGCGGCGATGCCATTTCTGTGCGCGGGCTCGGGGCCCGTGGGTCAGAGGAGGAATCCGCCCGACACTTCGATGTCCTGGGCCGTGACCCACCCGAACTCTTCGGACAAAAGTCCGATGATCACGTGCGCAATGTCGGGCGGAGCTCCGATGCGTCCCAACGCAGTTTGGTCGGCGAGCGGTTGAATGTATTCGGGGTGTTTGTCGAACACTCCCCCGCCCAGGTTGGTGTGCACGGGGCCGGGTGAGACCGCATTTACGCGGATCCTGCGCGGCGAAAGCTCCTTGGCGAGATAACGGGTCCACGAGGTCAGCGCGGCCTTGGATGCACCGTACGCAGAATATCCCGGGAAGGATCCGTGGCTCGAGGAGCTCGAGACATTGACGATGCGACCTTCGTTCGCAAGGAACGGCAGGAGGCGCTGCGTGAGCAGGAATGGCCCGGTGAAGTTGGTGTGCAGGCAGGTGTCGAAGTACTCTTCGGTCATCGACTCGAAGGGCATGCCTCCTCCCACGCCGCCGTTGTTCACCAGATAGTCGAAGGTCTCTCGTTCCCACGTGGTATCGAGGGCATCCTGCGCGCTTCGTGCGAAGTCGGCGAAGGTGTCGCGGCGGCTGAGGTCGAGTCGCAGGGCGACGGCACGCGCGCCTGATCCCTCTTCGATCATGCGGACTACATCTTCGGCGCCCTGCTTGTCGGAGTTGTAGGTCAGCAGTACGCCGACGCCGCGCTTGCCGAGTTGGAGGGCCGTGGCCTTGCCGATGCCGTTGCTGCCGCCGGTGATGAGTGCGATTTTCATGGGAACTCCTGAGTGTGGAAGTGCGTTTATATCCGGCGGTATCGAAGTTGTTTCGAGTGCTTCCGGCATGAACGGAATGTCATCGCCGGCGGCTCAAAACCCGAGACGCAAAACTGTCGCACACTTGCCTAAAAGTTCCACTTGAAATACTTTAAAAAAGAAATAAACCCAATAATATCCTCGATAACTAGCCTGAAACAACCTAAAGTGCTATCGTGCTCGGCATGAACGATGCCTTACAATCCCGTTTGGACGAGATCGCCTCCTTGGCCTCCTGTGCCACCACGCAGCCGACCGAAACTCCCATTCCCGGCGTGCTGCTCATCCAAGGGGATGTGCCCCAGCATCAACTCGCGGCCATATACGAGCCGATGATCGGGTTCGTCGTGCAAGGCGGCAAACATCTCACCGTCGGCGATACGAGCATCCGTATGACCGCGCCCTCCTATTTCGTCGTACCCACCGAGCTCCCCGCGACCGGCCGGGTGGTTCAGGGGCGCGAGGGAGCCCCGTACTTGTCGGTCGCGCTACGGATCAACCAGGATTCGGTGCTGGAACTTTTGAAACAGGTTCCGGAATCGGTCGTGCGCCGCAACGCGGTGGAGGGCTTCTGCGCTTGCGCCGTCGGGATCGAATTCGTGGACGCGTGGGTGCGCATGTTGCGCTTGCTCAAGCACCCCGACGACATCGCCGCGTTGGCCCCGGCCTATGAACGGGAGATTTTATACCGGGTTCTGATCGGGCCGCAGGGCTGGCGCGTGCGCCAAGCGATCTTCGGGGAGGGGAAGGCCCCTGGGGTTCAACGCGCGGTGCGCTGGATCCGCGAGAACTACGCGCGGGCCATCGATGTCGAACCGATCGCCCGGCGCGTGGGCATGGGCGTGACCACCTTCCATCGAGGCTTCAAGCAAGTGACGGGCTTGAGTCCCATTCAATTTCAGAAGCAGCTGAGGCTTTTGGAGGCGCGCAAGCTGATGCGTTTCGGCGGGCGTTCGGTCTCGGAGTCGGCGTTCGAGGTCGGGTATGAGAGCGTATCGCAGTTCAGTCGCGAGTACGCGCGACACTTCGGAAGCCCACCCACGCGCGACGTGGCGGCACTGCGAGAGCTCCGATCCGTGAAATGAAAAAGCCCGATCCGATCATCCTTGAGGATGCGGACCGGGCCTTCGGAACGCGGAAGATGCGACTTGACGCCGCCGGGCGCTCAGCCCTGGAACGCGCTGAAGTCCGCGACGTTCAGGACCACGCGGCGCACATCGCGCAGCAAGCCCACGCGGGCTGCACGGATCGCTGCGTCAGGGTCGTTGACCATGACGCCCGTGAAAAAATCCGCCACGGGCTTTTGCAGTGAGTCGATAGTGCCGAGCGCCTTGTCCCACGCCTGATCCTTCACGGCGGATGCAACGGCGGTCGAAGCCTGGGTGAGCGCGTCCACAAGCGCTCTTTCCACCGGTTGCGAAAGCGCCGTCGCATCCCACGGGCCTTCGGCCGCATCCTTGAGGATGTTGTTGACGCGCTTGAAGGTTTCGGCAATGTGCGTGAATTCGGGACTGTTCCGGAAACCCTGCAGAGCCTGGAGACGCGAAACGAAACCGGGAATGTCTTCCCAGGAGGATTCCGTTCCTGCCGTCATCGAGGCGGCGAGTGCGGCGTCGAAGGTATCGGATGCGATGCCGCCGGGGAGGCCGGGACGCCCCGTCTCCGCGAAGAGGTTGCGCGCGCGGTCACGCAGGAACGCCAGCAGTTTGTCGTGCAGGCCTTCCCGTTCCGCTGCGCTCAAGACGCCGTCGAACTGTGCGATCGCGTGGTCCAGAAGCTCCGAGAGCCGAATGCGGATCCTCTTTTTGTGCAAGATGGCGATCGTCGTCCACGCGGCGCGGCGCAGCGCGAACGGATCGGCGGAGCCCGTCGGGATCTTCCCCTTGCCGAACAGGGCCACCAAGGTGTCGAGGCGATCGGCAAGGCCGACCAAAGCACCCTCATCCGTTTCCGGATATCCGTCTTCCGCGTTGCGGGGCTTGTAGTGGTCGAGGATGCCGTCGGCCACTGTTTGGGGCAAGCCTTCGGCCAGCGCGTAGTAGCGCCCCACGGTGCCCTGCAGTTCGGGGAATTCACCGACCATGTTGGTCACGAGGTCGTTCTTCGCCAGCGCCGCGATTTCGGCGACGGTTTTCGTCTTCGCGGCGTCCCAGCCGAGCTTGCCCGCGAGCGCGGTCACGAGCCCTTCGAGGCGCACGGTTTTGGCGTGAATGCTCGCGCCCGCGCCCAGGTCCTTCAGGAACGCGACCGTCTTCAGTTCCTCGCGCAATTCGCGCAACGTCTTCTTCTTGTCCTCCGCGAGGAAGAACTCGGCATCGGCGAAGCGGGCGCGAACCACGCGCTCATTGCCTTCGCGGATCAACGTGTAGTCGTCCGTCTCCATGTTGGAGATGGCCACGAACCGGTTGGCGAGCTTGCCGCCCGCATCCGTCAGGGCGAACAATTTCTGGTGCTCGCGCATTTCGGAGACCAGCACTTCCTCGGGGATGGCGAGCAACGTTTCGTCGAACGAGCACAACACGGGCACCGTCCATTCGGTCAGCCAAGTCACCGTATCGAGCAGCGCCTCGTCGGTGCGCCACTTGAGTCCGGCTTTCTCCGCGGTGTCGATGGTGAGCGCGCGGATGGCGTCCTTGCGCTCGTTCTGGTCGACGACCACCTTGGCGGCGCGCAGCGTGTCGAAATAGGCCTTGCGGTCCGCGGTCACCGCGATCCATTCGTTCTTCAAAAAGCGGTGCCCGCGCGTCTTGTCGCCGGCGGTCACACCTGCGAAGCTCACGGGAATCACGCGCTCACCGAGCAGCGCGACCAGCCACGTCACCGGGCGTACGAAGCTCTCGGTCTCGCCGTTGCCCCACTTCATGGTCTTGTACCAGTGGATGTCGGAGAAGATCGCAGGGATGGCTTCGGCGAGAATTTCGAGAGCGTCGCGCCCCTTCTTCTCGACCTGCGCGAAGAGATATCCATCCACGATCTTGAGGTCGCTTTCGGCGAGGCCGTTTTTCTTCGCGAACGCCAGTGCGGCCTGCGTCCAGTTGCCGTCCTTGTCCTTCGCGACCTTCTCGGGCGCGCCCTTCATGGCGAGCGACTGGTCGGGCTGGCGCGTGAGCATGGAGGCGGCGGAGATCACGATGCGGCGCGGGGTCGCAAAGATGCGGACATCCTGCAGTTCGAGGGCGGCGGCCTTCAGATGTTTGTCGAGGAGGCGCGGGAGATCTTCCAGCAACGGGCCGAACACGCGCGCGGGCATTTCTTCGACGCCGAGTTCGATGAGCAGGGGGGCGGTGGTGGCAGGCGTGGTTGCAACGCCCGGAACGGGCGTTTGTAGGGGGGATTCATGAATCCCCCCTACGGAATCGCGTACCATCGGGAACCCCAACGATTCGCGATTCCGCAACCACGCCTCGGCGACAGCCTTGGCGAGGGCCCTGACCCGCAGGATGTAGCCCTGACGTTCGTTCACCGAGATCGCGCCGCGCGCGTCGAGCAGGTTGAACGAAT
>CAZKRC010000093.1:0-9481 GCA_964555105.1 uncultured Bifidobacterium sp. | reverse complement strand
CAGTACAGCAGTACAGCAGTACAGCAGTACAGCAGTACAGCAGTACAGCAGTACAACAGTACAACAGTACAGCAGTAGGGCGATCCGGCGCTCCATGGGCAGGACGTAGAAGACGAATAGGTGGGGAGTGGGACGCTGGCGATGACGGACGCTCTGGCCTTCTGGAGTGGTCCCCCCTGTGTTCTATTGCTGTGCTGCTGTGATGTCATAACGTCCCCACGCCCCGCGCGCCCAATGCGGCATTGTTCTATTGTTCTATTGCTGCACTGTTCTATTGAATATCCGCTTTGCCCAGGAACCTCCCCATGCTCTCCGAAGACACCTTGCTTTCCCCCCTTGACCCTGCGCAGGACGAGCGTTTTCTCCGTATGGCGATGCGCGAAGCCGTGCTCAGCGGCGAAAAGGGCGAGGTGCCGATCGGCTGCGTGATCGTGAAGGATGGCCGCGTACTCGGGCGCGGGCATAACCAGATGGAAACCTTGCGCGATCCGACCGCGCATGCGGAGATCCTCGCGATCGGCGCGGCGTGCCAGGCGCTCGACAACTGGCGGCTTGAAGGCTGTGCCCTGTATGTCACCCTCGAGCCGTGCCCGATGTGCGCCGGGGCCATCCTCAACAGCCGGGTGGCGCGCGTGGTTTACGGGGCGCGCGACAAGCGTCTCGGTGCGCTCGGGTCGACGTTCAGCATCCTCGACGAGAATCCGATCAACCGCGTGGTTGCGGTGGATGGCCCGGCCATGGAAGAGGAATGCCTGGAGTTGTTGCGCGCGTTTTTCCGGGACCTGCGCGCGCGCAAGAAGACGCGGGAGGATCGAGAGGGTGAGGAGGGCCGGGGCGAAGCGTTGTCCCTCGTCTGAGTGCGCGCGCAGGGATGTACCCGACCGTTTGCGTTTGCGGCGTTTTCCGAGTACCTTTAAGAATGCTCATCCCGGGAAAGTCAGGCCCCGCGCAATGATCGTCGATCCGAACCCCGCCAGGGCGAAAGCAGCAACGGTAGGCTTCGGCATCATGTGCCGCGATCAGGCTTGAAGAGTACCGGGGTGGGTCCGAAGAAAAATCAGAAATCAGAAATCAGAAATTTTAAGGTCGGCCTTCCTGGCGTCCTTGTCGCGCTGGTTTCGCGTCCGAACTTCTGAACGCCCCCCCAGACATCGACCTGTGCTTCATGCAAAGCTTGGTGGTTTGCATGAGTGGTTCGCGTGATGCTTGTTTGGCTTGCCTGTTTTCAGAATTCAGATTTCAGATTTTCCCCGTAAACCCCCACCATTCGCCCAGCGTGACTTCGGTTTCGATGCCGACGCCCGAGGTTTTGAACCATTCATGCCAATGGGGCTGGTCTTCGGTGCGCTGGCCTGAAAATACGAGCCGCCCGCCGGGAGCGAGTCGCTCCCGCAAATCGGCCAGATAGGGCCAGGTTTCCGTACGGATCATGTTGACCACGATCACGTCGAAGCGGGCGTGATCGCGCAGCGCATCAAGCGTCCCCACGTAGAACGTGGGCGCGGAAACATCGTCGAGCGGGTTGAGGTCGAGGTTTTCACGCAGGCAGGGGCCGGCCACGGGATCGATGTCGAAACCCGCGGAAAACCCGGCGCCGCGCCGGGAGGCATACAATGCCAGGATGCCCGTCCCCGTCCCCACATCCAGCACGCTTTTGCCTTTCAAATCCAGGGATTCCATCAGCAGGGCCGCGATGCGGGTCGATTCGTGCGAGCCGGTCCCGAACGCCATCTTGGCTTCGAGGCGGATGACATGCGCCGTACCGGCGGGGGCATCGACCCACGGGGGGCAGACGGTAAGCGCGGGGGTGACGTCCACGGGGGTTTGGCGCTCGCGCCAGCTGCGATCCCAGTCTTCCCACGGGTTCTCGCCCCAGCCGAGGACCAGGTCGTCCCGCTGCGCTTCGCGGGCGATGCGACAGCTTTCGAGGTCGGCGAAGGAGGCGAGGATCGTCGGCCCGGACGGTCCGGTTTCCTCTTCGGTCCCCAGCGCTCCCTGTTCGATCAGGTTGTATTGGTCGAGTTCGGTGGTTTCGGGGGAGGTGGCGATGCGCAGCCAGAAGTAGGTCGAAGGATGGGGCATGGGGCGCAAGGTAGGAAAGGCGGTGACGGGGCGCGAGTGGGGGGCAAGGGCGCATCGCCATGCTCTTGCACCTCGCGGGGCGCCGCGCCGGCTTTACGATTCCGGGATCTACCGCTTCACATCCTCTTCGCGGTGGAAACCGTCCGCGACGACGGTGCTCATGATGTTGTCCCGCGTGACCGCGACGGGCTCGAGGAACAGGGTGGGGACTTCGTAGTCGCCGTTGGCCAGCTTCTCCGCTCCGGCGTCGAGGGCCTCGCCCCGTGCGGCCTTCACGGCCTGCTCGGCCGCGACTTCCGCCAGCTGCCGGATCGGCTTGTACACCGTGACGGCTTGCAGGCCTTTCCAGACGTTCTGCACGGCGATGAGGTCGGCGTCCTGTCCCGACACGGGGACCTTGCCCCCGAGGCCTTTGGCCTCAAGTGCGGCGATGGCGCCGGACGCGGTGCCGTCATTGCTGGCCACGATGGCGTCGATGGTGTGCCGCTGCAAGGCGTCGGCGGTGATGCGCAGCGCCTCGCTGCGCAGCCACTTGTCGCATGACTGGATGGCCGCGATCCTGACCGCTCCGGCGTCGATGTGCGGGCGCAGCACATTCATGTGGCCCTCATGGATCATGTCGGAGTTCTTGTCCGCCGGGTCGCCCTTGAGGATGAGATAATCACCCTGCGGTACGCGTTCGAGAATGGCCCGCGCCTGGATCTCTCCCACCTTGACGTTGTCGAAGGAGAGGTACAGGTCGACCGGCGCATCGGCGATCAGGCGGTCGTAGGAAATGACCTTCACGCCCTTGGCGCGGGCGTTCAGCACGATCGGGCGGGCGGCGTCGGCGTTCTTGGGAACGACGACGAGCACGTCGACTCCCTTCGCGAGCAGCCCGTCGGCCTGGCGCAGTTGGGCATTGGGGTCACCCGAGGCGTCCTGCACGATCACCTCCGCGCCCAGTTCTTTCGCCTTGGCCACGAAGAAGTCGCGGTCGCGCTGCCAACGCTCTTCCTTGAGGTCGGCGAGGCTGAGGCCGATGACGATACGGCCGGCCTCCGCGGTTTCCTTTTTGCAACCGGTGAACGCGGCCAGCATCCCCATGATGCCGGCGAAGGCCAAGGTGGCGGTGCGGAACGAAAAGCGTTTCAGCGAGGGGAACATCATGGTGGCTCCGGGGATTCCCGCCCCGGCGGGTGGCCGAGGGCGACGGTAGACGGATGGTGGATCCGAAATCTACACAGGAGTCAGCGCACGCGCATGCTGTTCCGCCTTGTTCCGCACCGGTTGCGCACGGGTTTACGCGTACGGCTGCGTGGCCATGCCCGTGGACAGGGAGGGGCCCGTGGCCCGATGGAGCGCGGCGGGCCTCTGCGGCAAACATGCGGCAGGACCCCCGCTTCCGGTATACATTTGCGGGTCATGATTTTTCTTCACAATGATCAACTCCGTGTCAGCGTGCTGGATCCTGTGCGTGACCGCGACAAACTGGGCAGTCGTTATTGCGCGGGCGGGTACATCTGGCAGGTGGAGGATGCGCAGCGCGGGCCTTTGCTGTCGGGGCCGTTCCATCCCGGCGCAACCACGCGCTTCGATGGACAGGGAGCGCCCGAAGTGTTCGAGACCGCCCTGTTTCCCGGCGGGGGCGACACCGTCGCGGTCGGTGAGGACGTGTGCGTCCTCGGCGTCGGGACGGTGCGCCGCGAAAGCCCGGTGACGCCGTTCCATGTGCGCGACAATCCCACGGTGACGGCGTTCGCCGACTGGGTCGTGGTCCCGGGTGTCGACAACGTGCGCATGTGCACGCTGCAGGAGTTCGCGGGTGCGGCGGTGGAAGTCAAGCGCGACGTGGGGTTGAACGATCGTCGCGTCGTCTCCCGGACGATGGTGGTCAATCACGGCAAGGTGCCCGTGCCGCTGCGCTGGTTCGCGCATCCGTTTTTTCCCGTGCAGGAACGGCTGTGCCGCTTTTCGCGCGAGGTGGCGATGCCGGAGAACCCCGCCTTCATGGTGTCTTCCGGCAGGGAGCTGCGGCGCGTCGGTGTGTACGCGTGGGAAAAAGGATTTTATCAGCCGTTGACGATGCGATGGGACGAACCGCTGGTCGTGGAGCAGTTTCACCCCCTGGTGGGAGCGGTGCACGTGACCTGCGCGTTCCCCGTGGCGTGGATGCCGGTGTGGGGAAACGCCCGGACGTTCTCGTTCGAACCGTACTTCGAAACGCACCTGGACCCGGGCGGGCGCGTGGAGTGGGGGATGGAGTATGGGTTTTAAGGCAAAATCAGAAATCAGAAATCAGAAATATGAAATGAGGACAGAAGACTGGACGACGGAGGGGGGATATCGGAATGCATATGGAAATCCGACTATCTCCCTCCTTGCTACTTTTTCCGTGTTCCTTTCATAGTTCATACTTCAATATTTCAGATTTTCCCCTCGTGGCCAACATCACCGACACCGGGTTCATCCTGCGCAAAATTCCGTACTCGGAATCGAGCCTGATCCTCAAGGCGTACACGCGCGACCATGGCGTGGTTTCCTTCATGGCCAAGGGTGCGAAACGTCAGAAGTCGCGGTTGCACGGACTGCTGGAGCCCGTGGTGCATCTGCAGTTCCTGTTTCCCGCCCAGTCACGCGGCGAAATGCGCATTCTTTCCGATGTGGCGCTGTTGCGGGACCACCCCGGCGTGCGCGAGGACATCGTGAAGCAGGCATTGGCGCAGGCGTGCGGTGAGGTCTTGCTAAAGTACATGCCGGATGAAGCGCGTGCGCCCGATTTTCATGATGCCTTGCTGAGGGTCATGGCGCGCCTTGAAGCCGCACCGCCTTTGCGTCGCGCGCTCGAAGTCGTCTTCGCCGGCCACCTGCTCGACTTTTGCCGATTGTCCGGCTTTCAGCCCCAGTTCCGTTTTTGCATCCACTGCGATGCCCGCGTGATCCTCCCCGCGGCGGGGGACTCGTCGACGGCGCAAACCATTCCGTTCCTCATCGACCAAGGTGGTCCGGTATGCACCCGTTGCGAACGGCAATCGGAGGGAAGTGGGGGGGGGGTGCGCCTGCGCGACCGCGTTGTCCGGTGGCTCGATGCCGTGCAGGCACAAAGCGCATCGCCCGCGGCAGGCGCTGGTGAAAGCGAAGACCTCCCGGACCCTTTCCCTGACATCGGGTGGCGCGAGGCCGAACAGGCGGAGGACTTTCTGCTGCATTTCCTGGGGCGTCATGCCGGAGGACAAAAGGCGGTCAAATCCATCGGCGTCTGGCGCGCGCTGATGGATGGCTGACGGATGGGCTGACGGACGGTTGATGGGTGGCCGATGGATGCCGGATGGACGGCGGAAGCGGAGGCCACAGCGGGCATGCCTTCCCCTCGATGCCCGGCCGCCGGTCTTGGTATTTTGCGACGGACGCCCTGCCTGTCGGCGGGGACGGTGTTCCTCAGCCCCTTTCCCGTATCCCCGTATCGCACCGACACATAAACTCCCCACATGCCCCTGAAGTTTCATACCCGGATCGCCCCTACGCCCAGCGGATTATTGCACATCGGCAACGCGTGGTCGTTCGTCCTGACGTGGCTGGCGGCGCGCGCCACCGGGGGAACGGTGCGCCTGCGCATCGACGATCTCGACGCCGCACGCGCCCAGGATCACTACCTGGAGGATGTGTTCGCCTCCCTGCAATGGCTGGGTCTCGACTGGGATGCGGGCCCTCGCGATGTCGCGGGATTCAAGGCCCGGGATTCACAGCGGCTGCGACTCGACGACTATCACGTCGCCGTCCGGACACTGGTCGCAAAGGGGGCGGTGTATGCCTGCAGCTGTTCCCGCGCCCGCATCCGGGAGTCGGGACCACTGTATCCGGGCACTTGCCGCGACCTGGGAACATCCCTCGCGGGGTTTTTCGACAAGCGTGGCCCGGGGACCCTGCCGGCCGCCACCGGCTGCGCGTTGCGCTTCCGCTTGCCGCCCGATCCGGTGGTCCTGCGTGATGCCGCGGGCGGCACCCTGCGGCTCCATCCCGCACGCGACATGGGAGACTTCGTCGTGGTCCGTCGCGACGGCGAGCCGGCGTACCAGCTCGCCTCCGTCGTCGACGATCGTGCGCATGGCGTCAACTTCGTCGTGCGCGGGCAGGACCTGATGCCCTCCACCGGCGCGCAGCTCGCGCTCGCCACCGCGCTCGACATCCGGGATTTCGGCACGATCCGCTTTTGGCATCACGCGCTGATCCTCGACGATCTCAACGAAAAACTCTCGAAGTCGCGCGGCGCGGAATCCCTGGCGGCGTTGCGCGCGCGCTTTTCCGACCCTGCTCCGGTCTTCCGCTGGTTCGGCCTGGCCTTGGGGGCCTCTCCCGACGCCGTGCGAACGGTGCGGACCGCGGCAGACCTTCTCCCGGTTTTTGCGGCGTCCGCACCGTTCGCAGCGGCACAGCCGCCGTCCCCTCCGCTCCGGCTGTCCGATTTCTGGCGGTTTGTGGACGACACTTATGGATGAGCCTCAGGGCGAGGACCGGCCGACGCGGCCGACGACGCGGCCGACGAGAAGGGCGACCGTCGGAAGGGACGTTGCAAGGGGCTCCTACGGTTTTACATTGGGGGTGTCATGTTATCTCCCGCCGATCTTGCCCGCCATCCCGGTCCCCTCGTGGTCTGTACCGCTTATGACCACCCCTTCGCCCGCGTTCTGGAACGCGCCGGAGTGGACATCATTCTCGTGGGCGACTCCCTCGCCAACGTCGTTCTCGGCCTGACCAGCACCCGCGGCGTGGGCATGCCGGAGATGGAACTGTTCGCCGCCGCCGTACGCCGTGGCGCGCCTGAAACCCACGTGTGCATCGACCTGCCCTATGGCGCCGATGCGACGGTGGAGTCCGCCGTGCGTAACGCCACGCGCCTCGTCGAGATCGGCGCCTCATCGGTCAAGCTGGAAGGCTCCAAACCGGGAGTCATCCAGGCGTTGGTCGAAAGCGGCGTCCCCGTGATTGGTCATTTGGGCGTCCTCCCGCAAACCGCCAGTTCATTCCGCCGCGTCGGCGTGGAGGACGAGGATCGGGAACGCCTGATCGCCGAGGCGCGGGCCATCCGCGATGCGGGTGTCTGCGCCATGGTTCTGGAAAACGTGGAAGCCGAAACGGCCCGGGCGATCACCCTGGCGGTGGACGTGCCCACGATCGGCATCGGAGCGGGCGCCGGCACCACGGGCCAGGTTCAGGTTCTGCACGACATCCTCGGTCTGACGGAAAAACCGCCACCCTTCGCGCGGGCCTTCGCCGACCTTGCCACCGCTGCGGAAACCGCCGTGCGCGACTACGTGGCATGGGTGAAAACACCCAAAACCGGCGATTGAGAGAGGAAGGACGCCTGGTGACCGCCGGGCCCTCTCACCAAGGACCTTGCAGCGCAAGGACGTTTCAGGACACCGGGCCCGCTCCGAACGGGGCCATCAGCACCCAACCACCAACTCCCAACCACCAACCACCAACCACCAACTACTATTCCCCCATGTCCGACCACCAGGCAGATCACTCCGGATCCCCGTCATCCGATACCGGCTTACGCCCGGCGCCGGGGCTTGAAATCGTTGAAGGCCGGGAATTTCTGGCCGAGAACGTGGCGATTTCAGGACGGCACTTCATCCGGTGTTCATTCAACTTCTGCAACCTGATTTATGCGGGCGGCCCCGTGGGGTTGGTCGAATGCGGTGGGACCAACAACGAACTCGTGGAGGTCGGTCCGGTCAAGGAGGCCATCTCGGGTCACGGCCCGGAAGCCATCCGCGACAAGATGTTGCGTTACTGGAGGGATGTGCGTCGCGGCCTGAATCTCGGGATCCCGGAAACCGGTGCCCCGTCGGGAGCCGCCGGAGCGGCGGCCTCCGAAGACGCGTGACAAAGCCGGGACAAGGGGCGCCTTACGCCCCCTCCATGCCTTTCAAAACGATCCGCGAGATTTCCGAAGTGGTGCCGATCCGCATGGGCGGCCCCCAGAATCCCGTTCCCGGGCTGACGTAGAGTTGCGAAGTGCCGTCGCGGTGCAGGCCGTCGAGGTAGGGTTGTTCGAGTTTGACCAACCAGTTGAAAGGGACGATCTGGCCGCCGTGAACGTGGCCTGACAGCTGCAGGTCGACACCGGCGCGGACGGCTTCAGGGAAGGTGATCGGTTGGTGCGCCAGCAGGACCACGGGCTTTTCGGGGTTCCGGCCGGCCAGGGCCTTGGGCAAGTCGGGGCCGTGGCCCGGAGCCATGCCGCGCGATTTCGCGTCGTCGATGCCCGCCAGATCGAAGAGGCCGCGGATGTCGACGCGCTCGTTGCGCAGGGTCGGAATGCCGAGCGTTTTCAGGTGCGCGATCCACGGATCGGCGCCGGAGTAATACTCGTGGTTGCCGGTGACGAACCAGACCCCGTCGCGCGCCGTGAGTCGCGCCAGCGGTGCCGCGTGTTCCCGGAGTTCCTCCACGCTGCCGTCCACCAGGTCTCCGGTGATCACGATCATGTCGGGATCCAGGGCGTTGGTTTCGCGGACGATGTCCTCGATGTAGCTCCGGTTGATGATGGGGCCGATGTGGATGTCGGTCAGCAGCGCGATGACGTAACCCGAGGCGGAGCGGGGCAGTTTGTCGAGGGTGACCTCCACCGTTTTGATGCGGAAGCCGCGTGCATGCAGAAGGCCTCCGATCCCGGTCGCCGCCGCGGTCGTCGCGATCGCTCCGGCGATGACGCGGCCCAGAAAGTGCCTCCGGTCCGGATCCTGCGGCATCGCGCCGAACAGGCCGGCCGTCAGCCGGCCGAGATCGGAAAGCAGCGAGAAGACGAAGAGGTAGAAGAGCACGCCCATCCAGGAATAGACGATCCACGAGAGCGGCGTGACCACCTCGCGCGGCCAACTGTTCCGGATCAGGAACATCATGGGGATGGCGGCGCACATCACGACGAGCGTGATGGTGGCGATGCGCCCCCAGGGCGATGGCAGCGCCGCGTTGCGGATCACGCGGAACCAGACGTAGAGATGGACGAGGGAGAGCACCGACGTCACGACACTCAGGAAGATGAGGAGGCGGGCAAGAGTCATGAGGCGTAAGGAACCGGAAAAAAGTGAGGAAGCATCAAGGGGACGTGATAGGTCGCGAAGATACAACACCCGACGCCGGTTGTCGCTTTCTTGTCGCTATCACTTGCCGACAACGTCTTGAAACCGCTCATTCCACGGTTTTTTTTTACCCAAGGGTGACGGGGGTGTGGAGGGGAGCCGGAAAAACGGGAAAAGAAAAGGCGTACCGCACGGAGCGGTACGCCTTTTCATGTTCATCCAGCCCTGCGCTGCGGGCGACCCGGAGCGCAGGGCGGAGCCGTTAGGGCAGCGTCGTCTTCTGCACGAAGTTGGTGACGGCAGCGCCGGCCTTCGTGGACACGCGGACGATG
>CAZKRC010000092.1:0-9497 GCA_964555105.1 uncultured Bifidobacterium sp. | reverse complement strand
TGAAAATCAGTCTCTCCCGGGCGCGCGCCCTGACTTACGCGTCATTCATGGCCGGATTGGGCCTGTTGTTCGCCGCCTGCGGACAGGAACCCGGCCGCACCGGTCTCGACTACCTCGACTCCGAAGGCGTCCGCATCGCCGCCCCGCTGTATCACCTGAGCCTCAGCGACCTTCCCGTCGACAGCGTGTTCGGCACCGAAGTGCCGCTGAACCACTATGGTGAATCGCTGCTCGTGGTCGGGCGCGAAGGCGACTACGTGGCCAAGGCGCGCATGGGCTTCCAGATCAGCACTCAGCCCCAGCGCGACAGCCTCAAGAACGGCCTGTCGCTGCGCCTCACCGCCATGCCGATCTCCACCAACAACGACACGGTGAGCAACCAGTACGTCCGGATCGGACGGAGCTATCTGCGCGAAGCCGCGCGCGGGTTCGACTCCCTGCGCATCCTGGTGGAGGCGTACTCCCTCCCCGACAGCGGCGCCTTCGGCGACTCGTTGATCCGCCAGCACCGCCGCATCCTCAACACCCCGGTCCCCTTCTCCACGCTGGAACCGGCGCGCCGCACGCGCGACACCATCACCATCTATCCCCGCCGCGCGTACCCCGACTCCGGCGTCGTGCAGGACACCTCGCAAACCGGCGCGCTCCCCAACCTGCAGGCGCGCCTGCTCAACACCACCGACTCCACGCGGCGCTGGGCCATCTACGTCGAACTCTCTCCGCTCACCCCGGCCGATTCGGGCATGTTCCGCTTCATCGGACAGGCCGGCGGCCGCACCGAATCGGACATCCGCCGCTACAACGCGGGCCTGTGGGCGGGCCGCCACGTCGCCGACAGCCTCACCGTGGGCACGCTGATCAAGCCCTATGTCGGCACGATCGGATCCTCCACGTTCAAACCGGCCACCAACTACGAATACCGTTACACCGGGCCGAACGCCCATACGCTGCTGCACGGCGTGGCGCGCGGCGTGCACCTGCGCATCAATCGCGACACGCTCCTCAACCGCATCCGGCTCAAACTCAACGCGCTCGATCCCGCCCGCCCCACCCTGGGTGACGACTACCTCGGCACCAACCCCTCCGGCAACTTCGACCGGCGCTTCTTCGTACCGTACGCCGCCATGCGCCTGCCCGTCGACACCGCCGCCACGCGCGTGGCCGGCCCCTTCGCCATCGACCTCGGCGTCAACACCGACGTGGACAGCCTCGGCCTCGACACCGCGGCCTTCCGGGACGACCTCATCCTCGCGGCCGGCCCCGACAGCCTCGTGCTCCCCGTGTACGGCGGCGTCGGCACCACCCGCATGGACAACCTCGTCGTCAAGTACCGCGCGCATCCCCGCGACACCGCGCTGCGCCAGGTCATGACGCACTGGGTGGGAGCGCCCTCGGTCGTCGACACGTTCATCACCTCCCCCGACGGCCGTCACCGCGAACTCACGTTGACCCGCCGCACCGGCTGGCCCCGCCCCGCCGTCCTCAGCATCAAACCCGCCGCCGCCGACCTGCGCGTCGAGGTCTATTTCAACGTCAACGCGATCGCGGAACCCAACGACATCCTCGACAGCCTCGGCAAGCCCCTCACCGCGAACCGCGACCTCGCCGTCCGTTTCTACCGGCCCGGTGCCGATTCCGTCACGGTGCGCGTCACCCGCGGCCTGCGCACCCTGTTCAACCGCAACTACACCACCGGCACCGCCATCGCTCCCGACATGTTCCTGCGGACGGTCGAACGCCGGGTCTACGACACCACGCGCGTGCCGGGAACCGCTTACCCCTATCAAGCCGTGGTCTACCCGGTCACGGGCGAAATCGAATTCAAACGCGCCCCGAGCGGTCGCCTCGAAGTCGGACTTGAACTTTATCTGTATCCTCTGGAGGCCGGACGATGAGCCCCCGCTTCACCGCGCTTTCACAATCACATCAAGCATCCACGGGATTTTTCGGGGGGGAAACGGAAACCCTCCGTACGTCGGGTTTCCGGGCACCGCGCCGCGCAGGCCGCGTAAACCGCATCGGCCGGGTGGCCGGGGCAGCGGCCCTCATGGTCGTCTTGACCACCGCCCCGGCCCTCGCGGAGTTCTCGCCCCTCTCGATCCATCACGAAGGCCACGGCATGCCCACCGCCATGATGGGCTCGCGCGAACGCGCCTTGGGCGAAGGCGGACTCGCCGCAGTCACGGGCAGGGGTTTTTATTTGCCCAACGTCAGCCGCAGCGCGTTCCACGACCGGACCATCTTCATCGCCACGCTCGAGCAGGACGTGGACTGGCTCCGTGACGACGCCTCCTCGACGCGTCAGGCCACCAATGCGTTCCCGACCTTGGGAACCCTGATCAAGACCAAAAACTTCGGAACCTTCGGGGCCTACTACCAGCAAAGTCACTTGCGCCGCTTCGAAGTGTTCGTCCCAGGCACCGGGATGAACCCCGAAGCCTCCTATCTCGCCGAAGGCGGCATGTACGTGCTCGGCCTCAGCTGGGCCTACTCTCCCCTGCCCTGGATCGCCGTCGGTGCCTCGCAAAACCTCGCCCTGGGCCAGAGCCGGTTCATCCGGCCCGTCGACTTCACCGGCATCGCGCCTCCCGAGGCCGAAAACCTGGTGGACACCACCCTGGAAACCAGGACGCAGGGCAGCTACCCCTCCGTCTCGCTCACGCTGCGTCTGCCCGGCAACCTGGACCTCGCGGCCTCCTATACCCACTCCGCATCGCTGGACGTGGAACGGAGCCAGCGGACCAACACGATCGGTTCCGACCCCCTGCTGGACACCACCGGCCAATTGCCCAAAGTCATCGCCCTGGGCGCCGCCTGGCAGCCCAGCCGCCGCCAAACCGTGCTTCTGGACGGCTTCTATGAAGCGTGGTCGACCGACGGCCACCTGAACCCGGCCTGGCAGGTCAGCACGGGTTACGAGTTCCGGGGCTCCGAAAACCCGTTCGACGGCCTGCTCGAACGCACCGCCTGGCGCGCCGGCGGCGGCTACAAGGTCCATTACCTCCGTGAAGTCCCCGAGGTGTTCGCCACCGCGGGCTTCGGCATGCCGCTGGGGCCCCGTGGCCACCAACTCGACGTGGCGGTGAAGTATGGACATCGCCGCTTCGATGGTAATACCTTTTTCGCAGAGGACTACGTGAAGCTGTCAGCCTCCGTCGTGGGGGTCAGCGTCTGGGGACAACCGGTCCGCAAACGCAGGTAGCTCACGTGAACACGGGGTGGTGACCATGAGTACTCCCAGGCGCGCTTCCACAAAGGCCACTCCCCCGAAACCCGCCGCGCACGCGGCGGAAGAAACCGCGAAAAAAGTCGTCGGGACGGTCGCCAGAAAAGCCGCCCCCGCGCCCACGCCCTCCACGCCCTCCACGCCAAGGCCGACGTCGAAGCGTCCCGCCACCAGCCGCCCCGTCGCATTCCCGGCCCGTGACGTCGAGCGGCCATACGGCTTCCCTCCGGAGACCCCGGAGCTTCCCGCCGTCTACGGTGAAAACCGCTTCGTGCTGATGACCAAGGATCCGGAGACCCTCTTCGCGTATTGGGAAATCACGCCCGCCCTGAAAAACGAATGTGAAAAAGGCATGCGGCGTGGCGAAAACTATCAGGAGGCCCTCCGCCTCAACTGGCCGGCCCGCGACATTTTCGACAACAACTTCGTGGTTTTCCCCGTTGCGTTCACGGCCCGCAAATGGTATGTGCGCGTCCCGTTTCCGGGTCTCTCCTACCACGCGGAAATCGGTTGGCTGGGCGGGAACGGTCACTTCGTGCCGCTCATGACCTCCAATCCTTCCGATGCTCCCGAAAGCTGGGACGCCACGCGCCGCCGCCTGAAGGACACCGTGGCCGGCCGCGCCCTTCTGGAGCGTGCGGCCCGCCACGGCGCCCCGCACGGTTCTTCGGACCTCGCACAGGCGGGCGCGCCGACGTCTTCCGACGATGACTTTCAGGGCCCCGGTGCACTGAACTCTTCGTCCGGCATGGCCGGGCCTGTCCACAACGCGAAGCCGGCCCGGAAACCTGTGCGGCCCGCAGCGGAATAACCGGAGCATCGACCGGCGACATGGCCTCCCTGAATTTCGTCCTGCACGCACACCTCCCCTTCGTCCGGCACCCCGAGCACGCCCGCTTCCTCGAAGAGGAATGGCTGTACGAGGCCATCACCGAGACCTACATCCCCCTGCTTCTCGAGTTCGATGCCCTGGCGAAGGACGGCCTTCCGTTCCGCATCACCATGAGCCTCACACCGCCCTTGTGTGAAATGCTCGCCGACGAACTGCTCCAGGCGCGCTACGCCAATCACCTCGACCGCTTGCGTGAACTCGCGGAGAAGGAGTGCACGCGCGTCAAAAACGACGCGGCGTTCGCCCCGCTCGCGGCCATGTACCGCAACCGCTTCGAAGCGTGCCACATCAAGTTCGAAGCCTTGGGCCGCAACCTGCTGAACGGCTTCCGGCATTACCAGCAACGCGGCAACCTCGAGATCCTCACCTGTGGCGCGACGCACGGATTTCTGCCCAACCTGCGGCACTCGCCGCGTGCCGTGGAGGCGCAACTCGAAGTGGCCGTCCGCAACCACCACAAGCATTTCGGCGTGCAGCCCCAGGGGATCTGGCTCGGTGAATGCGGGTACTATCCCGGCCTCGACCGCCTGATCAAGGACGCGGGGCTGCGGTACTTCTTCACGGACACACACGGCATTCTGCAAGGCGAACCGACCTCCCCCAAGGGGTGTTACGCCCCGGTGGAAACCCCGGCCGGCGTATTCGCCTTCGCCCGGGATCCCGAATCGTCCAAGGCGGTTTGGTCCGCGGAAGAAGGTTACCCCGGCGACCCGCGCTATCGCGAGTTCTATCGCGACATCGGGCACGATCTCGATTTCGATTACATCAAGCCCTACATCCACCC
This sequence comes from uncultured Bifidobacterium sp., assembly GCA_964555105.1. GTDB lineage: Bacteria > Fibrobacterota > Fibrobacteria > UBA11236 > UBA11236 > UBA11236. The sequence goes on along the minus strand of CAZKRC010000092.1, from coordinate 4,595 downwards.
GATGGGCATCCGCACCCAGACCGGCATCAAGTACCACCGCATCACCGGCAAGAATGTCGACAAGGCCCCGTACGTCGAGGCGTGGGCGATGCAGGCGGCGGAGGAGCATGCGGCCAACTTTCTGTTCAACCGCGACCTGCAAGCCGCATGGGTGGATCCGAAGATCCGGGCTCTGCCCGGCGACGCGCCGGCGAACATCGTCTGCCCTTACGACGCAGAACTGTTCGGGCATTGGTGGTACGAGGGCCCGCGGTTCCTCGGCGCGGTGATGCGCAAGGCGTTGACCGAAAACCATAAGGTCACCCTCGCCACCCCCCGCGACGTCCTTGACGGCCATCCCCACTCCCCCCCCAGCCAACCCGCCTTTTCAAGTTGGGGTGCCGGCGGTTACGCCGACGTGTGGCTCGAGGGTTCGAACGACTGGATCTATCCGCATCTGCACAAGATCGCCGACCTGATGCACGAAACGGCGAACCTTCCCGAACGCGGGGAACTGGACGTGCGCGCCCGCAACCAGATGGCGCGGGAGCTGCTGCTGGCGCAATCTTCGGATTGGGCCTTCATCATGAAGACAGGTACGATGGTGGAGTATGCCGTAAGACGCACCAAGGTGCATGTCCATAATTGTCTGGTTTTGGGAGGGCAGATTGCGGGTGACCGCATTGATGAGGGCTTTCTCCGCAATCTGGAACTGACGAACAACATCTTCCCCGAGCTGGATTATCGCGTTTATCGGGGATAAAACGTCCTCGTAAAAAAAGGGCGCAATGAGCACCGGGTCGGCCCGAAGCCTTCGTTTTTGGCCTATACGCGCCGTATATACAGTCTGGTACGCCTCCTTATCACAACCCCCGCGCATTTCTCGCGCATGATCCGCGACCTCGCCCTACATTCTCTAGGCCGTTTTCGGGGGTGCGACGTCGTGCCCCGCGAAGCCGCGGTGCCATGGAGAACACATGACCTTGAAGACACTCAGCGCGACCTCGTGGGCTCTGGCGACGCTTGTCGCCATCGCTTCCGCCCAACACCCGGTGCTGCCTACAAAAGCCAACGGTGTGTACGACATGACAACCTGGACCCCCATCGCCATCGGCACCTGCAACGGAACCGGCGCGGGCTGCACATCGGTCAACGGCTTCGACTGGCTGTCCGACGGGCGCATGGTGATCTTGACCACCGATTATCTCGGTCAGGACCAGAAGCCCAACAACCGGGCACGCAGCAAGGTTTCCCTCATCACCAATCCCGGCAGCGGCGCTGCGACGGTCCAGACCGTGGCCTCGCATTTCAAGCAGCCTGCGGGCGTGACCGTGGTCAACGACCGCATCTGGGTCGGCGACATGGATACGGTTTACACGATCCCCAGCAACAGTCCGACGCCCGCCGACACGAACAAAAACCGTTCTCCGCGATTCGCGACGCCGCTCGCAACGGATTACAACGGCCATCTGGCGCCCCACAACTTCGCGTTCAACAAAAGCTCCTGTTCCGGCTTTCCCCAAGGTTTCTGTAACGCGCACAACTCGCAGGCCCACCATTACATCTTCACGCCCGTGTATCACCAGGGCAAATTTTATGCCGCCTACGGCGGTGCCACCGGTGCGGGCAACGGTCTCGCCAACCTGAACTCATCGTCCTTTTATGGTGCGGCCATGCTCGTGTGGGACTCCACGACCACGACACTCGACACCATCGCCAACCGTTCCTTCGCGGGCGGTTTCCGGTCCCCCAACGGCACGGCCCTCGGCCCCAACGGTTCGATCATCGTGAGCGACCATCAGGGGTCCTACCTGCCCATGAACACCATCACGCTTTTCAAGGTGGGAGCCCCCAGAATGCAGTTCGGCGGCTACCGCCAGGACCCCGGCTTCAGCCCCAATTTCGCGCAGGCGTGGTATGATCGCGGCGCCGCCGATTACGTGCCTCCGCTGGCCATCCACCGTTACAGCCGCAGCCCCCAGCATGGCTGGGTGGGAATCGGGCAGCCCTTCTATCTGACCCAAGGGCCCTACGCGGGCCAGATCATCGTCGGCGACATCAACAGCCGCGGCCTGTGGCGCGTGGCGCTCGACACCTTGCCCGACACTACGGGTACCCCGAACGTACAGGGCGCGGTGTTCGTGTTCACGCCGGGTAACGCAAATACCGCCATGGGAGGGCCCCCCCGCAATGACACCCTGGGAACCGGTAACGCGGGCATCAACCGCATCACCCAAGGCCCTGACGGCACCATTTACGCCGGTGCCGGCCGCGGCATCGGTAACTGGGGCAACGGCCCGAGCGGGCACCTGATTTACGTCTTCAAGCCCAAGGCCAACCCCACCCAGTTCGAAATCATGAGCATCCGTTCCCTGACGGACGGCTACGAATTGATCCTGAACAAGAAGGTGGATCCCGCCAGCGTGAACAAGGTCAAGTTCAAGGTGGGACAGCGCAACTGGGTGAGGCAATCCGCCTACGGAGCGGGGTTCATGCCCATGAATACCAGCAACGGGAACCCCACGACGAATACTTCGGCCACCCCCACATTCACCGACCGCACCATCGACTCCGTGCTGGTTTCGCTTGACAGTCTGCGTATCCACCTGAAAGTATCGGGCATCAAGCGCATCAACCAGGAACGCCGTGGCGACAGCGTGACGCACTGGCACACCCGTTTCCTGTTCGACTCCTCAATCACCTCCGTGGACGGCGAAAAGATCTACACCACCGAGGCCGACTACGCGCAGAACTGGATTTCGGCGCGCATCTGGAACGGCGGCAGCGTACCGATCGACACCACTACCACCCCGCCCGACACGACGACGGCGCTGCGCCCGCACATCGACATGTTGTCCAACAACGTGTGGCTCTCCCGCGCACCGGGCCTCATCCGCGTGAACGTGGACAACATGCGCGAACCTTATCAGGTCATGCTGCGTGACATCTCGGGCCGCACCCTGTTCCGCCGCAACAATATCGCACCGTCCGTGCGCGCGACAGAGATCAGGACACCGGGGACCACGCAGGGCGTGTACACCATTGAGGTCCGCAGCGGACGGGACTCTTACGTGAAGATCGTGACGTTCTGAACATCCGCTGACCATAAGCAAGAAAGGCCGCTCTCGATCGAGAGCGGCCTTTCTTGCTTATGGTCACGTGCCGAAGGAGTACGTCAGCCGGACAACTCTTCCGAACGCTTCTTCGCCGCGGCGACGGCGCGCTCCACGATGCCGTGGAAGCCTTCCGCCTGCAATACCCCGAGGGCCGCCAGCGTGGTCCCGCCGGGCGAGCACACGCGTTTGGTCCAGGTTTCAGGGGTATCCGTAGATGTCTCCAGAAGCTTCAAGGAACCCTTCGCGGTCTGCACCGCCAACGCGTAGGCCACATCGCGCGCGAGCCCGGCCTTCACCCCCGCCTCCGTCATCGCTCCCACGAATTCGAACAGGTACATGGGGCCCGAACCGGACACGGCGGTGACCGCGTCCATCTGGTCTTCATCGACGCGCACGGTGGTGCCGCACGAGTTGAAGATCGCTTCGACGAGACGGATGGATTCTTCCGCAACGCCGTCCGTGGCGATGGCGGTCGCACCCTCGCCCACGGCGAGGCCGAGGTTCGGCATGACGCGCACGGCCGTGAAGCCGGGGAACACCGCGCGCAGTTGCGACGCACGGATGCCGGCCATCACGCTGACAACCGTCTTACCGGACAGGTCCGACACGAGTTCCGTCCACGCGGGCGCAACGTCCTTGAATACCTGCGGCTTCACGGCCATCAACACCACGTCCGCGGTACGGAACACTTCCTCCGCCGAACCGGCGCGCGTGAATCCCTGCGCCGCCAGCGCCTCGGAAGCGAAAGCCGGATCGTGAATCAGGATGTTCGCGGCCGGCACGATGCCCGCGGCCACAGCCCCGCGCGCCACCGCGCCGCCCATGTTGCCGAAGCCGAGAAAGCCGATTGTACCGGGGATCTTGTCAGACATATGAGATTCTCCGTGTGTAAGCTTACAGCTAACAGCGAACAGCTGACAGTTTGACGGGGATCGTCATATCGGCACCTTGGGCACGAAATGTCTTCCCGCTGTCCGCTGTATGCTGTAGGCTGTTCGCTATCCGTTCATGCTATCAAGAAACTCCCGATTCGTCTTCGTCCCGCGCAACTTCTCCGACAGGAACTCCATGATCTCCACCGGAGACAGATCCTGCAGGTAACGACGCAGCACCCATACGCGACGCAGGTCGTCGGGGTTCATCAGCAGCTCTTCCTTGCGCGTGCCCGACTTGAACACGTCGATGGCCGGCCAGATGCGCTTCTCGGCGATCTTGCGGTCGAGGATGAGCTCCATGTTGCCCGTGCCCTTGAACTCTTCGAAGATCACCTCGTCCATACGGCTGCCGGTTTCGACCAGCGCCGTGGCGATGATGGTGAGTGACCCTCCGCCCTCGATGTTGCGCGCCGATCCGAAGAAACGTTTGGGCTTCTGCAGGGCCATGGCGTCCACGCCGCCGGAAAGGATCTTGCCCGAGTGCGGGATGACCACGTTGTAGGCGCGCGCCAGGCGCGTGATGGAATCGAGCAGGATGACCACGTCGCGCTTGTGCTCGACGAGC